>JANXVA010000151.1 GCA_025351875.1 Myxococcales bacterium | reverse complement strand
CGCACTCGAAGGGCGCACCCGGTCGGGGACGCCGGTCTACAACGTGGCAATGCCTCTCCTCCGTAGAGAGCTCTCCGCTGAGCTTCCGATCCGCATCGTCGACGTCCCGTGATGCCTCGCGTGGCGCTCTGGCACGTCCCGTCTTCTCGGCGGCGCGGCCAATGACACAGCGTCGGACGGCTCGATAGCGACGAGCTCATCTACGGGCAGCGGCTCGAACGATCTTCTATCGAAGCGACTGGAGCTTGAGGTAGACCTGTCTGTTCATGTTGAAGCGACTGACGCGCTCGAGCTGCTGCGTGGCAACGTGCCTCAGCGCGCTCCGCGTCATGCAGAGCGGAATTCACCGATGAGCGGCGCGGTCGTGCGTGCCTTCGGTCAGACGGACCGAGGCCTGGTGCGGGAGGCGAACGAGGACTCGTTCACCATGGCAGAGCTGTCGAAAGCGCAGCGATGGCAGGGCGGCACCACGGCAGAGTGGCCGACGGGGAAGGGCGGCGTGCTCCTGGTCGTCTCGGACGGCATGGGCGGCGCGAAGGCCGGTGAGGTCGCCAGCGCGCTCTCGGTCGAGGGCGTGCTCGGCGGAATGCTGCGCGCCGTGAAGGACAAGGCCGCCGACGGCGAGATGCTCCGCCGGGTGATCGAGGTGGCGAGCGAGAAGGTGCACGAAGCCGGAAAGCGCGCCGATCGCCGCGGTATGGGCGCGACGCTCACCGCGGTGCTCCTGAACGGCATGACCGCCTATGTCGCGCAGATCGGCGACTCCCGCGCGTACCTCATTCGCGGCGGCGTGATCGGCCAGGTCACGCACGACCAGAGCTACGTGCAGATGCTCGTCGACGCCGGTGTGATGACGCCTGCCGAGGCGGAGGCTTCACCGCGCAAGAACATCATCCTCCAGGTGATGGGGCAACAGATGGTCCGCGTGGTGCTCGGACGCATCTCGCTCGCCGTGGGTGACAGGCTGCTGCTCTGCTCCGACGGCCTCACCAACGTCGTCGACGACGCGACGATCAATGCGATCGCCAAGCCCCCCGGCGACCTCGCAAAGGCGGCCAACGCGCTCATTTCGCTCACGAAGGAGGGCGGCGCCCCCGACAACGTGACGGTGATCGTCGCCGAGATCGCCTGACGGCGATAACCTGCCGGCGTGGCACTCCCGTTCCGACCGCCGATCGAGCCCATGCTGGCGAAGCTCGCCAGCTCCATTCCCACCGGTGATTCCTGGATCTACGAGCCGAAGTGGGACGGCTTCCGCGCGCTCGTCTTCAAGGACGGCGATGAGATCACGATCCAGAGCCGGGACAAGAAGCCGCTCAATCGCTACTTCCCGGAGCTGCTCGACCCGCTGCGCGCCGAGCTGCCGACGCACTGCGTGCTCGACGGGGAGATCGTCATCGCGACCGGCGGTGTGCTGGACTTCGACGCGCTGCTCGTACGCATTCATCCCGCGGCGTCACGGGTCGCGAAGCTCGCGAAGGAGGCGCCGTCTTCGTTCGTCGCGTGGGATCTCCTCGCGCTGGGTGATGAAGATCTTCGCGACGTGCCGCAGGTCGAGCGCCGCGCGAAGCTGGAGGCGGTGCTAGGCAGGGCGAAGGCGCCCGTCCATCTCACCCCCATCACCAGCGACCCCGCCGTCGCCGCGGACTGGTTCCGTCGCTTCGAGGGGGCTGGCCTCGACGGCGTGATGGCGAAGCCGAAGGACCTCGGCTACCTCCCAGGCAAGCGCGCGATGATGAAGATCAAGCACGCGCGGACCGCCGACTGCGTGGTCGCGGGCTTCCGCTGGTACAAGGACGCGAAGGGTGAGCTCGTCGGCTCGATGTTGCTCGGCCTCCACGATGCCGAGGGCGTCCTTCACCATGTCGGCGTCGCGGCTTCCTTCAAGCGCGAGGAGCGCGCGAAGCTCGCGAAGCTCTTCGAGCCGCTGCGAGAGAACGCACGCGAGGGCCACCCGTGGTCGAAGTGGGCGGAGTGGACGGACGACAAACAGCGCAAGCCGGGCGCGACGAGCCGGTGGAACGCGGGCAAGGATCTGTCGTGGGAGCCGCTCCGCATCGAGCTCGTCGCGGAGGTGGGCTACGACCACCTCCAGGGCACGCGCTTTCGCCACGCGACGCATTTCAAGCGCTGGCGGCCGGACAAGCCGCCGTCCGATTGCCGCTACGACCAGCTGGAGGTGAGCGCGCCGTTCGAGCTGAAGGCGATCTTCGGGAGCGAGGTCCGCGAGCGCTCCCCGGAGTGAAATCGAGCACGACAGCGTCTCACTTCGACGAGCCGGCCGGGGCGCATGCGGGGCTGTGGTAAGCACCGCCGGTGCATCGCTCTTTGCCCTTCGTTTTCGGCATTTTCGTGGTCGCGAGCGCCTGTTCGTCGAGTGGAGCACACCCGCCCGCGGCGGTGGGCCCGGTGCGTGTCGACGAGGATGACGTGTTCTGCGATCCGGTCGACGCCGTCGCCGACGATGCGACGAGCACCGCGACGCCCTCCGCCGAGCCGCTCACGCAGTGGGTCGACCCGCGCATCGGTACGGGGGGCGTCGGCTTCGCCGTGGGAACGACGTACCCCGGCCCGCAGATGCCGTTCGGCATGGCCAAGCCCGGGCCCGACACCAGCAAGGGCGGCAAGTCCGAGGCGTTCTCGCACTGCTCCGGCTACGCGTACGGGGACGACACCATCGAGGGCTTCAGCCTCGCGCGCCTGCATGGCGCTGGCATCGCCGACTACGGCGGCATCGCCCTCATGCCGACCGTCGGCATGACCGCCGCGAAGGCTCGCCCGCGCTCGCACGGCTCGCACTTCTCGCACGACACCGAGGTCGCCAGGCCCGGCTACTACGCGGTCACTCTCGCCGACACCCAGGTTCGCGTGGAGCTCACGGCGACGCCGCGCGTGTCCGTCATGCGCTACACGTTCGCGAGCGGCGCGGACGAGGTGGTGCTCCTCGACGTCGGCCACCTCCTCGCCGACGGCCTCGCGATTGCCGATGCCGACCTCACGATCGATCCCGTTGCCCACGAGGTGCATGGCACCTCGCACGTGAACGGCAGCTACTCCTCGCGCTCGGGCGGCGTGCGGCTCCACTTCGTCGCGCGCTTCGACCGCGCTTTTTCGGCGCAGGGGACGTACACGGGCGGCGTCACGGGCGAGGCTCTCGCGGCGAGCGGTACCGATGCGGGCGCGTACCTTCACTTCGATGGCGCGAGCCCGGTCGTCGAGGTCGCCGTCGGTCTCTCCTTCGTGGACGTCGCGCACGCGCGCGCCAACCTCGAGGCCGAGCGCGCGCCGTTCGACGCGGTGCGCACCGCCGCTGACTCGACGTGGGCGTCGCGACTGGCGGCGCTCCGCATCGATGCGCGGAGCGATCGCGATCGCCGCATCGCGTATACCGCGCTCTACCACACGTCGCTCATGCCGACGCTCGCGTCGGACGTCGACGGGACCTACCGAGGCATCGACGACGGCGTGCACCACGCCGAGGGCTTCCGGTACTTCACGGACTTCTCGCTCTGGGACACGTACCGCACGCTCCATCCGCTCCTCACGCTCCTCTACCCGAGTGACGCGCGGGAGCTCGCCGCGAGCCTGACGGCGATGGCGAAGGACAGCGGCTTCGTTCCGCGCTGGCCGCTCGGGACAGGCGAATCGGGAGGCATGGTCGGTGACGGCGGCACGATCGTCCTCGCCGATACCTACGTGAAGGGCGTGCGCGACTGGGACGCTCCGGGCGCCTACGCGATCGCCCGCCACCAGGCGATGGCGCCTCGCGCGGCTGGCAAGGGCGGCCGTGACTCGATGGAGGACTACCTCTCGATCGGGTACGTCCCGACCGAGACCGGGAGCTCGAGCGCGGCCATCACGCTCGAGTACGCGAGCGCCGATCATGCGCTCGGTGAGCTTGCGGCGGCGCTCGGCGAGAGCGCGGACGCCGCCACGTTCCACGCGCGCGGCAAGGCGTGGCAGAAGGTCTACGACGAGCGGTCTCATCTCTTCGTCGGTCATCGCCGCGACGGGAGCTCGGACGAGCCCAACCCGATCGCGATGAGCACCGACTTCGCGGAGGGGACGCCATGGCACTACAACTTCATGGTGCCGCACGACGCGGAGGGTCTGGCCGCGCGGATGGGCAAGGACATGATGATCGCCCGTGCGGAGCAGCTGTTCACGCGCGCTGCCTGCGGAGCGACTTCGCCGGCGTTCCTGCCGAACCCGTATTACTGGGCATCGAACGAGCCCGTGCTCTTCTCGTCGTGGATCTTCTCGGCGGTCGGCGATCACGAGCGCACCGCGCGCTGGACGCGCTGGACGACGCTCGCGCACTACGGTGACGGTCCCGACGGGCTGCCTGGCAACGACGACGGAGGAACGATGAGCGCGTTCTATCTGTTCGCGTCGCTCGGCCTCTACCCGATCGCCGGGACCGATCGCTACGTGCTCGGGAGCCCGCTCTTCCCCCGTGCGACGCTCGCCATCGCAGGCGGTTCGCTGGTCATCGACGCGCCGGCGGCGAGCAAGCAGCATCGCTTCCCGCGCGCCGTGACCCGGAACGGCGCGCCGACGTCGACGACGCTTCACCATTCCGATCTCGCCAACGCGACGCTCCACTTCGACCTCGAGACCACCCCGCTCCACGCGACGCGCTAGGGCGGCGGGGCGCCCCACGTGGGTTCGTAGTCGGGGTCGGGAGGCTCCACCGGTGGGCGCTCGTGGTCGGGGACGTGGCGCAGGTTCACGCGGATACGGTACCAGGCGGTGGAACGCCCGCGCATCGCATCGACGAGCACGTCGTCGGGGATGAGATGCGCGGCCGCCGTGGGATGGCGAGCCTTCCAGCGATCGAGGCCCTCGAGCGCGTCTCTCTTGAGCGCGGCCTTCGCCACGATCACGAGCGGCGCCTTCGCACGCGGAGGGGGCTTCAGGGCGGACTTCGCGCGTGAGGGCGCGACCCGCGGCGGCTCGCCAGCCGTCTTCGCGTAGTGGGGCGGCCAGGGAGCGTCACCCATGCCCTCGCTCTCGTGACGCGTCGATACCTCGAGCAGCGTCGCGAGCGAACCGGCTTTGTCGTCGATACGCGCGTGCGCGTCGCCCTGCTTCGCGAAGAGCGAAGGGACCGTCTTCACGGTGAAGTCGCCCGGATCGCAGGTCGCGAGCTCCTCCCACGACACCGGCATCGAGACGCGCGCGTCCGGGGTCGGCCGCACCGAGTAAGCGCTCGCGACCGTGCGATCCTTCGCGTTCTGGTTGTAGTCGAGGAAGACGCCGTGGCGCTCCTCCTTCCACCACTTGCTCGTCGCGATCGCGGGCGCGCGGCGCTCCACCTCACGCGCCACGGCCAGCGCCGCTCGCCGGACCTCGTCGAACCCCCACTCGCGCGCGATGCGCGCGTAGACGTGGATGCCTCGCGAACCGCTCGTCTTGGGCCAGCCGACGAGTCCGGCCTGTTCGAGCACCTGCCGGGTCACCATCGCGACGTCGACGATCTGCTTCCACGGGATGCCGGGCTGCGGATCGAGATCGATGCGCAGCTCGTCGGGGTGCTCTAGGTCGTCCGCGCGTATGGCGTGCGGATTCAGGTCGACGCACCCGAGGTTGGCGATCCACACGAGCTGCGCCGCGTCGCGCACGACGATCTCGTCGGCGGTGCGCCCCGAGGGGAACGAGAGGCGCACCGTCTCGATCCACTCCGGGCGCGAGTCAGGCGCTCGCTTCTGGAAGAACGGCGGCTCGTCGATCCCGTCGACGTAGCGCTTGAGGGCCATCGGCCGGCCCGCGACGCCGCGGATCGCGCCTTCCGCGACCGCGACGTAGTAGCGGACGAGGTCGAGCTTCGTGTACCCCGCAGCGGGGAAATAGAGCTTCTGCGGGTTCGTTACCGTGACCTCGCGACCGGCGACCTCGAGGATCTCCTTCTTCGAAGCCATCGTGGGCTCACACCTTTGCGGGCTGCTCCGACGTGCACGCCTTGCACTTCGTCGCCTTGTTCGGGATCAACTCGAGGCAGAAGGCGCACTCCTTCACGTCCGGCGGCGGCGCGTCCTTGACCACCTTGAGGGCCTTCAAGAGGTGCGAGACGAGGAGGAACAGCGCGAAAGCGACGATGATGAAGTTGAGCGTGACGCCGAAAAAATCGCCGTATTTGATGGCGACGTCCTCCTTTGGAGTGGCGCCGGCCTTCAGCACGTACGCTGCGGCGCGCCAGTCACCGCTCGGCAGCGCGAGCGACACGACCGGCATGATCAGGTCGTCGACGAGCGCCTTGACGATGCCGCCGAACGCACCGCCGATGATCACACCGACCGCGAGATCGACGACGTTGCCCTTGAACGCGAACTTCTTGAAGTCTTCCCAGAGTGCCATCGTTCTCACATGCTCCGTCTGTGGTGCGCGGGACCTCGGGCCGAGACAGGTTGCGCGCCGTGTTCACGAGCGCGACGTGCGATGGGCCTGAGGAAAGTTCCCGAGCATACGACGAGTCGGGACGTCGTACTCCTCTGATGCGAGGCGGAGGTCGTTTGGTCGCGCGAGCTCAGTCGATCTCGTCGAACTGGTCGAACTCGAACGAATACGACGCGGCGGCCTCGTCATACTTCGCCGTGAGGCGGCGCGGGTAGAGCGTGTGCGCGCCGCCGGTCGAGGCGGGCTTGTTGATGGGCAGCTCGAAGGTCTTCTTCTCGAGGAGCGTGGCCTTCGGGATCATCGGCTCGATGAAGCTCACCTTGGTGGCCCAGTAGCCCATGATGATCGAGCCCTTCCAGGTGCTGCCCTTGTCGGCCTGCGGCCAGGAGTGCATGCCCATCGCGTTCACGCAGAGCTCGGGAGCGCCGTAGCCCGTGGGCAGGGCGGTCGTCGGCGGGAGGCGCTTGTCGGCGGCGCAGTCGATCGCATCGACCTCGACGACCGTGCCGCGCTGGAAGTGCATGTCGAAGTGCGGCGCGCTGTAGGGGCTCGGGCCGTGGCCCGAGGTGAGCCAGTTGACGCGCACGTGGTTCAGCATCGTCTGGTCGCGCGCGACCTTGGGCATCTCGAGGACGAGGTCGTCCTGGAAGGGGGCGCCGGCCGGCGCGTCCGAGAACGCCTTCACAGGGACGGTGTAGCCGACCTTGACGACCACGCCGGTCTCGTCGTCGACGAACGCGTAGCTCGCCGCCGCGCTGCCGAAGAGATCGGACGACTTGCCCTCGACGCGCGTGGTCGGGCGCTCGCCCGCGTCGCCGGTGCCCGCGCCATCCGCCGCAGCGCCGCTGTCAGGAGGCAGCGAAGGGGTGGTCTCGTTGACCACGTTCGTCTGCGTGCAGGCGACGGCGGCGAGAGCCACGCAGGCGACGGCGGCGAGGGCAAGGGAGGCGGTCGATCGGTGCGTCATTGGCGGGCGGTCCTATACCGCCTCCTGGCACGAATTCAAGGCGCTGGCGCTGCGGCTCCGGAGCAGCAGCGAAAACCCGTGGAGTAGTCGTGGTACTCGTGCGCGTGCGCGACCGTTCGGTAGTTGCAGCCGTCGCCGTTGATCGACGTATCGAGGTAGTAGCCGCCGGCGAAGGTGCCGTGAATTGCGAGAGGGTCGGTCGCCACCCACTCGTGCAGGTTGCCGACCATGTCGAACGCTCCGAAGCCGTTGACGCAGCCTTCGTGCTCGCCGGTCTTGGAGAGCGCGCCATCCACCTGGCCGAGCGCGGGATCGTTGAGCTTCGCCCAGACGCCGGGATCCACCGATGCGGGGCGGGCGCTCGTCTTCGCCGTGTGGCGCACGCCCTTCTTCGGGGGTGGCCGCGCGTGTCCCTTCGTCGCCTTGGAGGCCGTGGCGCGCGGCTTCGTGGTCTGCGCGGCGCGGCCCTTGGTGGCGCGAGAGTGCTTGGCGGACTGTGAGCTCGTCGCGGCGCTCACCGGCGCCGGCGATGACGGCGCGACGGGCGTGCTTGGCGTGCTTGCAGCGACGGCCTTCGCGCCGAACACCGCGACGACCGCGCTCTTGCCGTTGTCGGCACACGTCCCCGGCTGACGTGCTTCTCCGTAGGGGAACGTCGTGTGAGCCGGCCCCATGCACGCGGTCTTCCACTCGTCGTGGTTGCAGAGGCGCTTGCCCGACGCGCCGCATGCGTCCTGCGCCTGCACCTCGCTGATGTACCCCTGAGGAAAGGCGTGCGCCTTGCTCACGGCCCGAACGTCGTGACCGTCGACGGGGAGGTAGTGGGGGAACGGCTTCTCCGTGCCGTCCGCGAGCACCTCGACGAGCGACGCCTCGTACTTGTCGACGCAGAAGCGCCGAGGCGACGGCGAGGCGACGGCGACGAGCACCATGTCGGCCGGGCACGGGCCGGCGGGCTCGCCCTCACCACGTAGGGAATCGGTGTCGTTCGCGGCGCGCGTATCCTCGTCGGGCTCGTCGGTGTCGCCATCACCGTCGTTCGCCGGCGTGCTCGCGGTCGGACTCACGGAAGGAGCGACTGCGCGCGGCGCCGCGGCCGGTCGGGTAGCGCAGGCACTGCCGAGCACTACGAAAACGAGCGCGAAGGTGGCCGCGACGCCACGTCGCTCCAGCCGCGCGCGCTTTCCCATCGCCCCCATCGTGCGGCTTTCTGTAACCGAGGAGGCGGCGCGGCGCCAGGTCTCAGGTCGGGCGAACGGCGCGACGCATCGCGGTGACGGGGCGCTCGGCCCAGGCGAGGTCCTTGGGCACCGGATCCTCGCCGCGGAGGAACGCCTCGACGAGCTCGAGACCGTCGGTGCCCCAGAAGACCTCGCCGTCGACGAGGACGGTGGGAACACCAAAGACACCGCGCACGACCGCCTCGGCCGTCGCCGCGCGTACGCGCTCCTTGGTCTCGGGTGTGGTCGCCGCGCGCACGAGCGCGTCGCCGTCGAGACCGGCGCGGGTGGCGGCCGCGGCGACGCTCTCGGGGGTCTCGACACCGGCGCCGTTGACCCAGGTGTTCTCGTAGAGCGCGTCGATGAGGCGCCGCTGATCGTGCGCTTCGAGCGGGAGCGACGAGACGCGAAGCGCGAGCAGAGGATTGAACGGATGCGACGGCGGCGGCCGCAGCGTGGGCAAGCCCAGCCGGTGACCTTTGCGGTAGGCGTCACGAAACGTGTACGTGCGCTTCGCGGGGATCTCGGCGGGACCCTTGGTCCCGTGCGCGTCGAGCAGACCGGCGAAGAGCACGGGGATCGGCGTGACGGTGCGGCCATTGCGCGCGGCGATCGCGTGGACCTGCGTCCATGCGATGAAGGCGTAGGGGGAAACGAAGTCGAAATAGAAGGCGAGCGGCGTTGGCTGGATCACGGGATAGCCATCGTAGCCGAGAGCAGCGCGTGCACGATCCCCTCCGGTCGCCTAGACTGTCCTCGAGAATGCGCTCTTTCTTCGTCGGCGTTCCGGTGGCAATTTCGCTCGCGGTCCTCACCGTCCTCGGTCCGGTCGCGTGCTCCGACACGGTCGTGCAGCGCGTGACCACGAACCCGGAGGTTCCCGAGGGCGGCATGGTCCTCGAGGACGGTGCGGTGGTCGACCAGGACGGCGCCATCGTGACGGACGGCGCGAAGCCGTCGCAGGTCGACGTCACGACCGGATCGGTGAACGGCTTCACCGACGGTCGCAATCCGTACGTCCTCGCGGTGCCGAAGACCTACGCGACGACGACGAAGTATCCGCTCATCGTCGTCCTCCACGGTGACGGCGGCGACGGCTCGGGCATGCGCAACTACCACCCGCTCGACAGCGAGACGGGAAGCGACGCGATCGTCGTGTACCCGTCGGGTGCTGGCTCCACGTGGGACCAGGGGACGGCGTTCGACTCGAACCCGGACCAGCAGTACGTCGAGGCGCTGATCAACGAGCTGAAGGGGAAGTACTCGGTCGATCGCGTCTTCGGTGTCGGCTGGTCGGCCGGTGGGTTCCTCGTGAACATCCTCGCGTGTCGTCGAGCGGGCATCTTCAAGGCCATCGTGTCGCATGCCGGAGGCCAGCCGTACACGGAGCCGAAGGACAGCAACGGCTTCAACATCTGCGTAGGCAACCCGACGTACGCGGCGCTGATCACGCATGGCGCGAACGACGGCACGGTGGAGCCGTCGAGCGGCGACTACGACGCGCAGTTCTGGGCGCACGCCAACGGCTGCGACCAGGACCCGGCCATGCGCACCGACGTCGCGCCATCCCCGTGCAAGGCGCACGCGGGCTGTCCCGCGGGCAAGCCGGTCGAGTTCTGCCTGATCCCCGGCAACGGCCACGGCGTCTGGTCGCAAGCCATCCCGACGGAGTGGGCGTTCCTCAAGGCGCTGTGAGACGCGACATCGCGCTCAACTATCGCGCGCAACTTATCGACAACTCAGATCGAGTGTGATCTAAAGGGCCTCGTGCGATCGATCGAGGACGTCTCGCCCCCGTATCATGCGGGTGGCGGATGGAGTGCAGAGCGGGTTCCGGCAGCCCCCAAGAGTGAGTCCAGGCCCGTGGTCCGGCATCGGGCGGCGGACCCGGAGCGCCGGGCGGCGCAGGTCGGTACTCCCCCGAGCCTCCAGAGCCTCCACCAGTCCCTCGGGGCCATCGCGTGCATCCCCTGCATCCGGCTCTTTGCCGATGATGTGGTCATTCATCGGACCGAGGGGCTCGGCTCCGTGTTCGAGACCGAGAAGGTCCCGCTCCTCGAGCTCTCGTTCGAGTACGACGGCATCCGCTACCTCGCCTCCGACCCCGACGGCGTCGAGGACGACAGCGAGACCGAGCTCCGCGATCTCGATGGCGAGGCGCGTGCGCGTCGGTTCCTCGAGAGCTTCGGCGCCGTCCCGCTCGACTGCCTCGACGACTGGGCTACCTCGGTCCACGCCGACTACGCCATCCGGTGTGAGGGCAACGTCCACGATTTCTGCGCCTTCAGCGCGTACGTCGTTCCGCAGCTCAAGGCGCTCGGCTGGGACGTCGAGATCGCCGCGGACTACCCGTTCCGCGTCGTCGCACTCGAGCCCGCCTGGTACGCGAACGTCGAGAGCGTCTCCCGCGACGGCGAGACGACGAACCGCCCCGACTGGTTCGGTCTCGAGCTAGGCATCGATCTCGACGGGCGCCGCGTAAACCTCCTGCCCGCGCTCATCGAGCTCATCGAGCGGTCGAACGGCAAGGGCTTCACCGAGCTCGCCCAGAGCGCGAAGAAGTGTCTCGCGCTCCCCGTGGGCGACGGGCTCTATCTCCCGGTCCCCGCCGAGCGCGCGCGTGCGCTGCTTCGCGTCCTCGCAGAGCTCTGGGAAGGCGCCGCCGGCGAGAAGGGGAAGATCGAGTTCCCCCAGGTGCGCGCTCCCGCGCTCCTCGCGCTCGAGGAGGCGTTCATCGCCGACGGCGCATCGCTCACGATGGGCGGTGACGGCACCGCACGCGCCTGGGCCGAGCAGCTCGTCGCGCCTGCGCTCGGTCCGGCGGAGCCACCGGCCGGCCTCGTCGCCTCTCTTCGTCCGTACCAGGTCGAGGGCCTCACCTGGCTCCAGAACCTCCGTGCGCAAGGGGTCGGCGGCATCCTTGCCGACGACATGGGCCTCGGCAAGACGCTCCAGACCATCGCCCACCTCCTCACCGAGAAGGAGCAGGGGCGGCTCGATCGCCCCGCGCTCATCGTCGCGCCGACGTCGCTCGTGTCCAACTGGGACCGCGAGATCGCGAAGTTCGCGCCCAGCTTGCGTGTGCATGTGTTCCACGGCAGCGATCGCTCGTGGGACAACGCCGCCGACGCGGACGTCGTCATCACGAGCTACCCGATCCTCTGCCGGGACGAGGAGCTCGTCGCGAAGACCGCCTATCACATGGTGATCCTCGACGAGGCGCAGACGATCAAGAACATGCGCAGCAAGGCGCACCTCTCGGCGCGTGCGATCGACGCCGAGCACCGGCTCTGCCTCTCGGGTACGCCGATCGAGAACCACCTGGGTGAGCTCTGGGCGCTGCTCGACTTCGTCAACCCGGGGCTCCTCGGCAACGAGATGCACTTCGGTCGCTTCTACCGCGTGCCGATCGAGAAGGGCCGCAACGAGGAGCGCCTCATGGCGCTTCGCGAGCTGGTCGCCCCGTACATCCTGCGCCGCATGAAGCGCGACGTCGCAAAGGAGCTCCCCCCGAAGACGGAGGTGATGCGCCCCATCGAGCTTCGCGGTCCGCAGCGCGAGCTCTACGAGAGCATCCGCGTCGCCGCGCACGCGGAGGTGCGCAGGCTGATCCGGAAGAAGGGCATGGCCGCGTCGACGATTCCGATCCTCGGCGCGCTCACGAAGCTGCGTCAGGTGTGCTGCGATCCGCGCCTCGTGCGCATGGGCTCCGCGGGAACCATCCGCGACTCCGCCAAGTACGACATGTTCTTCGAGCTGCTGGAAAAGCAGCTCGAAGGTGGGCACCGCGTCCTCGTGTTCTCGCAGTTCACGAGCATGCTCGCCCTCCTCGCCGCCGGCCTGAAGGAGCGGAAGATCGCCTACGCGGAGCTGACGGGCGCGACGATCGACCGCGCAGCAGCGGTCGACAAGTTCGAGGGCGGCAAGGCGGAGGTCTTCCTCATCAGCCTGAAGGCCGGCGGCACCGGGCTCACGCTCACGAGCGCGGACGTCGTCATCCATTACGACCCGTGGTGGAACCCGGCGGTGCAGGCGCAGGCGACCGACCGCGCGTACCGCATCGGCCAGAAGAAGCCCGTGATGTCCTATCACCTGTTCGCGGCCGGCAGCGTCGAGGAGCGGATTCTCGGCCTCCAGCGCAGCAAGCGCCACGTCGCCGACGCGATCCTCGGCAACGGCGCGGCGGCGAGCGTGCTCTCCGAGAACGACGTCGACGTGCTCTTCGCCCCCCTCGGCGCCTGAGCCGGGAGCGAGCTCCGTAGTGCCACCGACGCCGCCTTGCGGCGCGGCGTGTGGCATCATTGCGTCATGCGCATCGCTCTCGTCTATCCGCCGCCGTGGAAGATCGCCGGGCCCCTGGACGCGCACGCGCAGAGCTACGGTGAGGACGGCCCGCCGCCCGAGTACAAGCAGGGCGACCTCGACGCAGACTTCTACCAGACGCCGTACGGCCTCTTCGCGCTCGGCGCGCAGGCGCTCCGGGCGGGCCATCAGGTCAAGGTCCTGAACCTCTCGGGCTTCGCGTGGACCAAGGTCGAGGAGATTGTCGCGAAGCTCGACGCGGACGTCTGGGGAATGTCGTGCTGGACCGCGAATCGCCGCGGCGTCCGGATGGTCTCGGAGGCCATCAAGCGCAGGCATCCGCGCTCGCATGTCGTGGTGGGCGGACCGCACGCGACCCCGCTCGGCCCCGAGCTCCTGCGTCACTACGAGGACGTCGACACGGTGTGTGTGGGCGAGAGCGACGTCACATTTCTCGAGATCGTCTCGCGACTCGAGAAGGGCGAGAGCACCGCGGGGATAGCGGGCTCCGTCTACCGCGACCCTGCCGCGCGCGGCGAGATCGTCGTGGGACCGGAGCGCAAGAACGTCAACGACCTCGACGACCTCGCGTCACCGCACGAGTACTTCGACACGCACATCCTGATGACCTCGCGCGGCTGCCCGTGGTCGTGCACGTTCTGCGGCGCCGAGACCTCGTGGGGAAGGGGGTTCCGCGCCAACTCCACCGACTACGTGCTCGACGCGATGCAGAAGGTGTCTGCGCGGCTCCCCGTGAAGATGATCCAGATCAAGGACGACACCTTCACCACCCAGAAGAAGCGCGTCCTCGAGCTCTGTCAGAAGATGCGCGAGCGCAAGATGGGCTTCTTCTGGAGCTGCGACACGCGCGTCGACCTCCTCTCGGACGACCTCCTCCGCGAGATGCGCCTCGCTGGCTGCCAGCGACTCTCGCTCGGGGTGGAGAGCGGCTCGCAGATGATCCTCGACAAGATCGAGAAGAAGATCACCCCCGCGGAGATCCTCGAGTCCACCGAGCTCGCGCGCAAGTACGGCATCAAGATCCGCTACTACATGATGCTCGGCAACCGCGGTGAGACCAAGAAGACCTTCGAGGAGACGCTGCGCTTCCTCGAGAAGGCGCGCCCGCACGAGTACGTGTTCTCGTGCCTGTCCATCTACCCGGGCACGAAGGACTTTCACGCCGCCGAGAAGGCCGGCTGGCTGAACCGCGAGGAGTTCTTCACCGGCACGTTCCAGGAGCTCAAGACTCCCTTCGACGCCGACGACGAGACGATGCGCTTCCTGAACGAGTGGTTCTTCGCCAATCACGGGCTCCGCGTCGGCTACCGCGACACGGCCGCCGACTACGAGGCGATCCTCGCGCGGCTGCCCGACTACCACGCGGCGCACATGGATCTCGGCGCGGCCTACTACCACGAGGGCAAGCTCGACCTCGCCGAGACGCACGTGAAGAAGGCGCTCGAGCTCGGCTACCCGTGCCCGGGACTCGTCTACAACCACCTCGCCTGCATTGCGCAGGCGCGTGGCGACTACGACGGCATGATGGAGCTCTTCACGCTCGCGGCGAAGACGGACCCGCAGCACTGGGTGCTCATCAACAACGTCACGGCGGCGCGTGCGTGGTTCAAGAGCCACGGCCCGGAGAAGAAGCTCCCGCTCGAGCTCGTCGTGCGGCACGATTTCCAGCTCCTCGAGCGCACGGTGCAGCCGACGCTGCCCGGTCCGCTGCCCGACGACTACGCCGAGTGGAAGCCGCCGCCGGCGCCCGCGCCCGCGAAGCCCGGCGACGTCTTCGTGAAGACGCCCGACGTCGAAGGGAGCAAGAAGGGCCTCGGCGACAAGAAGCGCCTCCGCGTCATCGAGTGAGCGGCCGAGCCGCTCACCAGCCGGCGATCTTCGCCTTCAGCTCGGTGACGAGGAGCGCGGCCATCGCCTGGTGATGGGCGGCGTTCGCGTGGAAGTAGCAGCCCTTCTCCACCATCGGGTCGGCCTCCGGGAAGGAGAAGCGCGAGACCTTCGTGTCGCCGAGCCCCGCGCGTGTCGCGACGACGCCGTCGAGCGCGAGTGTCACGGGCGTGCGGAGCTGGTCGTTGCCGCCGTTGTCCTTGATCTGGGACCAGACCGTGAGGACGATGTACGGCGCGTTGCCATAGACAGTGCGGAGCTTGGCGACGAACGCGGCGTACTTGGTCTGGAAGTCGGAAGGCGCGAGCACGACGCCTTCGCCGTAGTCCACGCCGCCGAGCGAGACGACGATGGCCTCCGGTACCCAGCTCGCGTGGTTCCACACGGTGCCGTTGCCCGGATCGGGAAGCGCACGGTCGAAGAGGATGGGCATCGTGAGCGTGTCGCCCGCGGTGCCGTTCTTCGAGATGCCCTTGCCCGAGTAGGCCGTGAGGTGCAGCTCGGCGTTCACGCCCGCGGCGGCGTACGAGGCCATGCTCTTGCGTACGTTGTCGAACTGCGGCGGCGCCGTTCCGATGCACGTCGTCGTGTTGTCGCCCTCGACCCCGAAGCCGTCGATCGTCGACTCGGAGATGAACTCGATGCGGTGCGCCCGGCGTGCGGGTGGCGCGAGAAGCCCGGTGCCTCCTGAGAACGTGAAGCCCTCGAAGCGGATGGTGCCGTGGTTCGCCTCGGTGCGCTTCTCGATCTCCACCTTGTGCGGACCCGCAGCGAGGCCCGTCGCGAGGACGTGGTCCTCGGCGAGCCCGGCGACCGAGAACGGCGTCTTCAGTACGTCGTCGATGATGAGGTTGAACCAGGTTGGACCAGCCTGGTAGCCGTCGTCCGTCTGCGAGAGCCGCACGGTCACGCCCGTCCCGTCGAAGCGCGCCGCGACGGTCGCGCCGGGCCACGCCATCCGAAAGCCGGCGGGGTCCGTCTCGTCGAACCGACCGATGAACTGAACCGCGGGTGCCCCCGCGTCTGCCGAGCCGTCCACGCCGGGTGCGCCGTCGACCGTCGCGCCATCCGCGCTCCCGTCGCTGGCGGTGCTGCCGTCGGTGGCGGTGCGCCCGTCGGCGGCAGCGCTCCCGTCGGGATGGTCGGGGTCACCGGTCTCGCTCACTCCGGCCTCGGTGCCGTTCGTGGCCGCGGTGCCGTCCGAGCTACTGCACGCTCCGAGCGCCCCGGCGGACGACATCGAAGCAACGAGAAGAAACGCGATCACGGAGCGACGCATCGCTTCAGGCTAGCTCATCGCGGCGCGCTCGGTCGACGTCACGGCCGAAGAACGCGCAGCGACCCGGCGCGCGTGCGCAGCGACGTTGGTTCGCAGTTCCACCGCGAGCTCGGGCACGGACACGGGCACGTCGACACCCGAGCTGGGGCGCCTAACGCTGCAGGATGTCTTCGACCTCGGCGAACACGCGCTTGCGCCAGCGTGCGAGGTCGGAGTCTCCGCGCATCAGCTTCGCGGTCTCGGCGAGCACCTCGTCGAGCGGAGAGAGCACGACGTACGGGTCCCACGGGCACGCGGCCCGGGTGATGCCCGGTCCGCACCAGCCTGCCATGAAGTCGGACTGACCGGCGACCATCGCGCGCAGCGCGGAGTTCGCGAGGCGCGCACCGAGGAGCCGATCGAAGGCGGTCGGCGTCCCTCCACGCACGACGTGACCGAGCACGGTGACACGCGTGTCGACGTCGGGAATGAGCGTCTTCACCTTCGCCTCGACGAGCTCCTTCAAGCGGTTGCTCTCGACCTGCACGCCCTCGGATTTGATGACCAGCACGCGTCGCTTCGTCGACGCGCCAGCAGGCTGCGGTCCGTAGGCGCGCTGCATCGTACGAACGACCTGATCGACGATCTGCCCCTCGTCCTTGCCTGCCTCGCGGACGAGCACGGCGTCCGCGCCGGCGGCGATCCCGGCGGTCATCGCGAGATATCCGCAGTCGCGACCCATCACCTCGACGATGAACGTCCGCTTGTGGGCGGTCGCCGTGTCGAAGATCCGGTCGCAGGCCTCCACGATCGTGTTCATCGCGGTGTCCACGCCGATGGCCATCGACGTGCACGCGAGATCGTTGTCGATCGATGCCGGCACGCCCCCGACGATGAGCTTCGCGCCGGAGGCAGCGTTCACGACGTCGGTGAGGGTGCGTGCCCCGGTGAGTGAACCGTTGCCGCCGATGACGAGGAGGCCGCGCAGATTGTTCCTCGCGATCGTCTCGCGCGCCTTCGCCTGGCCTTCGGGAGTCGCGAAGGCCTTGCTGCGTGCGGTGCCGAGCGCGGTTCCACCGCGCCGCGCGGCCTCGTCCATGACGCGGATGTCGAGCGGGGCGAGACGGCCCTCGATGAGACCGGCATAGCCGTCCTCGACGCCGATCATGTCGAGGCCGATCTCGGCTCCGACCCGCGCTGCCGCCCGGACGGCAGCGTTCATTCCCGGCGCGTCGCCGCCGGAGGTCAGGACAGCGACGCGGTCTCCCTTGGTCAAGCCCATCGAGCCCATGAGACCAGACGGGAGCAAAGCGCGAAAGCGCCAAGCTCTCTATTCAAGCCTCGCTCAGGGAGCGGCCTTCGCGTCGCGACCGAGGGCGTGCTCGAGGCGGACGCGGGCGATCCGAGCGTCGGCGCGAGCGTTGAGTTGCTCGAAGCGGGTCTGCGCGAGGACGATCTCCGCGTCGATCAGCGTGGTCGCCGTGCCGCGGCCATTGTTGAAGAGCTCGCGCGCGACGCGGTAACCCTCGACGGCGCTCTCGAGCTGGCGCTGGGTAGAGTCGATCGCGGCGTCCGCTTCGACGATGCCCTGGTAGGCCTGCGTCACCTCGAGGTCGACACCGTCGCGGACGGCCTGCTTCTGGGCGTCGAGCGCGGAGGCACGTGCCTCCGCGTCTGCGCCGCTGGCGCCCGCGGTGACGAGGTCGTTGGGGGACCAGGTGATCTGCGCGCCGAGCGACCAGGTGGCGAACCAGTCTTCGGTCGCGGGGACGCGGCGCTGGTTCGGGTTCGAGTACGTCACGTCGCCGAAGCCCGAGAGCACGGGATACTTGCCGGCGCGCGAGACGTCGGCGAGCTTGCGGGCGGCTTCGGCGTTCTTGTCGATGCTCTTGATCTCGGGGCGCTGGGACTGCGCTTCGGCGACCAGTTGCTTCAGGGTCGAAGGCTGTGCGGGGAGGCTCGCCTCGAGCGACTCGCCCGGGGTGAAGACGTCGTCCTCCTTTCCGTGCATCGCGACGCGGATCTGCCGCTCGGTGAGCGCAACGCCGCTCTTGGCGCGGTCGATGGCGAGCTCTGCGGCCGCGACCTGGGTCTGCGCGCGCAGGACGTCGGCCTTCGAGGCGTTGCCGACGGTGAACTGGTTCTCGGCGTCCTTCTGGTGGGCGCGCGCGACCGCGAGCGATTGCTCGGCGATGCCGACCGCCCCGCGAGCACGGAGCCACGTGTAGTATGCAACCTTGCCGTCTGCGTACGATTTCGCACGCGCGGCGACGACGTCGAAGCGCGCGGCTTCCTCGGAGTGAGTCGACGCGGAGTACGCTTTTCCGATGCGCAAGAAGTAGTCGCTGATCGGAATTGCGATGGTCGCCTGCGTCAGGTAGTTGTCGAGCACGAGCGGGAAGCTGAAGCCCGCGGCCGCGATCGTCGGCGTCGGGTTGAGGGTGCCTGGCGGCGCGGAGGTCCCGACGAGGCTCCCGTTTCCGGAGAGCGACGGCGGCGTGAAATTGCTGAGCCTCGTGTACCGTGCGACGAGGCCGAGGCGCGGGAGGTAGTTCGTCCACTGCGCCTCGGAGCGCGCGCCGGCGGCCGAGAGGTTCTGCTCGGCGGCCTTCGCCTGGTAGCTCGTCGTCATCGAGCGCTGCGCGACGTTTTCGGCCGTGAGCGAACCCGCGTTGCCGACGCCGGTGCCGTCGCCCTGCGCCGGAGCTCGCGCGACGTCGGGCGTACCCGTCGTCGCTGCGCCGGTCGTCGGCGCGGCGGCACGCGAAGGCGGGGGAGGGGCGTTCGGGGCCATGCCGGGCCCGGTGCCGGGCGCGCCTGCAGGCACCTGCGCCGAGGCCGGCGCGCTCGCAAAAATCACGGCCGCGACGGCCGCGAACGGAAGCACGGCGAAAGATTTGCGCGCATGTCCACGGCCACCCGCGACCCGACCTTGGTGGGGGGATGCGAAAAGCAACTCGAAGCTCCGCATTTTGGCAGGTCCTTCTTTCACGCTCGTTCGATGCCGGTGGGGGCATCTCCATCCCGCGGATTCCGCCCGCTTCTACTTCGGCTGAAGAAAAACCTGGACGAAAAAGGACGGGTTGCCCAAGGATCCCCTGCGATGACGTCCACCCCCGGGCGACGGCGCGCGAGCTGGCTCGCACGCGCGGCCGCGTTTGTGCTCGCCGCACACGCGATGGGTGCGGCCGGCTGCGACCCGCAGAAGCAGAGGCGGCCGGTCGAGATGGCGCCCATCGGAACGGTGCCGGTCCTCACGCGCACGGTCGACGAGCCCGACGCAGGAAGCACCACCTCACCGAACAGCGCCGGCAGCCTCTCGGCGCGCGAGGGGCCCTGCACGAGCGACAGCTTCGAGTCTCTCGACGACGTGCTCAAGCAGTGCGAGTCGAAGATGCCGAATGCCGGTGACGTGCCGAACGGAATGCGTGATCGCCTCGAGGTGCGCGTGACGAGCAGCACACCGACGATCACGCCGGGCGGTCGCGCGGATCTCTCGGTCCTGCTGAAAAACAAGTCGAACGAGCCGCTGCCTCTCTACTTCACCGGCGATCCGACGCCTCGCTTCGAGGTGGAAGCGCTCGACGCGAAGGGAAAGCGCGTCGATCTACCGCCGGGCAAGCCGCCGAAGTCGCCGGCGGTTCCCGCGCGTGACGTGAAGGCCGCCCGCATCACCCTCGCTCCCGGCGGAAGCGCGCGCGTGCGCATCGCATGGGATGCGGTGAAGACACGCTGGGCGCCGGAGAAGGCGAAGACCTGGGAGGGCCGTGGCTATCCGCGCGTCGGCGCGGGCCCGCTCGGGGCGGGGAAGTACATCCTCCGCGTCGTCATCCCGCTCGTCGGCATCTTCGAGAAGGGCGAGATCGAGGTCCCGAAGCTGCCTATCGAGGTCGGCTCCTAAGCCGGCCGCGCAGCGCCGCCTGCTGGATCGCATGCGATCCGGAATCGTCTCCTGGGTCGAGGAGCAGGACCTGGTGCGTGGGCAATGTACTGGAAATAACTTGTGTCTTCGGTTGGTGGGAGACCGTCGCACACCGGAACACTCGTTGCTTGGTGCGGACCACCATGCGTCGCACCGCACTCTTCGCCCCCGTCCTCCTCACCGCCCTCGCGCTCGCCGGATGCGCCACCGAGGCCGCGCCCGACACGCAGACCGACGAGGGCGCGTTCAGCTCGAACCAGGCGACGCTCCTCGACTTCGATTTCGACGCCGAGCTCACGACGGATCAATCGTGGGACGACAAGTCCACCATCCAGGACCAGCTCCTCTACACGATCGGACACCTCAACGCGGACAAGAGCGTCGGGCGTCTCGACAACCTCGTGCTCTCCAACATCCGGCGCACCGAGGCCGCCGGAAAGATCACGCTCAAGTACCACGCGAAGCTCCCCGTCGCGTGGGGCAGCAAGACGAACCTGCCGTCGACCTACGCGCTCGCGCTCCCGAGAGACACCAGCTCCACGGGGCTCACCGCCTTCACCGAGAAGCACAAGCACTCGTGCGTCGACTGGAGCGCGCACGAGGTCGATACCGGGAGCATGTGGTACTACTACCGGCCCCGCCAGAGCGGCTGTGACATCAAGGACGAAGAGGTCGTGAAGACCACCGCCACCGCGGTGAAGTCGACGCAGAACACGACCAAGAAATACCCCGAGTACCACAAGGTCTGGGAGGACAACCGCCTCGAGGTCGTCGCCATCTTCGGCAAGTACGAGGCGAACGCCACGGCCAACGACGCCGGCATCGACGGCTTCAACGCCTTCGTGTCGATGATGAAGCGCGAGCTCCACGCGCTCACGCCGACGGTCGCGACGACGCCCTCGAACGTGGTCGACGCGCCCGGCCCGGCGACCGCCGACGTGTCCTTCGAAGCGACCCTTCCCGACGGCAAGGTGGTGAAGGTCACCGCGCTCCTCGTCGACGCGATCACGCAGGTGCCCGCGGGCTTCGACGCTCGCTACGAGAGCCTCACGCCGACCGCCGACGTCATCGCGTACAACGGCCACGCTGGCCTCGGGCAGAACGTCCGCGCGCTCGCTCGCAAGGGCAAGTGGGTCGCGAAGAAGTACCAGATGTTCTTCATGAACGGCTGCGACACGTTCGCGTACGTCGACGGCTCGCTCGCGCAGACGCGCGCCGCGCTGAACCCCGACGACCCGACCGGCACGAAGTACATGGAGTTCGTCACCAACGCGATGCCGTCGTTCTTCACGTCGATGCCGTCTGCGTCGACCGCGCTGATGAAGGGTCTGCTCGGGTACGCGCAGCCGAAGACGTACGACCAGATCTTCGAGAACATCGATCGCTCCGAGATCGTGCTCGTCACCGGCGAAGAGGACAACGTGTTCCAGCCCGGCATGGCCATCGGAACCCCCGGCGGCGGCGGCGGCGGCGGCGGCGCGGCCTTCGCGCCGTTCGAGGAGAGCGGAACCGTCGCGCGCGCAGCCGACAAGGCCTACGCGTACGACGTCCCGGCCGGCACGTACACCATCACGCTCTCCGGCGACGGTGATGCCGACCTCTACGTGAAGAAGAACGCGGCCGTGTCCGAGCGCGTGTACGACTGCCGCCCCTACCAGAGCGGCTCCGCCGAGAAATGCACGATCACCCTCGCAGAGGCCGGCAAGCTCAACGTGATGGTGCGCGGTTACGCGGCGACGTCGACGTACAAGGTCGCGGGCAAGAAGCAGTAGCTCCGGTTCGCTCGACTTCGAAAATGAAAGAAGGCGCCCGTGCTCGCGCACGGACACCTTTCTCAGTTCAAGGGAGCAAGCGTCGGGAGAGTCAGATCACTTCTTCGCGCCGCCGCCCTTCTTGCCGTGGCGTGCGTGCTTGCCGTGATGCGGGCTCACCGCGCGGACGGCCTTCGCCTCTTCCTTCGTGACGGTGCCGTCGGCGACCGCCTTCGCGACCTCGACGTTGACCTTCTTGATGGTCTCCTCGAACTTCGCGCGGAGCTCCTTCGCCTCGTTGGCCGGGAGCTGCGAGGCGCGCTCCTCCATGTGCTGACGAGCCTTGGCCTGGCGCTTGTCGACCTTCGCCTTGAACTCGGCGGCCGGCATCGGGAAGTGCTTTCCGCCCTTTTCGCCCTCCGCACGCTGCGTCTTCGCGGGCGCGTTTCCCTCGCCAGGCGCCGCGAACGCGGGGGCGGCAACGAGGGTGGCAAGAGCGAGGACAGTCGCGACGATCGCGTTACGCATGATGTTTTCTCTTTCTCCTTCAGGTTCGAGGCCACTCGCTGGTCTCAGGAAGATAGACGACCGGGCCACGGGGGCGATGCCCCCCTTTACGCTGCTTTACGAACGGCGTCAGGACGCGGAAAAACGGGTAGTTAGCCCGTGTGTGATGGTGGCCCACTCACGGACCACGTCGCTCACGTCGGCCTGATCGCCGCCGTAAACCAGCACCATGCGCGCGAGAAGGTCCATGCGCGCCGTCAGGTCCATCTCGAACGCCGCCACGAGGCTCGCATCGGGAACATGCTTCGCGGCGTCTACGCGGGAGAGCGAGAAGGAGCAGCTCACCCGCGGCCCTGACGCGCGCTCCGAGCACCGTCCGCCCCAGTGGAGAACGTTGGCGTTCCAGAAGAGAGCATCCCCCGCGGGCGCCGGGAGGGCGCGTGCGGCGGCGAGCGGCGCATCGACGCGCCCGAGCGCGTCGGGGTAGCCGGGGTCGTCGGCGAGCGAAACCGCATACATGCACGCGCGGTCCGCGGTCACATCACTCAGCGCCACCCATACATTGATGAGCTCCGGCGCCTCTCGAGCGAGGCGCACGTCGGAGATCCCGCGGTGAGGGGGCCAGCCACGGCTTGCCGGCGGGACGTGCCAGGCCCACACGTCGTCGACGAGCCGGTAGTCGTGCCCGACGAGCGCGGAGATACGTTTGCGAGCCTCTGCGGCAAGCGCCCACGGCTCGTCGAAGGCGTAGACGAAAACAGCGGGCAGCTCGACCGCGCGCAGCGCCTCGATCTCTCTGACGAGCGCGACACAAACGGCTGGGTCGGCAACCGCGCTGGCGTGTGCAAAGCCCTCACGCTCGAGCCAGCCGCGCTCGGCGAGATCCGCGTCACGGCGCGGGTCGGCCGCGGGCGCGACGTCGGGGTGCCGAGGTCCCCGGCCGCCATCGAGCCGAAGTCCCGTGGCGATTCGCGACAGCGCGTCCGGCGAGCTCGTGAGGTCCAGGAGGGCCTTCACGGAGGCGGAAAGGGGCTTCATGGCGCGGGGATTGTAGGCCCGCAGTCGATTGAACTCCGTAGTGAATTGGGGTACGGTCGCCGGATGAATGGGCCCGCGCCCCGGCGCATCCCAGTCATTCGAGGAAGAGGAACCGATGTCGTCTGAGCCCAAGAACCCCCCGCAGCCGGCGGAAGCGAAAGACAATGCTCGCCGACCGTACGCGGCGCCTCGCCTGAAGCACCTGGGCTCGGTCCGTGATCTCACCCTCGGCTCGCCCTCCGGCGGCCCCATGGACGCACTACCGGGCGGCAAACGGGCGATGTGAGGCGTGGGCGGTCCGGCGTCGGTTGTCTACCGTCGAGGTCGCGAATCGGCGCCCCTCCTCTCTCGACTGGTTGATCGCCGCTCCCCGATCGACGCGGCCGGCCTCGCGCCGTGGGTCGTGCACTGGTCCTCGAATCGCCCGCGTCAGACGCTCTACCAGGGCATCGACGTCGACCTCGTCTCGGCTCCTCCGCGCGAGCCGCAAGAGCCTTGCCCGAGCATGGTCGAGGCGCCGGCGTTCCTTCGTCGTGCGCTCGAACGCGCCGTCGACGTCGCGCTCGTCGGTGTGCGCCGCGCGGCTGTGTTGACCGGCGGTGGCGTCGATTCTTCCGTGCTCATGGGGCTCGCCTCGCGATGGGCGGAGCGCACGGGCGGAACGGTCTTCGCCGTCAGCCTCGACTTCGGCGGACCCGGCGATGATCGTCCGCATCTCCGGGCCCTCGAGCAACACCTCGGCTGCGAGGTCGTCCGGGTGAGGCCCGAGGACGCTGCACCGCGCATCGCGCTCCTCGACACCGGAGCGGACTGCGCGCCTGCTCACTCGTCGACGATGCCGATGGAGGTGGAGATGCTCGCGCGCGCGCGTGCCCACGGCGCAGAACGCGTGCTCGGTGGGGCAGGCGGCGACGAGCTGTTCGGCGGTGCACCTTCGGCGCTCGCCAACGTCGCGCGCCGTGGCCATCCGCTCCGCGCCATTCGCACGGCGCATCGCCTCGAAGGATTCTCGAGGCCACGAAGCGTCACCTGGTCGTGGGTCGTCCGCCCGCTGCTCGGACGGTATCTGCCGAAGCGCATGCGTGCCGCGCGCGGTCGTCGCCACGCGCTGGTGCCGACGCTGCCGTGGGCAGGCCCGGTCGTGCGTTCGTATCTGGAGGAGAAGCGATGCCTCCTCGGGGAGGCGAATCGTCGTGTTCCACGAAACGCCTCCGAGCGATTCGCGACGCTGCACGACGATGCCCACCAGGTCGTGGTCGCGTCGGGTCGCCAGGTCGAGGAGCACGTCTCTGGTGTGGACTGCTGGTACCCGTACCTGGACCCCGACCTCATGGCCGCCGTCGCTTCAATGGAGCCCGAGTACCTGATCTTCGGTGATCGCTGGCGTGGCCTGCTCCGCGCGGCCGCTCACGATCTCCTGCCGGAATCACTGCGCGAGCGCATGGATAAGGCGCACTTCGAGCCCGCGATGCGACGATGGATCGAGGCCGCCGGAGGCCTCGCTTCGCTGCGACCTCTCGCATCGGGGCGCGAGCTCGGGGCACTCGGTCTCGTGGAGCCAGCCGCCTTTGCTGCGGCCTTCGAACAGTTCGTCGCGGACCCGGACGATGGCCTCAGCTGGGTTTCGCTCTGGGCCGCGCTCGCGGTCGAGGCCTTCCTCCGAGGCAGGGCCAGGTGACCGCGCGCTGGCTCGCCGAGTCGATGGACGGCACGACGCTCGCGGCTCGTGTCGGACGCGACGGGGATCGCCTCGTCGCCGAATGGCCGCGTCGTGCGCGCCTCTCCGTGAGGCGCGACGGTGGGGACGTCGTGTTCGAGCCACACCCCGAGGCCGACGCCGCCGAGGTGGAGAAGCTTCGCCGCGGTGCGGTGGGGCTTCTGCTCGCCCACCTGCGCGGAGCCATCCCCCTCCATGCTTCGGCCGTCGCGCTCGAGGGTCGAGCCATCGTCTTCGTCGGCGCCGCCGGGCTCGGCAAGTCGACGCTCGCGGCGACGCTCTGCGATCTCTCGGGCGGAAGTCTGCTCGGGGATGATGCCGTCGCGATCGAGCGAGACGGCGAGTCCTACGAGGTCGTCGCGCTCGAGGATCGTCACTGGCTCGACGCTGCTGCGGCTCGAGCGCTCGGGCGCACGGGCGATTTCGGCAGCACGAAGGTCGCCGTCGTTCCTCGACGCCTAGACATCCCGCGATCACCGCTCGGTCTGATTGTCCACCTCGCGTTCTCCGATGAAGCGAGCGAGGCACGGCTCGTACCGCTCGAGGGGCTGGGGGCCGTAGCGGGGCTGCTCTCGCAGCTCACACGCTTCGTCGTCGACGAGCCCGAGGTCGCGCGGCGCGATCTCGGCTCGCTTGCCGACCTCGTCGCGCGAACGCGCGTCGCCAGGCTCGAGCGACCTCGACAGCTCGACCTGTTGGCGACCACGGCGCACATCCTCGCCACAGCACTGAATGGAGAGAGACAATGAGTGGAACCCTGGACGAACGCGCGCGCGTCACCGTGTCCCCGAGCGTCTACGCTCGGACGTTCGGCGAGGAGGTCGTCCTCCTCGAATTCGGGAAGGGCGAGTACTTCGGCCTGGATGTGGTGGGTACCGACATCTGGCGACGGCTCGAAGGCGGAGACGCCCTTGGCGCTGTGGCGGATCACATCGCCACGCGCTACGACGTGGGGCGTGAGGAGGCCCTTCGCGACATCGTGGACCTCGTCACCCAGCTCCGGGACCACGACCTCGTCTCCACCATGTGAATAGGCTGACCTGCTGGCACGTCGTGCTATTCTGAGGCCCTAACGGGGAATCAAATCATGAGAAACCATCTTCGACTTGCCTTCATCATCGGCGGCGCTTCTCTCGTGCTCGGCGCGGGTCTTCTCGTGGCGTGCAGCGACGACACGTCGGTGACTCTGACCGATGCCGGCACGGACGCCCACTCGGACGGCCCGGTCGGGACCGAGGGCGGCAGCGACGGAGGAGCGGACACGTCCCCTCCGTTCGACGGCGGCTTCCAGGTCGAGACGTTCGACAACGTCCTCGCGACCGAGGTCTGCAAGGCGCTCGCGCGCTGCTGCTACGGGAACCCGGCGCCCCCCGACGGCGGCGTCGACGGCGGCAGCTTCGATCAGAAGGGCTGCGAAGTGAGCTACGGCAGGCTGGGCTTCGAGGGCTCGAACGCCAACAACGAGCTCAAGGACGGCGGCAAGATCGCGCTCGACCAGCAGAGCGCCGACACGTGCATCAGCAAGGTCAAGGCGATGACCTGCAACCTCCCGGGCAGCGAGTTCAAGTCGATCCGCACGGCGTGCTTCGGTGCGTACAGCGGCACGGGCGCGGTCAGCGCGGCGTGCAAGGCCAGCATCGAGTGCCAGCCTGGTCTCTTCTGCAAGGTCGTCGGAGACGCCGGAACGGGCGCCTGTACCAACATCCGTGGCGTGAGCGGCGCGTGCGGCGACTTCAATCCGGACCGCGCCGACGAGGCGTGCTCGTACCGCGCAGGCGGCAGCACCGGCAACTTCTGCAAGTCGTACGATCTGCCGGGCTCCGGGAACGCACTCGATGCGGGTGACTGGCAATGCGAGCCAGCCACCGATGGCGGCACCGACTGCCTGAACAGCCTCTGGTGCGAGCAGACGGTGTGCAACAACAACAGCATCTGCGAGTCACCGAACCAGTACTTCGCTGGGGCGTGCGACATCTTCGTCAAGTAGCGCAACGGCCGTGCACTTCCCGGCGGCCGTAGATCGCCCGGTTGCCGAGTCGCTACGAGCCCTTCCGGGAGTCTGGGAGGGCGTTGCGGCCTCGGCGAAGGTGCGCCCGGCCGACATGTTCGCGCGCGCCGAGCTTCACGCCGTCGGTGGTGTGATCTGGGACGCGTGGAAAGCCTGCGGTGTCGCCGCGGACGCCGCGCTGGCGCGCAAGCTGGAGGCACGCGCGATCGCGCGCGAGCTCGATCACGAAGCCCACGTCGCGATGCTCCTGCGCATCGACGCGGCTCTCGCCGTCCCTGCCGTGGCGCTGAAGGGGGCGCTCTTCGCGTCCCGGTACTACGGTCGCCCCTCGGCGCGTGGCACCAGCGACATCGACATCCTCGTCGCGGAGAGCGACATGGAGCGAGCGATCGAGTCTCTCGCGGAGACGGGATATCGCGTCGCGGATGACGCAAGGAAGGTCGCCTGGGCGCTGCGCGAGCACCACCACATTCACCTCGTGAGGCCGCGGGCACCCGACGTGGAGCTCCACTTCCATGCCCATCGAGGCTTCGGCGTCACGCTCCGCACCGAGATGCTCGCGGAGCGGAGCGTCGCCATGGAAGGCTTTGCGTCGATCCGCGTCCCGAGCGCGACGGACGAGCTCGTCTACCTCGCCGCGCATGCCGCATCTCACCGCTTCGGGCGTCTCGCCTGGCTCCACGACATCCGGCTCGTCCTGGAGCGAATGACGCCCGATGCGGCTCAGGCCGCGGCTGCTCGGGCACGCACGTGGGGCGTCGCCCGAGCGTTGTCACTCGCGGGCGAGCTCCTGGTCGAGGTGCTGGGCGTAGAACCCGAGGTCGTGCGGCCGCTCGGGTCGCTCGCGCGGAGTCGCAAGGCGTTGGTTCATGCTGTCGTCGCCGAGCCTCACTCTCGACTCCTGCGGGCAGTGACGAGATTTGCGTACACGACGATGCTCGCGGACTCGATGACCGCGTCACTGCACTACGCGAAGGCGTACTCGATCGACCGGACGCGCAGCGCGCTGGGTCTCGGCTGAATGCCGCTCGTGACCGTCGGTCTGCCGTTCTTCGACGAGCAGCGGCACCTCGGTGACGCCATACGATCGGTCCTCGCGCAGTCGGTCACCGATTTCGAGCTCTTGCTCGTCGATGACGGCTCGCGTGACGACTCGCTCGCCATCGCGCGCTCGTTCACCGATTCGCGCATCCGTGTGATCGCCGACGGGAAACGACGGCACCTCCCGGCGCGACTCAACGAGATCGTGCGAGTGGCTCGCGCGCCCCACGTCGCGCGGATGGACGCCGACGACGTGATGCACCCGACACGGCTTGCTCGGCAGCTCGAGGTGTTCGCGTCACGTCCCTCGTGCGATGTCGTGGGGACCTGGGTCGCGCTCGTCGACCGCGAGGCACGAGTGTTCGCAGTCTGCGAGAGCAGTCCGCTACCTCCGACCGCGCGAGCCGCGCTGACCCAGGGCATCCTTCCACACGCGACCGTGCTCGGTAAGCGAGCGTGGTTCGCCGCGAACCCCTACGACGAGATGCTGACCCGCGCCGAGGACCGTGACCTCTGGTGTCGTACCGCGACCACCGCAGACTTCGCGGTTGTGCCCGAATGCCTCTACGTCGTGCGGGTCGACGTGGACAAGGAGAGCTTCCTGAAGGGCTACGTGGAGAGCCAGCGGCAGAACCGTCAGATCTTCCTCACGTACGGTCCCGCCATCGTCGGCCGTATCGAGACCTCGCAGCTCATCGCGCTCGCCGGCGCGAAAGCCGTGGTCATGCGCGCCCTCATCGCGGCCGGATTCGCGGAGAGAGTCGTTCGACGACGCGGGCGAAAGCCCACCGAACGAGAGCGAGCCATGGCGAGGGAAGCGCTGGAGGGAGCCGCTCAGCGTCCGTAGCGGCGCGCGCAGCTCCTCACCTCGTCGACGATCGTCTCTCGCCGTACGTCGGGGTTCGATGCCGCGAGCGCGTCCGAAATTTCGTTGAGGGTGCGCGTGCCGTCCATCAGCTCGAGCGCGCGAGCGGCGCGGTCTCCCGGGCCGGATCTCGAGGGCGTCGCAGCCAGCGACTGACGGAGGAGCGACTGTTGCGACGCGGGCTGACCAAGGAACGTGGCCTGTCGAACGCGAGGTCTGCCGCCGATCTCCGTGTCCCACGCCCACTGCTCGCCGTTGACATCGGTGCGGACCGTCACGCGTGCCGTCTCGCCGACCGACACTCGCACAGGATCGAGCAGCGGCAGGACGATCCGCGCGTAGACGAGCGCGTTCCCGGGCGCGTTGGAGTATACGATATCGTCGTGGAGGGTCGCCTCGAACCAGAGCACGAGCGCGTCCGCAGTCCCTCCACGAGTGACGGGGAGGTCCACCGTGCCGCTGACGGCGCGACTGAACGGCTCGCCGTAGCGGATCTCGGCCCACGTCTTCGCCTCCGAGAGCACGTGGTTTGCCTGCGTCGGGGCCTCGTCGTCGGAGTACGCCCAGTTCAGCGTCGCGGATCGCGCAGCGGCGGCATCGAAACCGTTCCGCTCGAAACAGGCCCATCCGCGTTCGAGGTCATGGCGATGAAACGCAGTCTCGGCGAGCGCCACGAACATGCGATCGCGCTGGGGCATCAGGATGCCCCCGGGCGCGAGCAAGCGCCGCTTCGCATCCTCCATCGCTGCAACGTTCTGCCCGAAGAGCGGTGAGCTCCCACGCAGATCGGCGATGATCACGTCGGCGCGCTCGTCGAGCGTCAGGTCGAACGAGCTGCCGTGGTGGACGACGAGCTTGTCACCGTAACCGTTCGCGACGGCGAGGTCGCGGGCGAGCCACACTGCCGGATCCATCTCGACCGCGTGCACGCGGCGGGCTCCCGCGCGCAGGGCGAGCAGCGA
The DNA here is from genome assembly GCA_025351875.1 of Myxococcales bacterium. Classification (GTDB taxonomy): domain Bacteria; phylum Myxococcota_A; class Polyangia; order Polyangiales; family Polyangiaceae; genus Labilithrix. The sequence goes on along the minus strand of JANXVA010000151.1, from coordinate 7,742 downwards.
CATGATCCCGGTGCCGGCCCCGAGATCGACGACGATGCTGCCGGGGCGAACCGTCCGCTCGATCGCGCGCGAATAGGCATCGATGCGGACTCCGTCGACAGCCATTCGACCATACGACAACACCGAATACATTGCGTAAGACCTAGCAGATCTCGGGGACGCGCGGTAAAACCACCCCGTGCTGCAGCGACGCAGGCCGACGCTGGCCACGCTGACCGCGCTTCATGCGGCGGTGTCGTTGCGGACGCGCAGTTCGACTGTCCTCCAGGCAGCGCTCCTCTGCGCGGGGAAGGTCCTCGGGGTGGTCGTCGCGCTGCGCGTCGCGGAGGGCGACCTTCGCGGGGCGACGGTATTCGGCGTGATCGCCATCCTTGCGTACGGTGCCGCGCGAGTCGTGTCGAACGGCGCTCGCGTCAACGCGGAGTGCGACCTCCATCGTGCGGTCGCTCGGGCGCTCCTCGAGAGCGACGTGCTCGATACCTCGACGTCACCGCTTCGCACGCTCTACGAACCGATGTATCTCGGCCGCGTGCTCCTCACGGACACCACTCCTGATCTCGCCGCGAGCGCACTAGCGTCGCTCGCCGCGGTGCCGCTCCTGATGACCGTGTTGACTCCGCGCGCGCTCGTGGTCAGTGGTGCTGCCGTCGCCGTCGTGATGGGCGCGCTGCTCCTGGTCGGTCGCCGCAGCGCAGCTCTTCAGCGCCGTGTCTCGGATGCACTCGAGGTGGTCCACGATCGCGTCTCGTTTGCCGTCGAGGGCAGGCTGGAGCTCGTCGCGCGAGGCGCCGAAGACGCTGCGATGGAGTCTCTCGAGGTCGCGCTCGAGAGGTATCGAACCGTTGCGAGGCGAGCCTCGTTGGGGGCGGCGCTTCTCGGACGCGCGCCGCTGGTCGCCGGGCTCGGCGCCGTGCTGGTCGCGGTGCTCGTCGATACGTCGTATCGCGATGCGGTCACTTCTGCGGCGCTGGGACAGACGCTCGCCCTCGCGGCGTGCCTTCCGATCCTGCTAGGCCTCGTGCTGCGCAGCAACGAGCTCACGCGCCTCGCCACGATCGCAGGTCCGGTGCTGGATGTCCTCGATGCGCCGCGACGTCGGGAGCTCACGATGAAGGGCGCTGCGCTGCCGGACCTGCCCGCGGCGCTCGCGACTCGCGAGCTGACGTTTGCGTACGGCGACCGCGCGCGCCCGACGCTGAAAGGGCTCTCGCTCGACTGGCCGATAGCAGAGGCGCTGTTCGTCGAGGGCCCGAACGGTGCGGGCAAGAGCACGCTCCTTCGGTTGCTCCTGGGACTCCGCGCGCCGCAAGGAGGGGCGCTCACGGTCGGTGGCGTCGATCTGTCCGAGCTCGACGTGGTCTCGTTTCGGCGGCACGTCGCGTACTTGCCGCAGCGTCCCTATCTCGGCGAACCGCAGCAGAGCGTCCGCGGTGCCATGCACATGATCGGACAGCCGAGCGCAGACGCCGCGCTCCGGGAGGTCCTCGCTCGGGTCGGGCTCTCTGGCGAGACACGCGCCGGTGACATCCTCGAGACGGCGGTCGGTGAGCTCTCGGCAGGGCAGCGCCAGCGGCTCGCGCTCGCTCGCTTGCTGCTCCAGGATTCGGCCATCTATCTGCTCGACGAGCCCGACGCCAACCTGGACCGCGCAGGGATCGCGCTCGTCGGAGAGATCGTCCGCGAGCTCGTCGGGAGGGGTCGGATGGTTGCCGTTGCCGCGCACACGGAGGAGCTCGCCTCGCTTCCGGGCAAGCGCGTCACCCTCCGCTGATCGCTCACCCCTCGTTGACGCGTACCGTCGTCGTGCCGCGGTCGTAGTTGTAGTCGATGACGATGTGCGCCCCGGCGGCGACCGCGAGGCAGTCGAACGCGGGAAAGAGCGCGTGTGCCCAGTGGCTCGTGGGGTCGAAGTCGGCCGGCAAGGTCGAGAGAACGAGACCCGGTGCGAGCGTCGCGCGGAAAGCCAGCATGATGCCCAGGTGCTTGCTCTCACGCGAGACCTGGAGGCCCGCGCGCGTGGAGATCGACGTGTCGAAGGGCTTCGTCATGTCGATCGATGCGAGCAGCACGGGCTCCGCGAGCGGCCAGGTCGCGACGTCGCGGCTGTCGAGCATGATGGGCTCGGAGCACGAGAGGCGGTGCTCTTCGAGCGGCGAGAAGTCGATGCCGTATTCCTTGCAGTAACCCTCGACCTTTCGCTTGGTGAAGACGTGCCGCTCCAGCACCGTCCGCGGGATGTCGACCGCGATTCCCCAGATCTCGATGGCCGAAGGGATGATGCGCGCGTCCGGGGTCAGCAGGCGCTTCTTGGCGTCGGCGACGATCTCGAGCATCTGCTCGTCGAGCGGGTCGTTGCCGATGGTCTCGGTGACGAGGACCGAGGCGCGCTCGGGCAAGGTGAGGCTCGTGGAACGTTCGCGCATGAGCGAGACGCGGTCGGTCACCCCGTTGGCGGCGAAGACCCGCGCGGCCACCTCGGCGATGCCGCTCGACTCGACGGCGTAGACCTTGCGCGCGCCCGCGAGCGCAGCGCACGTCGCGAGCACCCCGGTGCCCGTTCCGATGTCGATGACGACGTCTTCGGGCTTCACGATCGTCCGAAGCGCGTGGCAGAAGCCGTTCGTGCGCCCGCGATCGTCGAGCATGAGCATGTGGATCGAGGGGCGAACCCAGCCGCGCGTGCCGAGCGCGGCGCGCTCCTCGGGCAGCACGAGCACGCCGTTGCTCGCCATGTGGCTCACGCAGGCCTCGGCCTCGAGCGCCCGCTCGGCGCCTCCGCCGGCGACGGCGGCCAGCACGTCAGCCACGCGTCGCGGTGACGAGAACGCGTCGAGGAGCAGGAGCGCGAGGCGCGGCGCGTGCAGTTGCTCGCCGCCCACGTCGATGCCGATCTCGTCCTCGTCGGTCAGGCGAACGCGGACCTCGCGAGCACGCACGAGCACAGTCTCGGGCGGGATCGACGACGGTCTGGGCTCGTCCGTGGGGCTCATCGGGCGGACCATATCACCGTCGCTCGACGGCGGGGCACGAGGCAGTGACGTCAGCGTTCGTACGCGGCTGGATGGCGACGCGCTCGGGCGCGCCGAACGCGGCGATGAGCGCGAAGTGCTCGTAGGCGCACGGCGTGACGACGAGATGCTCGGCGTTCTCGCCCGCAAGCGCCTTTCCCGCGGCGATCTGGGCCGTTCGGACCTCGGTGGCGCCCGTGCCGGGGATCTGCGCGAGAAGGCTCGTGCCGTTGGTGAGCCACGAAAGGGCAACGAAAGCCGCCGACGCGAGCGCGGCGCTGCGGGCCTTGCCGCGCGCTAAGGTCGTGCCCGAGTAGAGGACGTCGGCGGCGAACGCCGCGGTCAGGAAGACAAGGCCGAGCAGCGCCCGTTCGGGGTGATGCGCGGGGGCGCCGTCGCGGACGTTTCCGTACGCGAGGAACGCTAGCTGAGCCGCTGCGCATACGAGCGGGACGGTCCATCGCCGACGCAGCCCGGCTCCTGAGAGGGTGAAGAGCTGGCCCGAGACGAGGGCGCAGGTCACGGCGACGAGCACGTCGGGACGGCGCGAGAGGAGCAGGCGCGGGTAGAGGAGCAGCGCGGGAAGCGCGTCCTGTGTGCCCTCACCGAGTGCGCGCTTGAAGCGCGTGACGCGCTCGAAGAAGTGGAGCGCATCGCCATGCGCGTACGCATTCCAGGCGAGCCACGCGAGCGGGCCGAGCGCGACGATCGCCGCAAGGACGAGCTCGCGAGCACGTCCACCTGGCCGACGGGTCCTGAATGCGCGCGCGACGAGCACGACCGCGAGAACCGCGGCCACGGGCCAGGGCTCGTACCGCGAGAGGCAGGCGGCGAGGAGCGCAACCGCGAAGCCGACCCGTGCGGCCCAGGGCATCGCCTCGTCGTCCTTCGTCTCCGCAGTGCTGCCCAGGGCGATCGCGGCTGCCGCCGTGAAGCTCGCCGTGAACGACTCGGGCACCGTCGATGCACCCAGCCAGAGGCTCCAAGGGGAGAGCGTCGCAAACGCGACCGCGAGCAGCGCCGCCGAGCGTGTGGCGCCGCGAAGGCGCAGCGCGACGTAGGGAAGCGCCGCCGCGAGGCTCGCGAGCGTCACGCTGGCGACGCGTGCAACGCCGAGCGAACGACCGGCGACCGCCATCACCGAGCCCAGCGTCCAGAACGGGAAGGGGAGCCAGCTCGTGCCGCTCGGGTCGAGCCTCGGAGCTGCCGCGAAGCCTTGCGCGATCGTCACGCGCGCAAAGTCGTCGTCCGACACGTGGTCGAACCCCCCTGCGAGCACCAGCGTGCATGCCGCGGCGTGGAGCAGCGCGACGAGGGCGACTTCGCGCGGAACGCGCACGACGTTCGCTCGTTCAGCCTCGCTCAGGGCGCGGGCGAGGCCGGCGCGCTTCCGCTCGGCGCGGGCGCGTTCATCGGCATCGTCCCCGCGGAACCCGAGGTGGCCGGCGTCGCGTCCGATTTCTCGCGCTTCGTGCCGCGGTCTTTGACCTTGGTCTGCTCCTCGGCGACCTTCGAGCGGAGCGCGCGGTCACCGGACGAGGACATGTACGCGAGGGTCACGCTCGTGAGCATGAAGATGCCCGCGCAGATGGCCGTGGCGCGCGTGAGGATGTTTCCTGCGCCGCTTCCGCCGAAGACCTGCGCCGAGGCCCCGCCGAACGCCGACCCCATTCCGCCGCCTTTCCCCTGCTGGAGGAGCACGACGAACATGAGGACGAGACAGACGAAGATGTGGACGATGTTGACGAAAGTGCTGAGCATTGGTCGTTATTTGCCGCGGGCGGCGCGGGCTGCGTTCGCGATAGCACCGAACGAGCCCGCATCCAAGCTCGCCCCACCGACGAGCGCCCCATCGACGTTCGGGCAGCTGAGGAGCGCCGCCGCGTTCTCGGCCTTGACCGACCCGCCGTAGAGGATTCGCGTGCGATTCGCGAGCTCCGGGCTCTTCTTCTCGAGCCAGGAACGGATGGCGGCGTGGACCTCTTCTGCCTCGGTCGGGCCGGCGGTCTTTCCAGTGCCGATGGCCCAGATGGGCTCGTAGGCGATGGCGACGGCCTTGGGGGTCTGGGCGATGACATCGAGAAACGCATCGACCTGCTGCTTGACCACCCGCAGGGTCTCGCCGGCCTCGCGCTGCTGGAGGGTCTCGCCGACGCAGATGATCGGGAGGAGATCGTTGGCGAGGGCCGCCGAGGCCTTCTCGGCGACGAACGCGTCCGACTCGGCGAAGTACTGCCGGCGTTCGCTGTGGCCGACGATGACCCAGGTGCACCCGCACTCCTCGAGCATCGGGCCGCTGACCTCGCCCGTGTAGGCGCCGTTGTCCTTCGGGTGGATGTTCTGCGCCGCGAGCGCGACGGGCGAGCCATCGATCGTGTCCGCGACCGCCGCGAGGGCGGTGTACGGCGGCGCGACGACGACGTCGACGCTCGGCAGGTCGCGCGCAAAAGCGACGCAGGCCTCGGCGAGCTCGACACCCGCACGACCGCCGTTGAACATCTTCCAGTTGCCGGCAATGAGTGGGCGTCGGGAGGGATTCATCGCGGCGGGCAGGTTACCATCATCAGGTGGGGCGCTACCCTAAGGATTGATCACAGATTCCCTGACCAGGACGACGCCCAATTCGATCCTCAGGACGTCGTGTAGGCCGCGGTCTATGAATCGCAGATTGGTTGCTGCGAGGGGGACGTGCGAGGGAGGCGGTTTGTTCCGCGATCAGGCGGTCTGGGGCTGGGCGGCGCGACGGAGGATCTCGATGCCGGGGAGCTTCTTGCCCTCGATGAGCTCGAGCGACGCTCCGCCGCCGGTCGAGATATGGCTGAATTTCTGCGCGATGCCCTCACCCGCTTCCTTCACGGCCGAGGCGCTGTCACCGCCGCCGATGACTGTGAAGGCGTGGGACGCGGCGAGCGCGCGAGCGACCGAGAACGTGCCGTTCGAGAACGCCGCGCGCTCGAACAGGCCCATCGGTCCGTTCCAGAAGACCGACTTCGCCTTGTCGAACCACTGGCCGAAGAGCGCGATCGACTTCGGGCCGATGTCGAGCGCCATGTGGCCCTCGGGGATCGCGCCAACGTCGACGATGCTGCCCGCGGCCGCGGAGATGTTGTCGGCCACGACGACGTCGACCGGGAGGACCAGGTCGACCTTCTTCTCGCGTGCCTTCTCGAGGATGGTCCGCGCCAGCGCGAATTTGTCCTCTTCGACCTTGGAGGCCTGCATGTTCGCACCGCGCGCCGCGAGGAACGTGTTGGCCATCGCGCCGCCGATGACGAGCGCGTCGACCCGCTCGAGCAGAGAGTCGAGCACGGCGATCTTGTCCGAGACCTTTGCGCCGCCAAGCACGGCGACGAAGGGCTTGGCGGGGTTCGTGATGATCTTGCCCAGCGCCGCGATCTCCTTCTCGAGAAGGAAGCCGCAGCCGCGCTCGCGCATCATCATCGGAAGCGCATGCACGGACGCATGCGCGCGGTGGACTGCGCCGAAGGCGTCGTCGACGTAGACGTCGCACAGCTCCGCGAGCTTTGCGGCGAAGGCCTCGTCGTCCTTCTCCTCTTCCGGGTGGAAGCGGAGGTTCTCGAGCAGGCACACCTGACCCGCGCGCAGGTCGAACACGACCTTCTTCGCGGCGTCGCCGATGCAATCTTCGGGGATGTGAACCTCGACGCCGAGCAGCTCAGCGAGGCGGACGCCGACGGGCTCGAGCGAGAGCTTCGGGTCCGGACCTTTCTTCGGCCGACCGAGGTGGCTCGCGAGGATGATCCGCGCGCCGCGCTCGAGCGCATGCTTGATGGTAGGCAGAGCCTCGACGATGCGCGCGTCGTCCGAGATGACCATCGTGCCGTCGGGTTGCTCCTCGAGCGGCACGTTGAAGTCGACGCGGATGAAGACGCGCTTGTTCTCGATCGGAAGGTCCTTGATCGACGTGATTCCTGCGAGCGTGGTCATGACGTGCTCACAGCTTCGCGGCGACGAGCTGCGCCAGCTCGACCATGCGGTTCGAGAAGCCCCACTCGTTGTCGTACCAGCTCATCACCTTGCCGAAGTCGTCGCCCATGACCTGGGTGACGGTCGAGTCGAAGATCGACGAGCGCGGGTCGCCGATGAAGTCGCTCGAGACGAGCTGCTCGGTGGTGTAGCCGAGGATGTTCTTCATCGAGCCCTCCGACGCGGCCTTCATCGCGGCGTGGAGCGCGTCCTTGGTCATCGGCTTCTCGGTCTCGAACGTGAGATCGACGACGCTCACGTCCATGGTCGGAACGCGGATCGCCTGACCGTCGAACTTGCCCTTGAGCGCGGGGATGACCTCGGCGAGCGCCTTCGCGGCGCCAGTCGACGACGGAATCATGTTCTGCGCTGCGGCGCGGGCGCGGCGGAGATCGCCCTTGCGGTGCGGGATGTCGAGGACGGCCTGGTCGTTCGTGTACGAGTGCACCGTCGTCATCAACGCGCGTTTCACGCCGAACGTGTCGTGGAGGACCTTCGCGACGGGCGCGAGGCAATTGGTGGTGCACGAGCCACACGAGATGATCGAGTGCTTGCTGCCGTCGTACTGCTCGGTGTTCACGCCGAGTACGATGGTGACGTCGTGGTTCTTCGCGGGGGCGGAGATGATGACCTTCTTCGCGCCGGCGCTGATGTGGTGCTGCGCGTGCTCCTTGTCGGTGAAGAGGCCGGTGCACTCGAGAATGATGTCGGCTCCGAGCTCCTTCCACGGGAGCTTCGCCGGGTCCT
>JANXVA010000088.1 GCA_025351875.1 Myxococcales bacterium | reverse complement strand
GCGCGAGGTCGAGCTTGTCCCAGCCCTCGCCCACGCCCGTCATGAAGGAGAGCGCCGCGTTCCGGCACGGCGCGCTCGAGTTCACGGAGGCGATGGTCGAACGCGGCCTCGTCCGCCCGATGACCGACGCCGACGGGCGGGACGCCTGGGTGCCGGTCGACGGCTCGCGAACGCGGCTCCGCGACCGGATCGAGTCCCTCTTCGCGGCCGACTATCTGAACGCTCCTTACACGTACGCCGACATGTTCGTATGCCCGCGCTGTGAGGCCGTCGTGTTCGACGCGCACGCCAAGCAGGTCGGCATCTGCGGGACCCATCGGATCAGTGGCACGGTTCCGCGCGAAGGTGACACGCCGCTCGAGCGCGCCTCGAACGAGTCGAACGTCGCTTGAACAATTGTTGAAGCGTCGCGCAGGTTACGCGCGATTAATCGGCGGGTAAGGCCGGCGCCCGCGCGCGGCGCTAGATGTTGCATCGTGCAACGGAGGCAACGCTTCGCGACTTTCTGCGAGCGCGAGCGAACGCTCGTTCTTACCGTCTTGGTGGGACGGAGCTGAGTGCCGACGTTGCGCATCGTCGTTCGTGCGAGGTCCGGCCGCGCCAGGTGCGCGGCTGGGGCGGCCGCCCTGCTCTGTTTTTCGCTCGCGCTCGGGGCCGCGCCCGCGCGCGCCGACGTCGAGCTCGAGGCAGCGGCGATCGGCGGCCTGGCGTGGACACGGTCGCTGCCGACACTGAAGAGCGCGAGCACCCTGACGGCCGCGCGAGAAGTGCGCGCCAGCGAGGTCGCGATCGGCGGCTCGCTCTACGCGATCGGCGGCGGCGTGGACGTCGGCCTCGCCGTCGACGACAGGCTCTTCCTCCCCGGTGTCGGCTTCGCGGCCTACGGCGCAGTGGGCAGCTACGGCGCCGTGCTCACGAGCGCGGACGGGTCGATCGCCCGTGCTCGCCCGTGGACGACCTACCAGCTCGACTTCCTCCTGCCGGGCGTCGGCTATCGCATCAAGCATCGCCGATTCATGTTCGTCGCCAGCCTCCGCACCGGCATCTCGGCCATGTCCATGGGCGGCTCGATCGCGGGAGGCAACGGCGATGAGCTCGCGTCGCTCTCCGGCATGTCCGGGCTCGTGCAGGTGGAGCTCGAGGCTTGCCGTCGGCTCGACCCCGTCACGCGTATCTGCGCGCAGGTCGCGCCTCGCATCTACGACTTCGGGTTCATGAACGGCGCAACCCTCGGGCTGCGCGTCGAGTGGGGACGATGATGGTCAAGACAGCCGTATCGATGTTCGTCGCGCTCGGTCTCGCTCTCTGCGGAGGTGTCGGCTGCGGGACGTCGTCAGGGGAGACGATCAACAGCGTCGCGCAGCGCGCCGAGACGCCGCTGCCCGCGCGCGCCGGGACGGTGATCATCGACAGCTGCGTCGTCGATCCGTGGCAGCGCGCGACGCTCGCGGGGCCGGGCGCCAAGCGCGTCCTCCAGGAGGTCATTCTGCTGTGCCTCGTACCTCGCCTCGACGGCACGGTGGGCCCGCGCGACCCGAGCACGGTCGCGCGCCTCGCGTCGCTCGTCGCCGACCTGAAGGCGGACGGCTACCGCGTCCACCTGGGCGTCGCCTTCACCGACGAGACTGGGCAGCGCTACGACGGCGCTCAGACAGCGGCGTTCCTCGGCGATCCGATGTGGCGCGGAAGGTTCAGGGACACCCTCGTCGTGGCGCTCGCGCCGGCTGACGGCGTCGAGCTCGATCTCGAGGGGCTCCCCAGGGAGGCCCGCGCCGCGGTGACGACGCTCGTGACCGAGGTCGCCCAGGCAGTTCGCCCCGGCAAGCGCCTCGGCGTCTTCGTGCCGCCGTCAGTCGCTGCGCCGAGCGATCTGCCCGGGGGCGAGGCCTTCGCGCGCGCCGCGCTCGCGGCGCAGGTGGACCGGTTGCGCATCATGACGCTCGACTTCTCGGACAAGGGCCCGGGACCCACGATCGACCCAGGGTGGGCGGTCGACGCCGTGCGCCTCGCGCGCCGGGACTCGAACGCAGTGGACATCGCCTATCCGCTCTACGGCACCGATTTCGGTCCGCGTGGTCGCCGCTCGACGACCTACCTCGAGGCGATCGCCACCGCGTCGTCGTTCGGCGCGCGGGTCGAGCGTGGCCCTACCCTGGCCCCGTTCGTTCGCTATGCCGCCTACGGGAACGAGCCCCACGAGCTCTGGTTCGACGACACGGACTCCACGTCGCGCGCCCTCGCCGCGTGGACGCACGACGTCTTGCCGCCCGAGGTCGGCGTCGTGTTCTGGGGTCTCGGCGCCGAGGAGCCGGGGCTCTTCGAACGACTCGGCGCGAGGATGCCTTGAGCGCCGCACTCACCGTGGAGGGGCCGAGGGTCGTCCGCGCCGCGGCTGGAGATCCGCTCGCGCTCCCCGAGCTCCTCCTCGAGCTGGAGCAGCGCTGGCTCGTCTGGGATCGATCGATCGACGGCGCGCGTCGGGTGGACGTTCATCCACTCGTGCTCGACGAGGCCACGCACCTCGAGGCGATCGACGTCGCCTTCAAGGCCGCCGCGCTCGTGTCGCGCGCCGCCGATCGCGCGGCACGCCACCCCGCGGAGCGTGCACTCTACAAGCTTCATCCCGACGTGGAGCGGCTCGCCGAGGCCGCCCGCACCGGCGGTGACGCGGGCGCCCTCGTCCGTGTGGACCTGCTCCTTCGCGAGGGCAGCGGGCCGCGGCGCTTCCTGGCGTGCGAGGTGAACGCGGACTGTCCGGGCGGCCACAACGAAACGCTCGCGCTCCCGCGCATCGCGAGGATGGCTGGCTTCCGCGGGGGTCACGACCCGACGACCGTCGCGCTCCGTCTTGCTGACCGCCTCGTCGAGGCCTCCGGAGGTCGCGGCTCGCCACGCGGAGCGATCGGCTTCGTCTGCGCGACGGCCTACGCAGAGGATCTCCAGGTCTGCGCGATCATCGAACGTCTCGTCCGGGAGCGCGGTGGCCGCACGCTGCGGGTGCCCGCGACGGGGCCGAAGGCGAGCCCCGACGGCGTGCGCGTCGAGTACCGGGGCGAGCGCCTCGCGGTGCTCTACCGGTTCTATCCGCTCGAGTACATGCAAGAGCAGGCCAACGTGTCCGCGCTCGCGCGCGCGACCGAGCTCGGAGAGCTCACGAGTCTCTCGAGCTTCGCGGCCATCCATGCCCAGTCGAAGCTGGCGATGGCGCGTGGGTGGCTCGCCGAGCCAGCCGCGTCGTCGGGTGTGTTCCCGGAGACCTACGCCTTCCGAACGCTCGACGGCGCCACGCTCGCACGCGAGCGGCGCGACTGGGTGCTGAAGCGCGATCTGTCGCGCGTCGGAGATCACGTCGTCGTCGGCGCCCTCGAGACAGACGAGGCGTTCCGAGCGGCGCTCTACGCCGTCGACGAGGCCGAGGCGGAGGGCGAGGTCTGGATCGCGCAACGCTTCGTCCCGCCGGGGAGGGTCGCGACACCGTGGGGCCCGCGGTGCCTGACGCTCGGGGTGTACCTGCTCGACGGCGCGTTCGTGGGCTACCTCGCGCGCCTGACGACGGCCTCGCATTGCTCGCATGACGCGCTGGTCGTCCCCGTGTTCCTCGCAGGCGACGCATGAGGAGCAGGATCCTCGGCATCTCCGTCGCGCTGCTCGCGAGCGGGTGCTCGCTCCGCCCGTGGACGCCCTCGGTCAGCGTCGCGTTCTGGGCCGAGGACGTGCCGCAGGGCCGCGAGGTCGTCCTCCCGCAATCGACCGAGCTCGCGCGATCGTGGCAGATACCGCCCGAAATCGCGTGGTCGCGCTTCAGCAAGGGCACGCTCATGTCCGCGGTCGGTCCGATGGGCGACGTCGCGACGTTGCCCGACGTGCGATCGCTCGACGTCGTCGCCGAGGCGGATGCCGCGGCTGCGAACGTCGCACGCGTCGGGCTCCCTCAGGGCACGCTGTGGGTCGTCGACCTTCGCGGCGCGGCGTCGTGCGCGTTCGCAGCGCGGCTCAGTCGCGAGGCGCGCGAGCCCGTGGCCTCGGTGGTCACGTTCATCAACTGGCCCGCCGAGGATGCGGTCGTTCCGGCGGACGAGACGCTCGCCGGGCTCGTCGCCTTCCCGCCGAAGCAGCCGCCGCCCGACGCGAAGTCCGCGCATCCGGTCTTCGTACTCGACTCGTGGCGGCTCGCTTATCGCTTCGACAAGCCGTCGGACGAGACGTACGACAATCGCTACATGCTCATGCAGGGCGACCTGCCCGACGCCGCCACACTGCACGCGCAGGGGATCACGCGCGTCGTCTACGTCGTCGAGGACCTCGACGACGCGGAGGTCGAGGAGGACGACCTTCACGCGAGCTTCGGCGCGTGGCAAGCGGCAGGTCTCGGCATCCACATGGTCGACCTCGATTTCCTCGGCGCGCTTCCGCCGTCCTTGGACCGCGCGGACTGGGCGGCGCGCCTCGCGCCCCAGGCCTACTGGGTGCGTGACCGCTACACGCTCGTCGACGATCCGGTGTTCTACGGTCGCGCGCGCGCGGGCTTCGGTCTGGCGTTCGGGCGTCCGTTCTACGGCTCGCACCATTTCCACGGAGGCGGCGGCTACGGGACGCACTCGCGGGGCGGCGGCTCCGGGTCGGGAGGCTGAGCGACGCGCGCGTGTAACCGAGGGGCGGTTTCGTGCGTATCCTGCTCCGGAGGACGGAGAGAACGATGACCAAGGTGAACAAGACCGACGCCGAGTGGAAGGCCGAGCTCTCGCCGGAGCAGTACGAGATCATGCGGAAGAAGGGCACCGAGCGCGCCTTCACCGGCAAATACTGGGACAACCACGAGGAAGGGCTCTACCGCTGCGCGGGCTGCAAGGCGGAGCTCTTCCAGTCGACCGACAAGTTCGACTCGGGCTGCGGATGGCCGAGCTTCACCAGGACCGCCAACACGGAGAAGGTCGAGGAGTCTGTCGATCGCTCGCACTTCATGACGCGCACGGAGGTCCTCTGCGCCGACTGCGGCGCGCACCTCGGCCACGTCTTCGACGACGGCCCGCGCGACAAGGGCGGGCTCCGCTACTGCATCAACTCGGCGTCGATCGATCTCGAGAAGAAGTAGCTCAGACGGTGGCGCCGCCGATCGGCAGCACCTCGCGCGTGAAGTTCCGGACGCCGTTCTCGAGGACGAGGAGGTCGTCCTCGATGCGGATGCCACCGAAGTGCGCGAGCGCTTCGACGACGTTCCAGTCGACGAGCTTGCCCTCGGGCTTGCTGCGGAGCTCGGCGAGCAGGCCGTCGATGAAGTAGAGGCCAGGCTCGATGGTGAAGACCTGGCCCTCGGCGACGGTCGACGTGTTGCGCAGGAACGGGTTGTCGGCGCGAGGGCGAAGGCTCGCGCAGCCGACGTCGTGGGTCACGAGACCGAGCGAGTGACCGAGGCCGTGCGGATAGAACGCCCGGCTCACGCCTGTCCTGTCGACCTCCTCGGCGGTGCCCTTGGCGAGGCCCGACTCGACGAGGATCGCGCTCATCTGCCGGTGCGATTCGTCGTGGAGCTCCTCGTACGGCGTGCCGACGGCGACCTTCGCGACGAGCCGCTTCTGCATGGCCTCCATGGCGAGGACGAGCGCGGAGAACGTGGAGCCCGCGCTCGAGCCGGTGCCGACGACGGGACGAGCCCACGTGCGCGTGATGTCCGAGCAGTAGCCGAGGTAGCACGCGCCGGCGTCGAGCAGGATGGACTCGGCGCGCGTCGCGTCGCGCCCGTAGCTGACGTGATGGAGCACGGCACCGTTGCGGCCGAGCGCCACGATGTTCTTGTAAGGAGTCTCCTGGTCGTCCTGCTTCGTCGCGCCGAGGAAGGCGAGATGGAGCTCGAGCTCCGAGTGCGCGCCGCCCTCGAACGCCCTGCGGACGGCCTCGTGGCCGAGCGCGGCGATGCGATTGGCCTCGGCGAGACAGGCGATCTCGTAGGGAGTCTTGAGGATGCGGCCGCGGTCGAGCTCGGCGACGAGCTTCGTGGGGTTCACGTCGCCTGCGGCGACGCCGAGCTTCGCGGCGCGAGCTGAGTCCTCGCCGATCCAGGCGATGCGCTTCGCGCGCGACGCGAGCTCCGGCATGTCCGGCTCGTCGATGCGACGGACGTCGAGCCTCGCCATGAAGTACGTCGCGTCGGGCGCGGCAGGTCGCTCCCAGAAGCTCTTGCACTCGGGCCACACGAGCATCGGCTTCGTGCCCGCGTGGAAGACGACGAAGCAGTCCGGCTCGGTGAGCGGCGCCCAGAGGTGGAACTCGGGGGTCGGTCGGAGCGGGAAGAACTGGTCGTCGAACTCCGTGCGCTTCTTCGGCGTCCCGGAGTGGACGATCACGGCGTCGTAGCCGGCCGCGGCGAGCGCGCTCGCGTAGCGAAGCTCGACCCTGCGAATGTGGTCTTGATAGAGGAGAGAGAGGGCTTCCGTGTCCACGGACGAACCCTAGCAGGCCGGCGTCGGGTGAGCGATGGACGCGCGTGCGCGACGCGGCCTCGTCAGGTCGGCGAGCCGAACCCACCCGGCGGCGGTCCGTACCCACCGCCACCGCCACCACCGCCATACCCTGGCGGCGCATACGGGTTGTCACCGGGCTGACCCGCGTACGGGTTGTAGCCGCCGGGAGCGTTGTACGGCATCGGAGGAGGCGGCGCGCCGCCGCCGCCGCGGATGTCGAAGTCGGCGCTCATCGAGGCGAGCACCTCGAGCGTCCAGGCGCGCTCGAACACGTAGTAAGGCGCCATCACGGTCTGGTGCAGGAACGGCAGGAAACCGAGGCAGCACGTCAAAAAGCCCGCGACGATCCCCACGATGCCTGCGCCGATGCTGACGATGATGCGCATCACGTAGAAGAGGAAGATCCCTCCGATGTGACCCTTGCCCACCGCCCAGAAGCGCACCCAGCCCTCGCGTGCACCGATGCCGTGCTTGAGCATGATCGGCGCCACGAAGTTGCGGGCCATGGCGCTCACGAGCAGCAGCGGGATCATGAAGAGCAGGGCCACCATGCCGAGCCCGATCAGCGCCGGCAGGATCGACTCGATCGCGGCACCGTCGCGGATCACCGGCATGGCGAGCAGGACTCCACCGCCCGCGACCGGCAGGAAGACCACCGTCCCGATACCCGTCATCGCCAGGTGGAACTTGAGCAACTTGCCGCCCGCATCGCGGGTCGCGTTCCACTGGTCGCCGATGCCGGCCTGCTCGCCCGCGACGGCGCGGATCGCCATCATCTGGCCGCGCGTGCCGAGCCAGAGCATGAGGATGAGAAGCGGGATCGCCAGCACGATCACGGCAGCCACGATGATCACGAGGATCCCGGTCTCCGGGAGCTCCGGCCCCGAGCGGAGGAGATCGTGGAAGATCCCCGCGAGGTTGTTCCCCGTGTCGCCGCTGCTCCCGCCGCCGCCGCGGCCGCCATTGCCGCCCATGTTCGGCAGGCGAAGGTTGCTGCCTCCGCCGCCTCCCTCGATGCAGCTCTGCAAGAAGAAGATGAACCCGAACGAGAACCACGTCCCGATGTTGAACGGGCGGAAGAGCATCCGCTTCATCGTCTCCCAGGCCGGCCCCATCGACTCCGTGACGCGCATGGACGCAGCCTAGCGCTATCGCCCCGTGAGCGCGACCTGGTGTAAGGTCCGCGCCGCATGGGTAGGAGAAAATGAAGATCGCCGTCCTGAAGGAGGCCGCGTCGCACGAACGGCGCGTCCCCATCGTCCCGGACTCGGTGAAGCGTCTCGGGCAGAAGAAGATCGAGGTCGTGGTCGAGGCCGGAGCCGGTGAACGCGCCCTGTCGAGCGACGCCGACTACACGAAGGAGGGCGCCACCATCGAGGCGACTCACGCCGCCACGGTCGCCGCGGCCGATGCCGTGATGCGCCTCCGCATACCCACGCTCGACGAGGTCGCGCTCCTCAAGGAGGGCAGTACGCTCTTCGCTCCGCTGCTTCCGCTCGTGAACCACGATCTCGTCAAGGCGCTCGCCGCGAGGAAGGTCACGTCGTTCGCGGTCGACTTCATCCCGCGCACCACCGTCGCGCAGATGATGGACGTCCTGTCCTCGCAAGCCACCGCCGCCGGCTACTACGCGGTCGTGCTCGCCGCCGCTTCCTTGCCGCGCTTCTTCCCGATGCTCATCACGGCGGCGGGAACCATCGCCCCGGCGACGCTCCTGGTCCTCGGCGCAGGCGTCGCCGGTCTCTCCGCGATCGGCGCCGGCAAGCGTCTTGGCGCGCGTGTCGAGGCGTTCGACGTCCGCAAGGTCGTCAAGGAGCAGGTCGAGAGCCTCGGCGCCGTCTTCCTCGATCTCGGCATTCGCGGCGAGGAGACCGCAGGCGGCTACGCAGCCGAGCTGACGCCCGAGCAGCAGGCGCAGCAGCAGGCCGAGCTGCAGAAGCGCATCGCCGGCATGGACGTCGTCATCACCACCGCTCTCATCCCCGGCCGCCCTGCGCCGAAGCTGATCACGGCCGAGGCCGTGCGCTCGATGCGTGCCGGCTCGGTGGTCGTCGATCTCGCCGCCGAGGCCGGCGGCAACTGCGAGCTGACCTCGCCGGGCGAGGTCGTCGTACGCGAGAACGTCACGCTCGTGGGCTACACCGACCTGCCGAGCCAGATGGCCTGGCACGCAAGCCAGCTCCTGTCGCGCAACATCGCCACGCTGCTGCAGCACCTCGCGCCCAAGGCCGAGCTGACGCTCGACTGGGCCGACGAGATCACCGCCGGGGCCTGCGTCGCCGGGAAGGAGTCGTAATGGGCGGGCACAATGCCACGCTGATCATCGAAGTGACCGTGCTCGTCCTCGCGATCTTCCTGGGGATCGAGGTCATCTCGAAGGTGCCGACGTTGCTGCACACGCCGCTAATGTCGGGCACGAACGCGATCCACGGCATCGTCATCGTCGGTGCGATCTTCGTCGCGGGCGCCCATCAGCAGGACACCCTGATCCAGATCATCGGCTTCATCGCCGTCGTGCTCGCGTCGGCCAACGTCGTCGGCGGCTTCGTCGTCACCGACCGCATGCTCGAGATGTTCAAGAAGCGCGAGCCGAAGAAGCCGGCCGACGAGACGGACGCGAAGTGAACGAGAACCTCAGCAATCTTCTGTACCTGATCTCGATTGCCAGCTTCATCCTGGCACTGAAGTTCCTCTCCTCTCCGGCGACGGCGCGCCGCGGCAATCAGATCGGTGCCGCCGGCATGGTGCTGGCGATTGCCGTCACGCTCGCCAAGGACGGCCTCGACACCGGCAC
>JANXVA010000056.1 GCA_025351875.1 Myxococcales bacterium | reverse complement strand
CGGGATGTCGAGCGGCGACGGGAGGTAGTTGACGACCGCGTCGAGCAGGAGCTGGACGCCCTTGTTCTTGAACGCCGAGCCGCAGAGCACCGGGAAGAACTTGAACGACGTGCAGCCCTTGCGGATCGCGTTGACGATCTCGGCGTGGGTGATCTCGTCGGTCTTGCCGTCGAGAAACTTCGCCATGATCGCGTCGTCGACGTCGGCGCAGGCCTCGATCATCTTCTCGCGGTACTCGACGCACTTCGCCTTGATGTCGGCGGGAATCTCGACCCAGTTGTACTTCTGGCCCTTCGCCTCTTCCTCGAAGATGGCGGCCTTCATGGTGATGAGGTCGACGACGCCCTTGTGATGCTCTTCTTCGCCGACCGGCCACTGGATCGGGACCGGCTGCACGCCGAGGCGATCCTTGATCGAGTTGACGTTCATCTCGAAGTCGGCGCCGGTCTTGTCCATCTTGTTGACGAACACGATGCGCGGAACGCGGAACTTGTCGGCCTGACGCCAGACCGTCTCGGTCTGGGGCTCGACGCCGTTGCCGCCGTCGAGGACCGCGACCGCGCCGTCGAGGACGCGGAGAGACCGCTCGACCTCGATCGTGAAGTCGACGTGGCCCGGGGTGTCGATGATGTTGATGCGGTGGCGGACGCCCGCGTGCGGGCCTTCGCCCGGTGCCCAGAAGCAGTTCGTCGCGGCCGACGTGATCGTGATGCCGCGCTCCTGCTCCTGGATCATGTAGTCCATCGTCGCGGCGCCCTCGTGCACCTCGCCGATCTTGTAGTTCACGCCCGTGTAGTAGAGGACGCGCTCGGTCGTCGTGGTCTTGCCCGCATCGATATGCGCCATGATCCCGATGTTGCGCGTCTTCTCTAGCGGGTATTCGCGGGCCACTTCGAGTCTCCTATGCGCGTTCGGGTTGGGGTTGAATCGGGCGAAAAAGCGAGGGTGCAGAATGCAAGAAACCCTCTCTGGCCCTCCCTCTGCGTTTTCAGAGGGATCCGGGAAAACCCGGAGAGTCCAGAGAGGGTGTCGGGGTACTTCTTTGACTGTGTCCTTCGGCCGCTCCTTTTGGGGGAGTGGGAAGGGTTAGCGAGTAACCCGATCCTTATGTCTTCCTGTGCATCTGCGTTGGCGGAGTCCTTCTCCCACGGACGCACGGCGGCCGAGGGGGGGGTCGGCTTTCTACCAAGGGGGCAGGGGAAGTCAAGGGATGGTAGTGTCCCCACCAGGCAGGTCGGGCCCGATGGCGCAGAGCGAGCTTCCCCGGGGTGAGGACAAAGATGAGCGGCAGTCAGGCGAGACCCTGAAGGCCGCTCCAGCCCGGCCGGTGAGCCGTTTCTCGGGATTGTTTGGTCCGAAGGCCCGGGTCGACCTCAGCCGTCGGCTCCTCGCCCCGCTCGTCCTCGCTCTCGTTCCGCTGTTCTGGGTGGCCGATGCGACCCACCGTTCGTCGCTGACGACGCTCGGGCGCGATCAGGGGATCTTCCAGTACATCGCCTGGGCGGTCCGCAACGGGGCGGTCGACTACCGCGACGTCCGGGACGTGAACGGTCCGCTCATCCACCTCATTCACATGGTGTTCCTCGCCCTCGGCGGGGCCGACGAGCACCGGTTCCACGTCCTCGAGCTCTGGGCGACCGGCGTGTCGTTCGCGCTCGTCGGGGCGTGCATCCCGGGGCTCGTCACGAAGCGGCGGCCGACCTGGTCGGAGCGCGGCGCGTGGGCCGCGGCGGGCTGGGTGGTCCTGAGCGCGCAGTACCAGCTCTACCTCTACTGGAACCAGGCGCAGCGCGAGAGCTTCTGCGACTGGTTCCTGCTGCCGAGCCTGGCCTTGCAGATGGCGCGGCCCGCACGCACGGCGCGCGGCGCAGCGTGGCGCATCACGGCGATCGCGGGGCTGTCGACCATCACGTGGTTCGGCAAGCCGAGCTTCGTGGTCTTCACGGTGATGCAGGTGTTTGCGCTGCTACTCGATCGCGAAGTGCTGGCCACCGCGCGCGTGAAGGTGACGCGCTTCCTCCTCGGTGGCGCGCTCGGCGCGGTGATCCCGCTCGCGTACCTGTTCGCCTATGGAGATGCGCGCGCCTTTGCGCGTATCTCGTTCGTCGACGTCCCGCAGGTCTATCGCTTCATCTGGGCGAAGAGCGTGCAGGAGATCTTCGGCGAAGGCGGGCCGCTGATGGTGGCCGCCGCGGGTATCGCCGTCTCGGCGCTCCTCCTCGGCCTGATCGCGATGCGCGAGCTCCCCCGGCGCGTTCTCGTGATCGCGCTCGCGCCGCTCTGCGGTATCGCGAACGTCGCCGTGCAGCACAAGGGCTTCGGCTATCATTTTCATCCGCTCACGGCGTCGACACACATCGCGTTCATGCTGATCGTCGCGATGCTGTGGGAGCGCTATCGCGCGGTCCCGCGGCGGACGCCCCTCGGGCGCGTCGCGGCGAGCGTCGTGAGCGTGGCCTACGCGTTGGAGGTGACGGCGAGCATGAAGGGGTCGCCGCACATCCAGAACGTATGGATCCTCGCTGGCGGCGAGACCCCGCTCCGACGGACGTACGAGGAGTATTTCAACTCGTTCAAGACGTACGACTTCTTCCCCTGGGAGATGCGCGAGGCCGCGAGGTACCTCGAGGCAAAGACGTCGAAGGACGCACACGTGCAGGTCTACGGAATGGATCCGTACCTTCTCTTCCTCGCCGGGCGGAGGAGCGCGACACCGTACATCTACGCGTACGATCTCAACGCCGAGGCCGCGCTCGACGGCGGCTGGTCGAACAAGCCCACCGAGGGCGACCTCTACCGGATCCGTCTCGCACGAGAGACGCACGAGAAGGATCTGCTGGCGCGCCTCCAGGCGGCGCCGCCCGAGGCGTTCGTCTTCATCGACAAGGCGCCCCTCGTCACCTTCCCCGACGCCTGGGAGGACTTCCGCCACTGCTGCTCGGACACGGCGAAATGGGTGGCCTCGAAGTACCACCCCGCGAAATCGTTCGGCGAGTTCCGGGTCTGGCTGCGGGACGACCTGCCCGTCACCGACACCGAGATGAAGTGGCCGTGACAGGGCACGGACCGGATCAGTCTCGCTTGGACTGGATTTGCTCGAGGACCCAGCGCGAGAGGCTCGAGGCGCCGTCGATCGTGTAGTGCACGCCGTCGGGGCGAATCTCGACGCCCTCGTGCTCGCGCTGGCAAACGCCCTTCGGGCAGAGGCGCTCGCCGAGCTCGAGCACCTCGATGCCAAGCACGGCAGCCGCGGACTTGCGGATGCTCGCGTTGATGCAGTCCACCTCGTGGCGGAACGTATCGTTGTCGTAGACGTCGAGCGGGTACGGGAGCGTCACCAGCCACACGCGCCCGTTCGCTGACTCGAGGTCGCCGAGCCGCTGCTCGAGGTTGTGCTCGAACTTGCGGTCCCAGCCCGGGTAGCAGGACTTCCGCCAGTCGCCGTCGAGCGTGACGCCGTGGAGGAACGCGCCGCCGAGAAAAAGCAGCGTCGCGTTCGGCTTCACCTGAGCGGTGCGCTCGGCCCAGAGCGGCTCGTCGCAGAGCGTCGTGGCGAGCATCGTGCAGCCGTCATGGCCCATCAGCTCGACGACGAGCCCCGGCTGCCGCACGCCGCGGAGTCCCCATCCGAGCGAGTTCGCGGTCGAGTCACCGAGCAGCATGATCCGGAACTGCGCCGGCTCGAAGACCGGCTCGAACGCCGCGCCACCGCCGCCGAGCGGGCTCTGCGTCTGCAGCGCGAGTTGCTTCGGGTCGAGCGTGCCCGCGCGCGGAACGGTACCACCGACGATCATGAGGACCGCGAGCGTCACGACGAGCGGAACCACGTAGAGCGGGCGCCCGAACGGAAGGCCTCGCGTGCGGATCGGCTTCTCGAGGAAGCGATAGGAGAGGATCGCGATCACGAACGTGAGCGACAGCTGGGTCACGTGCAGCCAGAACCCGCGAAAGTGCAGGCGCTGCGGCGACAGCAGCACGTTGACCGGCCAGTGCCAGAGATAAACGCCATAGCTGATGGTCCCGAGCCATGCGAGCGGCCGCAGACCGAGAAAGCGACCGACGAGGCTCCGCCGCCCCGACACGGCGCAGAGGATGAGCACGAGGCCCCCGATCTCCGTCAGCCAGAAACCGCCGCGGTAGAGGAACCGGTTGGCGCCTTCGAGCTTCACCCACGCGACCCCGAGACCGACGACCGCAAGCACACCGAGCACGTCGAGCTTGCGCACGGTGCTCGGCGCAAACGTCGTGCTCGGCGAGATCACGGCGGCGAGCGCAGCGCCGGCTAGGATGCTCGCTGCGCGCGTGTCGGTACCGAGATAGACGCGCGACGTCTTCGCGGGATCGAACATGAAGAGCATGGCGGCCACGGACAGCGCGGTCAGCACCAGAGACACGACGAGGATCGCTCGCTTCGCGTTCTCGCTCCCGGCGCGGCGCAGGACGAGCGCCACGAGCAGCGGCCATACGACGTAGAACTGCTCCTCGATCGAGAGGCTCCAGCAGTGCTCGAGCGGCGACGGCGACGCGAAGAGCTCCCAGTAGCTCTTGTGCGAAAAGATCGCGCGCCAGTTGGCGACATAGCCGAGCGTGGCGAGCGCGTCGGTGCGAAGGCCCGCGAGCTCGGAAGGCTTCGCGACGAAGCGCGCGTAGAGCGCGACCGCCGGCATCATCGAGAGGAGAGCCGGGAAGAGCCGACGCGCGCGCCGAACCCAGAACGGTGCGAGCGCGATGCGCCCCGTCGCCGCGTGCTCCGCGAGGAGCAGCGACGTGATCAGGTACCCGGAGAGAACGAAGAAGAGATCGACACCGAGATACCCACCCCGAAGCGTCCCGTTCGCGTGGAAGAGCAAGACGCCCGCAAGCGCGAGCCCGCGCAACCCGTCGAGGGCCGGCAGATGCGCAAGGGTGCCCGGACGCTGCGTCATGCGTTCAACAACCGACAAAACGACGACGCCCGCCGCGCTTGGTAGCGCTGCGGGCGACGGGTGAGCCGAGCACCTCTGCAGGAGTGGCTCAACTCGACTTTAGCGGACGATCACCAACGGTAATGAGCGAAGGCCTTGTTGGCCTCGGCCATCTTGTGCGTGTCGTCCTTCTTCTTCACCGCGTTACCGCGGCCCTGAGCGGCGTCGACGAACTCACCAGCGAGGCGCTCCCGCATCGTCTTCTCACCACGCGAGCGGGCGTTCATGACGATCCAGCGCATCGCGAGCGCAACGCGGCGCTCCGGACGAACCTCGACGGGGACCTGGTAGGTCGCACCACCGACGCGGCGGCTCTTGACCTCCAGCTTCGGCTTCACGTTGTCGAGCGCCTTGCGGAAGACCTCGAGCGGGTCCTCCTTGAAGCGCTCCGTGATGACGTCGAAGGAGCCGTAGAGGATGCCCTCGGCAACGGCCTTGCCGCCGTTGAACATCAGCGTGTTCGTGAACTTCGAGACAAGCTTGTCCTTGTACTTCGGGTCCGGAATGATGTGGCGCTTCGGGACTTCTCTGCGGCGGGGCATCGGGAGTGCTTTCTAATAGGACGTAGAAGCTGGGAAACTTGGGATCAGGCCTTCGGCCGCTTGACGCCGTACTTCGAGCGCTTGCGGTTGCGGTTGGCCTTGTTGGTCGACGACGGGCCGATGGCGCCCGACGCGTCGAGCGTGCCACGGACGACGTGGTAACGCACGCCCGGGAGGTCCTTCACGCGGCCGCCGCGGATGAGGACGACCGAGTGCTCCTGGAGGTTGTGGCCTTCGCCCGGGATGTACGAGGTGACTTCCATGCCGTTCGTGAGGCGGACGCGGCAGACCTTGCGGAGCGCCGAGTTCGGCTTCTTCGGGGTGGTCGTGTACACGCGAACGCAAACGCCACGCTTCTGCGGGCAGCTCTTGAGAGCCGGCGACGCGGTCTTCACGCGCGCAGCCAAACGCCCGTGATTGATGAGCTGATTGATGGTCGGCATCGAGAGAGTCCTGCTCGTTTCTTGCGCAAAGCGAGGGTCAAAGGGCGCTCTCGTTAGTTCGAGAGCGCAATTGGGTCCTCGGGAGGCGCGCACTCTAGTCGCGGAGACTTTCCTGTCAAGCAGATCCCCGGAACCCTGAATCCAGGCCGGAAAGACGGGTAGATTCGAAGCCGTGCACCTCGAAACGTTCCCTACCGGCCCCCTCGGCTGCAATTGCTCGATCGTGATGGACCCCGCCAGCAAGCGCGCCATCGTGATCGACCCTGGCGGTGACCTGGAGACCATCCGCGCCCGCCTCACGGCGCTCGAGGCCAGCGTCGAGGCGATCGTCCACACGCACACGCACATCGATCACGTGGGGGCGACCGCCGGAGTCCAGTCGACCACCGGCGCGCGCGCCTGCATCCACGAGGCCGACCGTTTCCTCTACGACCTCTTGCCCGTGCAGGCCGCGATGCTCGGGCTGGCGCTCCCCGAGACGACCGACATGGAAGGCTCGCTCCGCGACGGCGAGTCGCTCCACGCCGGCGGCCTGGAGATGGGCATCCTCCACACGCCCGGTCACACGCCCGGTAGCGTCACGTTCGTCGTGACGGCAGGCGGCGGTACCCACGTCTTCACCGGCGACACGCTCTTCCGTCGGGGCATCGGTCGCACGGACCTCTGGGGCGGTGACCACCCCACCATCATGAAGTCGCTCCGCGAGAAGATCCTCGCCCTGCCCGACGACGCGATCGTCGTCGCCGGTCACGGCGCCAACACGACGATCGGCGACGAACGCGCGAGGAACCCTCACCTCCGCTGAGCGGCCGGGCACGGGCGCGCCGGCGCCCAGGCCTCCCGGACTCTACGTGCATCATGCATCGACTCGGGGTGCATCGCACAAAACGACTCGCCCCCCGTCTCGAGGTGTCGAGGCGGAGGGCCAGGTGACGCTCATCGCGTCCTGCTTACGCCTTCACTGCTTCTTCGCAGCAGATGCCGCGGCCGGTGCCTTGGCGGGAGCCGCGCTGCCCGAGGCCGCGACAGCCTTGCCGGAGACGGCGGGCTTCGCGCCGCCCTTCACCGCGGCGCCGGCGGCCTTCGCGACCGGCTTGGCCGGGACCTCCGCGTTGGTGATCGTCGCGCTCGCGACCGTGGGCGCGGGCGCATCCGGAGCACGGACGACGGCGAGGTGGAAGCCGTAGCCGCCCTTCACCTTGTCCTTGAACGTGTCACGCACGTTGAGCGTGTACGTACCGGGCTCGAACTTCATCGTGACCTTCGCCTCGGCGCCCTTCGAGATGCCGACGTCGTGCGCGAGCTCCTTGCCCGTCGCGTCCGTCACGGTGAGCGACGGGTCGATCGGATACTTCACCTTCGGCTGCGTGACGGTGAGCGTGTACTCGCCGGCCGTCGGGACCGTCCACTTCATGTCGAGGCCATCGCGCTCGTACATGCGGCCGTCGCAGTTGACGGCGTCCGCCGCGAGCGTGCTGGAGCACGAGGAGGAGTCGCCGGAGGCGCTCATGTCCGGCGCCGGTCCGAAGATTCCCATCAGCGTCCCGCCGACGAACATCACGCCGCCCATGGCGTAGCCGAGGATCATGTTGCGCTTGGTCGACTTGACGAGCGAGGCGCGACCCTTCGACGACAAGATCAGCTTGCCGGTGCCGATGCCCTTCGGCGTGTGCATGATCGGCCCCTGCGGTCCCATCGCGAGGGCGCCGAGCGCATAGAGAGTGCCGGAGGGCTCCACGATCTTCTCGGTGCCCTCGAAGCCCGTCGTGCGGCCCTCGCCCGTGATGAGCGGAGTGCTCATCTGGAAGTTACCGAACTGGAGCGTCCCGGGGATGAGGCCGAGGATGCCGACGTTGACGCCGCTCGTGTGCGCCTTCGCGAAGGACGCGTCGGGCTTGGTCGTCGCGTCGACGAGCACGGTACCCTGCCCGTCCTGGAGCGCGAACACGCCGCCCTTGTAGTCGCTGAAGATGTTGGAGGAGCCCTTCTTGGTCTCCGTGCCGTTCTCGGTGCGCTCGGTCGTCTCGTACTTGCGCTCGACGGTGATCTCGAACGCGAGGCAGGGCTTGCCGCTCATCGGAGCGGTGAGGAGTCCTTGCGGGGCGACCGTGCCTTCGGTGGAGACCATGCCCTTCGCGTCAGCGGCGCCGGGGCCGAGCTGCGCGATCTGCGACGGGGCGTGGAACGGAACGGAGTTGAGCTTCTTCCCCTTCAGCATCTGAAGGAGACCGACGATCAGCCCGATGAAACCGACAAACGAGAGAAACCATCCGAAGACACTCATCTTACGAAACCTCCAAGTCCCGGCATCTACGGGACCGAGGGGAGCGAGCTTCCTCAGGGACGAATGGTTTTCGGTTTACACCGTAAAACCTGCCCTCGTCAGCGGCGGACGAGGACCATGAAGACGACGGCACCGAGGAGGATCCGGTAGACCCCGAAGGGCACGAGACCCCGCTTTTTCAGGTATGCGATGAAGCCGGCGATGACGAGCCAGGCGACGAGGAACGAGACGACGAGCCCGACCAGGACGTTGAGCCCGCCGACGGCGGCGAGGGCCTCGCGGGACTTGTAGGCCTCGTAAATCGTCGCGGCACCGAGGGTCGGCAAGCCCAGGAGGAACGAGAATTCCGCCGCGGTGGAGGTCGAGAGCCCCGTCAGCTGCCCGGTGACGATGGTGCACATCGAGCGCGAGGAGCCCGGCCACATCGAGAAGCACTGGCCGATGCCGATGAGGAACGCGCGCATCGGCGTCACGTGCTCGAGGCCGTCGAGCGGCTTCTTGGTCCGGCGCGAGAGGGCGAGCTCGATGACGATCATCAGCACACCGCCTGCGATCAGCGCGAGGGCGACAGGGCCGGGACCGAAGAGGAGCGCCTTGATCTTCTTCCGGAGGAGCAGGCCGGCGATCGCGGTCGGAACGAAGCCGAGGAGGAGCGCCACCAGGAGCGAGACGCTCTCCTTCTTCAGTGAGACGAGCCCGGCCGTACGCTCCCAGAGCAGGCGCCGGTACTGAACGACGACCGCGAGGATCGCGCCGAGCTGGATGACCACGTCGAAGGCGTCGGCCCCTTCCCCCTTCAAGCCGAGCAGACGGCTCACGAGAATGAGGTGACCCGTCGACGAGATCGGAAGGTATTCGGTGATGCCCTCGACGACGCCGAGAATGGCCGCGAAGAGCGGGTTCAATGTGCCCTCGTGTCGCCGCGCATCGCCGAATTACATACGCGACGCGACGCCGATCAGAATGCGAAATCGGTGCGGACGGCGGAGACCTTGCCGCCGACCAGGAGAAGCGCGGGCGTTCGCGTGCCGAAGAAGACGCGACCGGTCGACCCACCACCACCACCCGCGCTCGTTCCGCCGAGGCCGGGACCTGGCGCGGTGGTGGTCGAGCCGGCGCCCGTGCCGCCGTTACCGCCCGCGCCGCCGGCGTTCGCATTGCCGCCCAAGGCGGTCGCCGATGGGTACGGTCCGGCTTGACCGTCCTGACCCATCTTGTTGCTGTCGCCACCCTCGCCGCCGGCTCCGCCCGCGGCCGCGAGCTCCGCTCCGGCCTGTACCTCGATATTGGCCACCGACTCGAGAAAGACGAGACCGCCGGCTCCGCCGCCGCCGCCGCCGCGGAAGTCGTCGGCGCCGTTGTCCTTGCAGCCGCCGAAGCCGCCGCCGCCGCCGACGTCGACGCTTCCAGTGCTCGCGACGAGGATGGCGCCGATCGCAGAGACCTGGATCGCGCCGCCGCCCACGCCGCCGCGACCACGCGTCGCGTCGCTGCACAGGGCGGCCGCGTACCCGCCGCCGCGACCACCGCCCGAACCACCGACGAGCAGCGCGCCGTTGGCGTTCGCGGCGGGCCCCGCGGTTCCCGCCACGCCCGCGCCGATCTTTCCGCCGGCACCGCCCGCGGTCGCGTGACCTCCGCCACCACCGCCCGAGATGTTGCTCGCGCTCGGCTTCGCGCCGTCACCTCCCGCCCCCGGTCCCGACGCCGCGGCGAGGCCGCCGGCGCCTGGATTCGACATGTCGCCGTAGGCCGCGATGTGCCCACGCAGCTCGAACGTGCTTGCCGCGACGATCACGAGAGGGCGCGTCCCCGCGAGCGTGAGCGTCACGTTCGGGGCGAGCACGAACGAGCCGACAGACCATACGGCGAAGGTCTCGCTGTGGATCAAGTTCGCGAGCGGAGCGGGTGCGGCCGCGCCGATCGTGATCGTGCGAGCCGTCGTGTCGACCACCGAGTCCGTCGTGATCGTGACGTTCGGCGCCGTGAGCGAGTACGCCGGCTGGATGTGTGAAGGTGTGAACAGGACGCCGGCGTCCGGGCGAACGTCGGGAGCATCGTCGGCGGCGTCGGTCGTCGCGTCGGTGCCTCCACCGCCGTCGGTGCCGGGCGAGCCATCACGATCCGGGAGCGCGACGTCGCTGGTGCCGCCTTCGACGATCGGGGCGCCGGCATCGCTCTCGAGGAAACCGACCGCATCGAGCCCGCAAGCAGACATTGCGCCGACCATGCCGACGACCGCCACCAACCCAAGCACCAAGCCGGCCCTGCGCACAGGTAAGATCTATCACATGGGCCTCAGTCCTCCGCTAGGCGCCGATCCGCAGGAGGTGCGGGCGTTGCTTTCCCCCCTCCGGAACGACTTCACCATCGCGCTCTACGCGGCGGACAACGCCTTCGCGGTGGGAGCGATCATCCGCGTCGCACATAGCTTTCTGGCCCGCGAGATCGTGATCATCGGGGACGCGCCGTATTACGAGAAGGCCTCGATGGGCATGGAGAAGTACGAATCCGTGGTGCGCGTCGCGGACGACGACGCCTTCCTCAGCCATGTCGGCGCGCGTCCGCTCTGGGCCGTCGAGAAGGACCACGCCACGACCAGCATCCACGCGGTGACGACCTTCCCGCGCGACGTGGTGCTCCTCTTCGGCAGCGAGCGTTTTGGCATCCCCGAGCCGCTCGTACGTCGTGCTCAGGCCGTGATCGGGATTCCGATCTACGGCGTGAACCACTCGCTACCGCTCGCGGTCGCGGCCGGCATCGTGATGAACGAGTGGGCGAGACGCCGGTACGCCGACGGAGTGACCGTGCCGTGAGTCACCTGCGGTCGAACGAGAGAAGCTTCCGGAGCTTCGTTGCCATCGCGCGGACGGCCGAAGGGTACTTCGCGAAGGCGACCTCGCCGGTGCGGCCCGACACGGCAACGAAGAGCTCCTCGCCCGCGTGGCGGCGCGACTCGCCGCTGTACCGGTAGGGCGCGTAGTAGAGCGGGTAGAGCAAGAAGGTGCCCGCGAGGCTCTTCGGCTCGGCGCTGACGGGGCCGAGGAGCAGGCCGTTCACGATCGCCTCGGCTCGTGCCTTGTCGACATCCGCGTCGACGACCTCGCCAGCGGCGAGCGCCTCGCGAGCGGCGCCGGCGTTCAGCGGAACGAGCTCATTCGTGCCGACGTCGAGCGCCTTGAGCCCGGAGAGATCGGTGACGACCGACGGCACCCTGGTCTCGTACGGCACGTCCTTGCGGGCGCACACCATGACGAAGCCATCCTTCTGGAACGCGCCGCCGACGCGCCAGAACGGGACGTAGAGCAGCGCGGGCTCCGCCAGCTCGACACTCTCGATGTCGGATGGCTTGAGGATGCCGTCCTTGACGGCGTGGTGGACGGCGGCACGCCCGTGCGCGGCATCGAAGGTCGCGGGAGCGACGAAGATCTCGGCGGGCGTGACCGGCTGGGACAGCTTCGGGAAGGTAGCCATTCCTCGAGGCCGCGACGTGGGAGAGCGAGAGGGCGAAGGCCGGCCTACGAAGAGCGCCGGCGGCGCGCCGCGAACACGGCGGCGACGGCGAGGCCGACGAGCGCGACGTTACCGCCATTGCCACCGAGACCGCGGCGGCCGTTGGGGGCGGCCGAGCAACCAGAGGTGGTCATCGTCTTGGTCGAGCCGGACGCGGACGCGGGCTCCGTCGAGCTGACGTCGGTGCAGGTGTCGCCTTCGCAGGTCGTCTCGCTGGCCGGGTCGCTCGAGCCGGAGACCGACTCGGGAGACGTCCAGCTCGGAAGCTCGTAGCTGCCCTGCGTCGCGGCCTTCTTGGCGGCGTCGATGATGAGCTGCGCGTGCGCGTCCGTGCGCGAGTAGATCGCGGCGAGACACTTGTCCTTCGTCTGCGGACCGCGAGAGAGCGTGCCCATCACGAAGGGGCTGCCCTTGTCGAACGACCTCTGGTCGAAGGCGCCGCTGCCGGAGTCGCCCGAGCAGACGTAGCCTTCGGTGACGAACTCGGCGGCGTCGTCCGAGTACTTCGCCATGTCGCCGCTGCAGTCCATGTCCTTGCTGCCGGGGATGCAGAGGAGCGGGATGTTCTGGCGGATGCGGCGCTGGCCCGAGTCCTCGGCGGAGGGGTTCGTGATGCCGTAGCCCATCGCCGTGATGCTGCCGGAGAGGCGCTTGTCCGTCATCTTGAACTGGACGACCGGCGTGGCCGGCTGGGCCTCCGACGCGGGGACATCCTTCTCGAGGATGATGAGCGCGATGTCGTTGCCGCAGAACGCGCTGTCGGCCGGCGTGATGATCTCGGTCGCCGCGTAGTACGACTTCGCCTTGTAGAGGTTGGGCTCCGTCGTGACGTAGAGCGCGCTCGCGGCGACGTTCGCGGGGAAGCGGTTCGAGCACGTGACCGACTCGTCGTTCGACGGCGGGATGACGCAGTGACGAGCCGTCATGACGAGGTTCGGCGCGATGAGCGTGCCGCTGCAGACGCCGCCGAAGCGGTTCGCCACACCAACGGCGAAGTTGTGCGCGGCGTTCGTGTCGGTCGCGCCGCCCTGGATGGCGCTGGAGAGGTGGCCGACGCGGCCTTCCTTCGTCGCATCCGTCGTCTCCGCGGCGCAGCCAGCGAGGCTGACGACAGAGAGGAGGAGAGCGAGCTGGAGGGTCTGGATCCGCATGTGGGTGAGTTTTGCCTTTTGCGCTGCGAGAAGGGTGCCTGCGAGGAGCCTTGAACCGGCTTGAATCTGTAGCGGTTCTGGATGCTTAGCTGCAGGGAGTGCCTGGTGGATCTAGTGGCCACCAGTGCCCGGCGGACACTGTTCTAGCCTCGGCCAACGGATGCGCTCATCTCCAGCGCGTCTCAGTACCCACCTGTGGGGAGAACTTCGATTTGGGGGGAAGACGTGGGTTTTTTGCTGGATTTCCCGCGCTATTCTCCTGGCAATGTCTCGCCCGAGCCGGCCGGTCCACCCAGCCCAGGATGCCCGCGTCTTCCTTTTTCATTGCGACGCCTACGACGTCCCGCGGATCCGGGCGCTCGTGGGCGGGGCGATGGCCCTGCTGGGGCTGCGCCCTCACGGCCGCACGCTCGTGAAGCCGAACCTCGTCGCCGCCGGCGACCTCTTCCAGCACGCCTACACCCGACCGGAAATCGTCGAGGGCGTGCTCGGGGCGCTTCGCGACCGCGAGGTGACGGGCGACCCGATGACCGAGCTCGCGGTCGGGGAGCGCTGCGCCATCACGATCCCGACCCGCTACACGTTTGCCGAGGCTGGCTACGAGGCGGTCTTCGACCGCACGGGCGCGAAGAAGATCTGCTTCGAAGAGGTGCCGCAAGTCGAGGTGCCGCTCACGCACGTGCGGCTTCGCGACTACATCTTCACGCCCGAGCCCGTGGCCAAGGCGGACTTCTTCGTCAACTGCCCCAAGTTCAAGGCGCACCCCTGGACCACGGTCACGTTCTCGATGAAGAACTACATCGGCATCCAGGACGACCGGCATCGCCTGATCGATCACGACCACGCGCTCAACCGGAAGGTCGCCGACCTCCAGTACGTGATCCAGCCTCAGCTGATCGTCATCGACTGCATCGTTGCCGGCGAAGGCCGCATGCTCACGCCCATCCCGCGAAAGATGGACCTCCTCATCATCGGTAACAACCAGGTCGCCGTCGACGCGGTCGGTTGCATGATGATCGGCCTGGACCCGCTGAGCGTGGAGCACATCCGCCTGGCGCACGAGCGCGGATTCGGCCCCGTCGCTCTCGAGAAGATCCGTCTCGAAGGCGACGTGTCGCTCGACGAGGCGAAGGCACGCGCGCTCGGCTTCCAGGTCGGCCTCGTGAAGGTCGACAAGTACTTCGAGGGAACGAACATCAAGGCGTACTCGGGGAAGGCCCCCAAGGACGCGACCGAGGACTACTGCTGGGGAGGCTGCCCGGGCGTGATGGAGGAGGTCATCGAAGTGCTCCGTCTCTACGACGAGAAGTGCGACGCCAAGATGCCGAAGATCCATCTCGTCTTCGGCAAGTACGACGGCCCGGTCGAGCTCGGCTACGGCGAGAAGGTGATCTTCGTCGGCGACTGTGTGGAGTGGGAAGGGACCATCGGCAGCGAGCTCGTGCAGATCCGGAACAAGTACGTCGATCGCAAGGACCTCGATCCGTACAAGGCGGAGCACAAGGACGTGTACGCACGGATGCTCAAGATGACGAAGAAGCTCCGCGAGCTGAAGACGCGCCCGTGGACGCGCCTCGAAGGCTGCCCGGTGAGCGTAGGCGAGCTGATCCTCGTGCTCGCCGAGCTCGGAGGCATTCAGAACCCGTACTTCGACAAGCGACAGATCGTCGGCTTCAACCGCTCGTACCTCGCGTGGCGCGGTTCTAGCGCGTGGAAGCGCGTCCTCGGCAAGCCGTACCAGATCCACGGAGCAACCACGCGTGGCGAGGCTCGTCCCGAGATCGAGCCGGCGGAATGAAGACGGCGATCGGCGTGATGGCTCAGGCCCCGCTCGCGGGCCGCTGCAAGGCAAGCCTGCTTGCGGCGCACAGCCCCGACTGGGTGGCCGGGCTCTGCGCGGCGATGCTGCGCGATACGCTCGACGGTCTCCAGTCGGTGACGGCCGACGACTACGTCGTCTTCGTTCCGCCGGTGGCGCCGATGCCCGGCGAAGACGCCGGCGACGACGTGCTCATGAAGCTCGCGCTCGACGTGCTCGCCCGCCATGTGCCCGCGCCATGGAACCTCGTCGCACTCGAGGGCGACGACGAAGGCGCGCTGATGGAGCACGCGCTCGGCACGTTGTTCGAGCGCGGCGCGACCTACGCGCTCCTCGCAGGAAGTGACGCCCCATCGTTCCCCACCGAGCCGCTCGAGGAGGCCCTCGCGGACACGACGCTAGGGGCCGAGGGCGAGGTGCTCCTCGGTCCGAGCCAGAACGGCGGCTATTACATCCTCGGCGTGTCGCGCGTGGAGCCTCGCCTCGTGCGTGACATGCCCTGGAGCACACCGGCCGTCATGAGCACCACGCGCCTGCGCTGCCGGGAGCTGGGGCTCGCGATCCGTGAGCTGCCGCAGTGGTACGGCGTCGACGAGCCGAGCGACGTCATGAAGCTCCTCGACGAGGTGCGAAAGCATCCTGAGAGAGCGCCGCGAACAGCGCAGTTCCTCGTGATGCACGCCTGAGGGCGCGGCCTACTTGTCCGCCATCTCCGCGAGGCGCTGCTCGAGCTCCGCCTGGGTGATCTTCCCCGCGTTCAGATCGGCCGTGAGGGCAGCGAGCGTGTTCTTGGCCGCCTCGCCCTGCGCGGCTAGCTCGGTCTTGTTCTCGGCGTACGTCGCCTTGCCTTCTTTTTCGGCGGTCTTGAAGTCGGTCTTCAGCGCGGCGATGTCGTCCTTTGCCCCCGCTGCGAAGAACTTGTCGATGACCTTCCCGAGCGCGTACGTGGAGGCGAACGACGTCGTTGCTCCAACCGCGCTCCCCCACCCCGGCAAGAGCTTTGCGAGATTGTTCACCGCGAGGCGCGCACCGGTACCGAGGCCCATGCCGTAGAGCATCGACTTGGCGGCGTCGCGGTCCAGCGCATGCCCCCAGTACTGCGCGATGTCGCGCACCATCTTGACCTGGAGGGCGATGACGCCGAGGTCGGTCGCGATCGCGAGACCCGGAATGGGGAACGCTCCGAGCACGGCCGTGAGCGCAGCGTACTTGAGGATCTCCGTCTTCACGTGAGCCGCGCGGGTCTCGGCATTCTCGATGGCGCGCGCACGCACCGGCAGCAGGCTCGTGCGCTCGGCGGCCGGCACGAACAACCGCTCGAGGGCAGTGCGCGCCTCGGGGGTCACGCCAGTCTCGGCGGCGACGAGATCCAGGATGGCCTGCTCCTCCTTGGTGCACGAGCCGTCCGCGTAGGCCATGAAGAACGCGCTGCGGTAGATCTGCTCGCGAGCCTCGGGCGACTTCAGGTGCTTGAGCTCATCGAGCACATCGATGCCCTCGTCGGTGCCGAGGAGCTCGTCGACCGCGATGGGCTTCTCGAGCTCCAGGCTCTCGAGCGCTGCGGCAAGCGACTTGCGCTCGTCGTGGTGAACGGTCCCGTCGGCGCGGGCGACCGCGGCGAGGATCTTGAGGCTGGCGACGGCTTCGTTCTCTTGAATGGTCATGGCTTTGAACCCCCCAGGCACATGCCGGCTTATCACAGGCCTGCCTTCAACCGCACCCCCAGGGCCTGCGCGCACCGACGCCGCCCAGATGTGTGAGGTGCCACGCTCGGCCGTCACTGCTTGTTGACGTTCCAGTCGTAGTCGAGAAACACCACCTTGTACCCCTTCGCCTTTGCGTCTCGCAGCCTCGCGGCGAGCGGGTCCGCGGCGTAGATGAGGACGAAGTCGACGACTCCAGCCTCCTTGAGGTTGGCACGCTGCTTCGCAAAGACGATGAAGTCGTCGGCGTACCAGTCGAAGAGCCGCGACAGGACGACCTGCTTCTTCGCATCGTCGACGACGACGTCCTTGCCGTCATTGACGAACTGAGCGGTTGCGCCGTCGAGCTGCGCCTCGAGCTTCGACGGGTCGAATGCGTCCTTCGGGAGGACCGCGCACGACGACGACCCGCAGTTGATGGCGAAGTGAATGCGCGCGTCGTTGAACTGCGCGCGAAGGATCTTGTTCTCGATGTCGTGGAGGTTCATCGGCTTGCCGCCGACGAGCAGCTCGAGATCATAGAAGAAGCCCTTGCCGTTCTTCACGTAGCTCGCGCCGTTGACCGTCACGTCGGTCACCGAGTCGAGAGGCCAGCGCCGGATGATCTCACGGAGAACCACGGCGTTGTAGAGGTTGATCCAGTAGCTCAGCTTGTCGGTCGGGGTCTTGAAGAGATCGGGACGGGTCTCCGGCGTCGCATGGGTGAGCGTCGACAGATAGCTGTCGAGGGCGCGCACGTCGGCGGCGTCGTCTTTCCAACGCCCGTAGTCGACCTTGCCGTGGTCTGCGACGTACTTCCGAAGAAGCGCCTGGTAGTCGTCGTTGGAGATCGCCGTGACCGGGGCTGCTGGCGGAGCGAACGTCTGGACCTGCGCCTGGCTGGAGCCGCACGCGCAGAGAGCGCACGCGAGCGCGAGCACGGCAAGTGAGAAGCGAGTTTGCGCTTTGCTCATCCGGTCAGCCTACTCACCGGCCAGGCAGTCGCCTAGATCGCTCTCCGTTCTTCGGTGATTGGGCTAGAAAGGGGCTGGAGGAGGGGGCCTTGCGATCGCACCTGGACATGCCGCTCGACTTCTATCGCGCCGCCTTCGAGCACGCGCTGGAGGCCGTCGTCGCGGTCGACGACGACCGCCGCGTCGTCGCGGCGAACGCCGCCGCGAGCGCGCTGTTCAAGACGCCCCTCGAGTCGCTCATCGGTCGGTCGGTCGACGACTTCGCGCACACCGACAACGCAGAGCTCATCGAGCGCCTCTGGGCCATCCTCCTCGCGGGCGGGACGTTCCGACAAGAGGTGGAGATCGTCGTGGCCGACGGCCAGCGCCGCAGAATCCGAGTCGCGGGCAAGGGCGACGTCGAGCCCGGGCTCCACCTCGCCATCCTCGGCGACATCACGCGAAGCACCGAGCAAGCCCTCACGAGCCGGCGCTACGAGCTCTTGCGGGAGCGAGCGCACGACGTCGTCTTCTTCATCGCCCGGGATGGGCGCATCGTCGAAGCCAACCACGCCGCCGAGACGACGTACGGGTACACCCGCGCCGAGCTGCTCGCCCTCGACATCCGCGCTCTGCGGCACGACATGGCCGGGTTCGAAGCCAACTTCAAGACTGCGCTCACGGTCGGCGCCGTCTTCGAGACGATGCACAAGCGAAAGGACGGGACGGCGTTCCCCGTCGAGGTTGCCTCCAGGCCGTCCATGGTCGGGGACGACGTCCTCCTCAGCGTCATCCGCGACATCACGGAGCGCCGCGCCCTGCAGGCCAGGCTCCTCGAAGCCGACCGCCTCTCCACCTTCGGGTTGGTCGCCGCCGGAGTCGCGCACGAGGTGAACAACCCGCTGGCCTACACGCTCACGAACCACGAGCTCATCGCGAAGGAGCTGCCACGCCTCGCCGCGCTGGCCGCCGCCTCTGGCGTGAGCGACGAGGTCGCCGCCGGCCTCGCCCGCTGCGAGGCCATGCTGGGCGTCGCCATGGAGGGACTCGAGCGCGTCCGGACGATCGTCCGCGACCTCAACACGTTCTCGCGCGCCGACCCGGCCGCCGAGGTCCTGGTCGACCTGCATCACGTGATCGACTCCGCGCTCAACGTCGCGCAGAGCGAGCTACGTCACCGCGCTCGCCTCGTCCGAACGTACGGCGAGGTGGCGCCGGTCCGCGGCAGCTCGTCACGGCTCGGGCAGGTGTTCCTGAATGTCGTCGTCAACGGAGCCCAGGCCATTCCGCGCGAGCGCCGCGATCTCGGGGTCGTCGAGGTCACCACGTCGACGACGCCAGACGGCTGGGCGTGCGTCGCCGTCTCCGACAACGGTGTCGGGATGAGCCGCGCGGCGCAGGAGCGCCTCTTCGTCCCGTTCCACACGACGAAGCCCGGCGAGGGTACGGGGCTCGGTCTCTACATCACGAAGAACATCGTCGAGAGCCATGGCGGAACGATCTCGGTCGAGAGCGAGGAGGGCCGCGGGACGACCGTCGTCGTCAGGCTCCCGCCCTACGAGGCCACGCTCGACCGACGGCGCAGCGGGGCTCCGACAGCTCCATGAGCGCACGCCCCCGCGGGCTCTCGGGTGTAGCATCCGCGTCATGAGCCCGTGGAAATGTGGAGCATTCCTTTTCTCGCTCGCCGCCGTCGTCGTGACCGGTCCGGCGTGCGGTGGTGTGGAGGCGGCCACGCAGGGCGCCAAGGGCGGCTCCGAGTTCCATGCGGCCGCTCCGAGACCCCACACGAGCGCGCCGACGCCGCCGGCAGCGCCTTCGGCGACGGCAGCGGAAGGGCCGCGGCCCGGTGAGACGCTCGAGGAACGCGCCACCCGCCTCCACCGCCAGGCCATCATCGTCGACGGACACAACGACATCCCGTCGATCATCCTCGCGAGCGATTTCGACCTCGGCACGAAGTCGACCCGCACGCACACCGACCTCGCGCGGATGAAGGCCGGCGGCATCACGGGCGAGTTCTTCTCGATCTACGTCGAGGGAGACCTCGCGGACAAACCCACGGTGCGAGGCGGAGGGGCGCTGAGGCGCGCGATCGATCTGATCGACGTGACGTACCGTCAGGTCGAACGGCATCCCGCGGACCTGATGCTCGCGACGACGGCAGCCGACATCCGCCGCGCCAAGCGCGAAGGGAAGATCGCCGTTCTGATGGGTATCGAGGGCGGGCACGCCATCGAGAATTCGCTGAACGCGCTGCGGACGCTCTACCGCCTCGGCTGCCGCTACATGACCCTCACCCACTCGAACACGAACGAGTGGGCAGACTCCGCCGGCTTCAACGGCCCTTTCGTCGTCAAGCACCACGGGCTCTCGCCGTTTGGCGAAGAGGTCGTCCACGAGATGCAGCGCATCGGCATGCTCGTCGACATCTCTCACGTGTCCGACGAGACGTTCTTCTCGGTGATGAAGGTCTCCAGGGCGCCCGTCATCGCCTCGCACTCCTCTTCGCGCGCGGTCGCCGATCACCGCCGCAACATGACGGACGACATGCTCCGCGCCCTCGCCAAGAACGGCGGCGTGGCGATGGTGAACTTCTGGTCGATGTTCCTGTCGAACGAGTATGGCGTCGCCGCCAAGAAGTGGTTCGAGAAGAACGGCAAGGCGTTCGGCGAGCTCCGCGCTCGTTATCGCGACGACATCGTCGCCTTCAAGGAGGCGCTGGAGAAGCTGCGCGCGCAGGGCGAGCCTATGCCGAAGGTCCCGTTCTCGGTCCTCATCGACCACATCGATCACATGGTGAAGGTCGCCGGCGTCGACCACGTCGGCCTCGGCTCCGACTTCGACGGCGTCGACGACTTGCCGGAGGGCCTCTCCGGCATCGACGGCCTGCCGAAGATCACGCTCGAGCTCGTGAAGCGCGGTTACAAGGACGAAGACATCCTCAAGATCCTCGGCGGCAACTTCCTCCGCGTCCTCGAGTCGGCCGAGGCTTACTCGCGTTCGACAGCGACGACGCTTTCTGGGGACGGGAGCACGCGACGCATCGGGCAGTAGCGGCATCGGACGGCCGAGCAAAGAGAGAGAGGGCGCATGGCGGGCGAGATGAAGGGCAAGCGGGTCGTCGTCACGGGCGCCAGCCGCGGCATCGGGCGCGAGACGGCGCTCGCCCTCGGGCGAATGGGCGCAGACCTTTCGCTCGTCGTACGCGACGAGGCCCGAGGCAAGGCCGTCGCCGAGGAGGTCCGTGCGCTGGGAGCCGAGGTCGACGTCTTCGTGGCCGACCTCTCCTCGATGGCGGACATTCGCCGCATGGCCGAAGGGCTCCTCGCGAAGCACGATTGTATCGACGTCCTCGTGAACAATGCCGGCGCCCTCCTCATGGATCGCCAGGTGACGAAGGACGGCTACGAGGCGACGTTCGCGACGAATCACCTTGGCTACTTCCTCCTGACCGAGCTCCTCCTCGAGGCCGTGAAGAAGTCACCTGCCGGCCGCATCGTCAACGTCGCGTCGGAGGCCCACCAGCGCGGAACGATCGATTTCAGCGACCTCATGAGCGAGAAGAGCTACGCCGGCTGGCGCGCGTACGGCGCGTCGAAGCTCGCGAACGTCCTGTTCACCAGCGAGCTCGCGCGGCGGGTCGAAGGGACGGGCGTGACGGCTAACTCGCTCCATCCCGGCGTGATCGCTTCCGGGTTCGCGCTCAACAACAAGGGCATCGTCGGTACACTCTGGAAGCTCATGTCGCCCTTCCTCATGTCCTCCGAGAACGGCGCGAAGACCACGGTGTTCCTCGCGGCAGACGCGTCGGTGGCCCAGGTCAGCGGCAAGTACTTCTCCAAGTGCAAGCAGAAGACGCCTTCGCGCGAGGCGCGAGACGTGTCCGTCGCGAAACGGCTCTGGGAGGTCAGCGAGAAGCTCGTTCGGGTCGGAGCGGCGAGCTGATCCCGTGCGCTACGAGGGAAAGCTCTATCGTCCGCCGTCGGAGTCCGACGCGTACATCTTGCAAGCCACGATCGGGTGCTCGTGGAACCACTGCACGTACTGCGACATGTACCGCGACAAGACGTTCCGCGTACGTGACCTCGCGAGCACGCTCGAGGACCTCGATGTGGCAGGTCGAGCCCACGGGCGAAGCGACGTGGAGAAGGTCTTCGTCGCCGATGGTGATGCGCTCGTGCTGCCGATGGACCACTGGCACGCGATCCTCGAGCGCGCGCGTCGGGTCTTCCCGCGCTTGCGCCGCGTCTCCTGCTACGCGATGGCCCGCAACATTCGCGACAAGAGCGACGCCGAGCTGGCCGAGCTGCGAAAGGCGGGGCTCTCGCTCCTCTACATCGGCCCAGAATCGGGCGACGACTCGACGCTCAAGCGAATCGCGAAGGGCGACGACGCTGCCACGCATGTCATCGCCGCCGAGCGCGCTCACGCGGCCGGAATGCAGCTCAGCGTGATCGTCCTGCTCGGCATCGCGATGGATCGCACGAGCGAGCATGCGCGCGCGACCGCGGAGCTCGTGACGAGGATGAACCCGGCGTTCTTCTCGGCGCTCACGGTTACGATCGTTGCCGGGACGCCGCTCGACTTGCTCTCGAAGAAGGGGCGCTTCGCTGTACCCCCAGTCGACGCTCTGCTCCGCGAGCTCCGCACGATGGTCGACGAGGCTCGTCCCAGCGACACCGTGTTCAGGACCAACCACGCCTCGAACCACCTGCCCCTCGGCGGACGCTTGCCGAGGGATCGCGCTCGGATCGTGGCGGTGATCGACGCTGCGCTCGCCGGCGAAATCCCCCTCCGCCCCGAAGGGGGACGTGGTTTGTAGGATCGACGGCGATCCACCAAGGCGGCTCAACCGAGCGTCGCCGCGAATGGAGTGGGGCCAAAAGCAGCGGAATTTTACACGGAGTCGATGTGG
This sequence comes from Myxococcales bacterium, assembly GCA_025351875.1. Lineage (GTDB taxonomy): Bacteria > Myxococcota_A > Polyangia > Polyangiales > Polyangiaceae > Labilithrix. The sequence goes on along the minus strand of JANXVA010000056.1, from coordinate 3,380 downwards.
TACAAGGTGTGCTCCCAGGTCGTCATGCGCTGCTCTTCGAATCGAGGTTGGAGTCTGGGATCGCTCGCCGTCGCCGCGCTCGCGCTGTCGAGCGTCGCCTGCGGAACGCACTCCGTCGCGCCGCCGCAATTCCCCCTCGCCGCGCCCTCGATGGCCGCTCCCGCGCCGACCGAGTCCGCCGAGGAGACGAAGACCGTCAACATCGACTTCACGTTCGAGCGCGATACCGCGGCGCGTGACTTCGACAAGACGTTCGACGACGGCTTCGAAAAGAAGGGCCTCAAGGTCGATCAGTCCCTCACGGCACACGCGCACTTCGACGTGAAGGACGCGAAAATCACCGGCACCGTGACCTACGTGAAGAAGATCACCGGCGAGTACGTGATCGTCGCGGCCGACCTCATCACGAGCGGGCACTACGACGCGGACGTGCAGCTCGACCTCGACGTGCGCGCCAAGGGCGACGCCCGCAAGGCCACCGGCGCCGAGTGGGAGAGGGCTCTCCTGGGTGGTCGGCCGGTCTCGCTCGCCAAGAACGTGATGGCGGCGAGCATCCCGATCGCCGGCCCCCTCGCACTCCACGCGCACTTCGATTTGAGCGCCGCGTGCGAGATGCAGGTCGAAGGTCCCATGCACGTGACCACGGGCGTCGGCATCAACGGCGACGTTCGCCTCGGCGCGAAGTACCGGCGCGACGGGACGGAGGGGGTCCAGAGCGCGAAGCCGACGCTCCAGTTCGAGGCAAAGGCACCGAGCTTCGAGCTCACGCCGAAGCCGTACCTCAGGGTCGACGGCAAACAGCAACACATGAAGGGGCACTGCAGCTTGAAGCCGACCGCAGTGCTCGACATCGATCCGTCGTTCGGTGCGAAGCTCGTCGTCGAGCCCTATGTCGACGTCGACGCGAAGCGCGCGACCGCACGCGACAAGTGGGTACTCGACGCGCAGGCTGGTATCTCGATGAGCGCGGCGAGCGATGTCGCGCTGCTCGATCGCAAGGAGCGCAAGCAGAACGAGTACGCCCTCCTCGACACGAAGCTCTCGAAGCCGGGCGACGAGATGGGCGCGCCCACGCACAACGTCGCGCCTGTGGCGCCGCTGAAGCCCGGTCGCGCCGCGAAGGTCGAAGTCGCGAGCGTGCTCGACGCTGGGCTAGGCGCCACGTCGGCAGCCGCCCAGGCTGCGCCTCCCCGTGCCGCGCGCGGCGCGTTCGGCAAGAAGAAGAAGCTGTAGGCGACCTCGGGAGCCCGTCTCGCGGGCGAGGTTCGGGCACCTTGACCCGGCGAAAGCGGCCGGGGCCGAGATGTGCGCGGACGGAAGTCCTCAGTCTGATCGCCATCAGGTGCGTGTATTGCGCACAACTCGGCGTGCGCGCTTCTTGGCCGTCGTGCGGGCGCTCCGTTAGCGGTCGAGGATGCCTCGCAACCGATTGGCCGCCCCAGCACCCAGCGATGCGCGTCTGTGTCCGCTTCTGCCGGGGATCCGCGTGGCCGACGTGGCCGACGCGTGCCGCAGCGCGGCGCTGGCATTCGCCTGGAGCGCTCACAATGGATGGGGCCGGCGAGAGCTCGCACGATGGCTCGTCGGCCCTTACGCCCACGCGGTCGCCGCGACGCGCACGCTACGAGGGCCGGGAATGCGTGCTGGCGTGGTGCGATCCGAGCTCCGCGAGGAGACCATCGAGGGGCTCCTCGCGGCGACGCATGCAGAGATCATCGAGATGCTGCGCAGCATCTGGTCGTGGACGAACGACGCGGCCACGGTCCGCGCCAGGATCCGCGAGGGCCTCGTCGCCGGGATCGTCGACGAGGCCTCCGAGCTCGGGTTCGCGCCCGTCGACAGCATGCGCATGCGCCTCGTCGAGCGCGTGCGCTCCCTCTTCGTAGCCGACTACCTCTCGCGCCCCGGCGACTACGCCGCGTTCGCGGTGTGCGACGACTGCGACGGCGCGACGTTCGACGGCGGTCTCTATCACGAGGACTGCATGCGCCCTCGCTCACGGACCGCGTTGCGACACCGCGCGGTGCGCCAGGTCGTGCTGCCGGGAGGCGCCGGCGATCTACCGCTCAGCTCACCAGCTTTGCGTCGAGCGTGATCTCTGCACCCTCGAGCACCTTGCTCACGGGGCACTGCCGCTTCGTCTCGTCGGCGACGGCCTTGAACTTCGCAGCATCGCCGCCCGTCGCCTTCACCTCGGTGGTGAGCTCGATGCGCGGGATGTGAAAGCCAGCGCCGTCCTTCTCGAGGTGGACCTTCGCGCTCGTGCGGATGCTCTCCGGCGTCATCCCGGCCTGCTCGAGCCCGAGCGAGAGCGCCATGGAGAAACAACCGGCAAGCGCAGCGCCGATCATCTCCTCGGGATTCGAGCCTTTCTGGCCCTCGAAGCGAGTGCCGAGCGAGAACGGCACCTCGGGCCCGTTGTCGGGCTTCATGGTCCCCTTCCCGCCCTTGATTGTCCCGTCCCAGCTCCCGTTCGCCTTGCTGATCGACATGATGCTCACCTCTTGACCGAGGTGTAACCACGCGCACGACGAGGCATCAACGCGGCAACGCGCCGTAGGGGTGTACGCGCTCCGCGATTTCACACGGAGGCACGGAGGCTCGGACCCTGATCGCCGCGCATAAAAAAAGGGCCGCGGTCTTTCGATCGCGGCCCTCCCCCCCGCCTTTCCCGCGTCTCCCCCCGAAGAACGCGCGTGGCGGGCGTAGTCGACGCGGGCGCTTACTCTTCGTTCACCGCGCTCAGCGAGGGCGGCGGAGAAGGAGCCTGCGGCGCCTGCGGAGGCGCGTAGTGCTGCTCGACCGGCTCGCCGTCGATGATGACGTTGAGCGTCTTGTAGGCAACGATGCCCGTCCCGGCCGGGATGAGCCGACCCATGATGACGTTCTCCTTGAGACCGCGGAGGGTGTCCGTCTTGCCGTTGATCGCGGCCTCGGTCAGCACCTTGGTGGTCTCCTGGAAGGAAGATGCACTGATGAACGACTCGGTCGAGAGCGACGCCTTCGTGATGCCGAGGAGCAGCGGCTCTGCGATGCCCGGCTTGCCGCCGCGCTCGATGACCCGTGCATTCTCCTTCTCGAAGATGTGCTTCTCGACGTTCTCGTCGACCAGGAACGAGGTATCGCCGACGTCCTTGATACGCACGCGGCGCAGCATCTGACGGACGATGACTTCGATGTGCTTGTCGTTGATGGCGACGCCCTGCAGGCGATAGACCTGCTGGATCTCGTTGACGAGGTACGCCGCGAGCTCCTTCTCGCCCTTGACGCGAAGGATGTCGTGCGGGTTCGCCGGCCCGTCCTGCAGCGGCTCGCCCGCGCGAACGCGGTCACCAGGCTGGACGTGGATGTGCTTGCCCTTGGGGATCAGGTACTCGCGC
>JANXVA010000039.1 GCA_025351875.1 Myxococcales bacterium | reverse complement strand
CGTGGGACCGACGCCCACCGGACGGCTGCTCTTGAGCGCGCTTTCGCTACCGTGCGCGGTCGTGACGCGGACCGCCAGCAACTTCGCCGACGTGCGCGACATGGCGCGCGCACATGTCCTCGCCGCCGAGCGCGGAAAGCGCGGAGAGACCTACCTGCTCGGCTGCCGCGACGTGAGCCTCGTCGAGATCGCACGCATGGCCCTCGACGCGCTCGGCCTCCACAAGCGGGTCATCGTCGCGCCGTTCGTGGCGGCGAGCGTCGTTGCGCGAGGGCTGCGGTTCGTGGCTGACCGCATCACACGGCGACCTCCTCTCCTCACACCGCAAGCCGTGCGGATCGCACGACTCGGTTTACGTGCAGATTGCACCAAAGCCGTGCGAGAGCTGGGGATGCCACAATCGTCGGTCGAGCGCGCCGTCGCCGACGCGATGACGTGGTTCGGACGCGAGGGCTACCTCTGAAGGGTCAGCGCCGGGGCGAGACGACCATCGTGTGAACGTGAACGGGCACGCGTTCGTTCGCGCAGCCAGGGACACGCGAAGAGCACCTACCGCGGACCCCGGGCGCCGCGTCGGGCGTCCGCCGCTCGAGGAACGCAGCCTCGCTGGCGCCGAGCGAGGCCTGGTCGGCGTGGAGGGCAGCGAGGGAGAGCGCCTGCACGCGCAGCATGTCGCCGTCGCGCGGCTGAACGGCGAGGCCGCGGCGGGTCGCCTCCAGCGCATCATGCGGCTGCCCGGCACCGCCGAACGTGATCGCCACGGAAGCCCACGCCGTGTCGTCGCGTGGAGATCGAGAGGCGACGTCGAAGAAGAGCGGTGCAGCCTCGACGAGCCGCCACGTCGCCGCGAGCACCTCGGCGCGCGCGCGCTGCATCGCCGGCGGCGGCGGCATCCCGGCCTCGCGGGCGGCCGCATCGGCCAGCGCGGCGAGCGCGAAGGTCTCCTCCGTGCGCCCTTGTTTGGCGGCGATCAGGGCCACCACGCCGAGCGCTATCGCGCGCTGGCGCGGCGTCCGAGCGAGCTCGAGCGCGGCCGCGAGCGGCGCGCGCGCGTCGTCGATGCGCTCCTGGAGGGCGTGAGAGAGCCCGAGGCCGTAGGCGTAGCGGCGCTCGAAGGCGACAGCGGCGGTCTCCGCAGCGCGCGCGGCGGTGGGCCCCGTCACGGCGTCGCCGTCGAGCCAGACCTCGCCACGGGCGACGTCGGTAATTGGCTGCACTTTGCACGCGTCGAGCGCGCGAGCGACTCTCTTCAGACCCACGCGCCCGAACGACTTGCCTCGCTCGCTCCGGCTGTCGGCGCATGCCGCTCGCTGGAGCTCGAGGTTCCGCGAGCGATGCCGGAGGCGTGCCGTCACCTTCAGCGGGTAGCGAGCGGCGTCCTCGGGGGCGTCGAAGCCATAGCCGATGACGGTGGCGTCGCGAGGCGCGATCGTGTTGTTGAAGACGCCCGCCTGAAACTCGTGCGTCTCCCGGGCGTCGAGGCGCGTGCCGTCCTTCCGGGCCATGTACGAGGAGAGCACGTGCGCGGTGGAGTCGGCCCCGCTCGCCTCGTGGTTGGTCCCGGCCTCGGCGACGCGCCGCCCCTGCCTGTCCTCGATCACGATCTCGACCCACGTTCCCTGGGCGTCCATGACTCCGCCGGGAAAGCGGTGCCCGACGTCGAGGTTGCGTAGCGCGACGTCGACGACGGCGTGCTCACCGCGCGCGAGCACGACGGGCGCGGACGCGATGAGCTCGTTCCTGCCGCTCTCGTGGCGGAGGCCTGCGACGTCGAGGGAGACGCGGTTCTCGAGGAACGCGGCCGCCGCTTCGACGAGCTCGACGTCGCCCTGCATCGAGGCGAGCCACGTGTGGCCGCCGAGGAACAAATGGGAAGCGACTGTCCCGTGCTTGGCCCCAGCGTCGCCCTGCGTGGCCGGGAGGCGCGGCATGTGACAGCCGCGGCAGTCCTTCTGGGGGACGTCATCGTCGATGCGCGCGCCGTCACTGCCGGCGAAGGCGGAGCGTGCCCACGGTGAAGCGTCGTCTTGACCGACCAGGTGATGCACGTTGCCCGTGCTCGCGTCGAGGAACGCCTTGTGGCACGTCGAGCACATCTCCGCGCTGCGGAGCGTCGCGGGACCGACGCGCGCGCGGTGGCGAAGGACGCTGTCGGCGTCGCCGTCTTTCGGGATGGGGATGGGCGAGACATCGAGGTCCCAGCTCGCGTTGCCGTCGGCGCGAGCCTCGGCGATCCCGTGGCAGGTCCTGCACGTGATACCGGCATGGGCGCGCAGATCGGTCGGCTCGATGTTGCCGAGCATGGCGCCGTCGACCAGGAGAGCCACGTCGTGGCAACCGGCGCAGAACTGACTCGTGGCGTTGCTCCGGTCGCTGCGCAACTTCTCGACGACGACGCGATAGACGGGATTGTTGAACGAGGCGAACGCGTGGGCGCTCTTTCTCCACTGCGAAGCGACGTCTGCATGGCACGCCGCGCAGTCCTCGACGTCCGAGAGCGTGTCGCCGGTCCGGTGAGGATCCGTTCCGCCGACGACGCGAGCGAGCGAAGGCGCGAGCCTCCCGTGGCCGGCCTCGGGGAGCGAGGCGACCGGCGTGGGCCGCTCGGGGAGGGGCGCGACGGGGGCGAGTGTGACGGGCGTGGCACGCGGATCGCTGCCGCTGCAGGCGACACCGACGAACACCCCCGCTACCAGCAGGAGCCTCGCCGACCGCGAGGAGTCATGACGGTCAGGAAGGGTCACGGCCCCCCCTCGCGCGACCCCGACCGCGAGCGCCGTCGACGGCGGTGCGCGGCGAGGATGCCACCGGCCGCGAGCACCGCGCCCCCGGCTCCGCCGCCGCGCGCCGCGCTCGACGTGCAACCCGCGCATCCCGATCGCCTTGCGGCCGCGCCGCCCTCCACATCCTTCGCCGCGACCACCGCTTCTGCGCCGCCGGTCGCCTGCGGCGCCACCACCGCCGGGACCGCATCGTTTCCGACACCGCTCGGCTGCGCACCCGCCGCGACGATGCCGAGGGACGACACGTCGCTCCTCAAAAAGGATGCAAGTTGCACATTTTCCCTCGCCGCATAGGCGAGGCCGAGCGCCGGCTTCGCCCCGCCGTTGTCGAGGCCGTTCGACGGGCCACCCCACACGTTGCGCACGGGCGCCTCGCACGTGATCCGCCCCGTCCAGGGATGGCGAATCGCGTAGCGGCCCTGGAACGCATTCGACCCCTCATGAGGTGCACCCCCCACCACGGTCACCGTCGTCTCGAGCGCCCCTGCCGGCCCGCGCCGCTCGCGCCCTCCCTCGAGCACGGGCGCCTCCCTGAGCACGAGGTCCTCGCCGAGCGCGTCGCGCGTGTACCTTGCATGGAGCCGCGTGAGCACGAACGAAGAGCGAAGGCCGTAGTACTTGCGCCGCGGCACCGGTCCCGACGCCGGTGAAGGACGTTGCGGACCTCTTCCTCCGCCGTCTGCTCCAAGCGCCTTCAAGAGACCGCTCTCCACGAGGTCGCTCTCCGACGACACCGACGGCATCACATCGGCGCCCAACGTGACGAGCTCCGCATCGGACAGCGGAGGTGACGGGCAGGGATCGCACGAACCGGCATCCCACGCGTACTCGGTGACGACCGCCTTCGGTGTCTTCGCGAGAGCGCGATCGAAGAGCGCCGCGTAGAACGAGCCGAACTTGTCCTTCGCGTTCTCCGCCACGTCGAGGTTCGTGGGGATCGTGACGTTCGGGTAGTTCGCGACCTCGTACCGATGGCCTTTTCCGAGCACGTGCACGATGAGGTCCTGCGTCCCCGCGGAGTTCACGAGCCCGAGGCGGATCGGCACCGTGAGCTCGGCGGCATCGTAATGGAAGCGCAGAGGCGAGAGCGTCGTGTGCTTCCCCTGCATCTTCACCTTGCTCACATCGACCTTGGCCACGAAGAACTTGCTGCCGCTCGCGACGTACGGCCGGAGGAACGGCTCGCTGCCCTCGGGGATCTTGTAGCCCTCGCGGCGCAGCCACGCGTCGAGCCCGGACGAGTCCTTCGCGCCGAGCACGACGACGTCGTACTCGCCCACCGTGAACTCCGCTTCGATCGTGACCCCTACGTCCGCGGTCGACGCGCCGGGTGCTGGCTTCTGCACGGCGCCGGCCGGGCGTGCGGCTCCCGATTTGTGCTCGGCGTGACGGCTCGGTGCGCAAGGGTCCGCCTCCCAGTACTCGACGAGCCGCGGCGCATCGAGCTGGTCGATCCGCGCGAAGAGCTCGCGCGGGAGCGTCTTCACGTTCTCCTTCTGGAGGACGACGGGGACGGGCACGACCATCGCGAAGCTCTCGGGCGGCCCCTGGTAGTCGTTCTGCATCGACAGCACGGTGCGCGTGCCCTCGCGCATGAGCACGACCTGCGATGCGTTCGCGAAGAGCTTCGCGTCCGCGCCCCCGACGTAGAACCCGCAGAACGCCTCCGCGGGCCGTGCCACCATGAGGAGAGCGGCAAGCATGAACGCTACGACGAGGCCCCGCATCCACCGCGAACCTTACCCCTGGCCCCGGTCCTCGTCTCGCATCCTCGCCTCGGGCGGTGTAGTTGATCGGGGCGATGCGAATCGTGATCGTGGGCGGCGGGGTGATGGGCTGCGCGACGGCGCTCGAGCTGGCGAATCGAGGCGTCTGCGACGTCGTCGTGCTCGAGCGGGCCGTACCTGGTGCGGAGGCTTCGAGCGCGGCTGCGGGCATGCTCGCCGCGCAGATCGAGTCGCGTGACGAGGCGGAGCTCGTCCAGTTCGTGCGGGCCCGCGAGGCGTACGCGGGCTGGGCGGTCGCACTCCGCGAAGCCACCGGCATCGACATCGCGCACCGTCGCTCGGGTGTGCTCTCCATCGCGCGCACCGACAAGGATCTCGAGCGTGCCCATCACGACGTCGAGGCGCAGCGCGCCTGGGGTCTGCGCGCAGAGGTGGTCGACGGCACGCGCGCGCGCACGATCGAACGCGAGCTCTGCGAAGGAATTGCCGGCGCGGCCTACTACCCGGACGAGGCGCAGGTCGATCCCCCACAGCTCCTCCGAGCGCTCGTCGTGGCCGCGTCGAAGGCCGGCGTCGTCATGCGCGCCGGCGCGACGGTGTCGACGCTCGTGAGCGAGGGCGGTCGCTGCGTCGGCGTCAGTCTTGCGCCGAACGAGATCCTCCGGGGCGACGCGGTCGTGCTCGCGGCGGGGAGCTGGTCGTCGCTCGTTCCTGGCGTCCCGGCGGATCTGCCGCGCGTGAGGCCCGTCCGGGGCCAGCTCGTCCTCCTCGAGGAGCGTCCGCCGCGCGCCGGCACCATCGTCTTCGAGGGTCACTCCTATGTCGTCCCGCGAGGGGACGGTCGCGTCGTGTGCGGGTCCACCATGGAGGACGTGGGGCACCGGCGAGAGGTGACGGCGGCCGGAGTGCAGTCGATCCTGACCGCCGCGATCGCGGTCATGCCGCGGCTCGGCGAGGCCGAGCTCGTCCGTTCGTGGTGCAACTTCCGTCCGAGCGTCGCATCGGCCTCGGGCGCGCCGCTCGTAGGTGCCTCCGCGCTGCCCGGCCTCTTTCTCGCGACAGGTCATCACCGAAACGGCATCCTCCTCGCGAAGGCCACTGCGGACGCGGTCGCGGACGCGATCCTGAAGGCCGCGGCGCCGTGAGCCCGAGCACACCGCGCTTCGCTCCCGCGCGGGTCGAACGCGAGTCGCGGGTCGGTGGCGGCTTCGTCCTCCGCTCTCCCACGCTGCTTCGTGACGTTCCTCGCTGCGTCGGTGACATGCTCGTTCGCTGGGCACGGGAGGCGCCTTCGCGCGTTTTTCTCGCGGAGCGCCGCGCCACGGGCGAGTGGCGCGCCGTCACGTACGCCGGTGCCCTCGCGGCGGTGCGCCTCCTCGCGGACGACCTCCTCGATCGCGGCCTGGGCCCCACGCGGCCATGCTCTGGCACGGCGGAACGCTCTACAATCGACGAGAGCAAGCCCGCGCCGGGCGCGTTCGAGCACACCGTGAAGAACCTGCGCGAGCTCTCGCCCACCGCGTACTTCAACGTACCGCGAGGCTTCGACATGCTCGTCGGGCGGCTCGAGGAGGACCCGAGCTCGCCGCGTCGTTCTTCCGCGACCTCGATGTCGTCTTCTACGCCGCTGCGGCCCTCTCGCAGCCGACGTGGGAGCGCCTCGAGGCCGTCAGCAAGAAGGTGCGCGGCAGCAAGGTAACGATGGTCTCGGCGTGGGGCTCGACCGAGACCTCACCCCTCGTCACGCAGGTGCACTTTCCGATCGATCGCGCGGGCGTCATCGGCTTGCCCGCTCCCGGATGCGAGCTCGCGTTCGTGCCGAGCGGGACCGCAGGCGGGAAGCTGGAGATGCGCGTTCGCGGTCCCAACGTCTCGCCCGGGTACTGGCGAGCGGGCGGCACCACCGAACCGAGCCCGCGCGACGAGCATGGCTTCTACCCGATGGGCGACGCAGGTCGTCTCGCCGACGAGGACGACCCCGCGAAGGGCGTCGTGTTCGACGCGCTGCGTTGGTCGAAGCTCTCCACGACGACGATGGCAACGCGATTCGCACGAGCTGACCCTTGAACGCGCCCGCGGTCCTCCTACTCTCGCGGCATGGCCACCAAGAAGAAGAAGACCGTCGCCAAGAAGAAGAGCGCCGCGAAGAAGAGCGCCGCCAGGAAGCCGGCGTCGAAGAAGACCACGGTGAAGCCGATGAAGGCCGGCGCGGCCAGGAGGACGACGGCCAAGGTGAGCCCGCTGAAGGGCACGAGCGTCGACGACTGGGCGAAGAAGCTGACGGGTTGGCAGGCGGACGCGCTGAAGATCATCCGCGCGCTCGTCACACGTCATGCGCCGGATGCGACGCTCGTCATGAAGTGGGGCCAACCGGTGTGGGAGAAGAACGGCCCGTTCGCATGGCTCAGACCCGCCGCGAAGCACGTGTCGTTCGGCTTCTGGCGCGGCTCGGAGATGAACGATCCGGGCGGCCACCTCGAAGGCGACGGGACCAGCATGCGTCACCTCAAGGTGACGAACGCCGACGAGCTCGCGGAGCTACCGATCGAGGCCTTCGTCAAGGAGGCCGTAGCGCTCAACGGTTCGAAGGGCGATCCGACGAAGCGAAGCTGAGGAGGCGCTCGCGCACCTTGGCGAGGACCGCGATGTCCGCAGGTGGGAACGTCGAGGGATCGAGGCCTTCGACGCCACGCCATTCGACCTCGGCCACGTCGATGGCGCGCGGCTCCGGCGAGGACGCCTCGCGGTGTGCTTCGAAGAAGAGGAGAAGCACGGCCTTGTCCGCCTCTTCGTAGCGATGAAACGTCACGTCGAGGATCTCCCCGATGCGCGTCGTGATGCCGAGCTCTTCCTCGAGCTCACGGCTCAGCGCGGCGCGCGGATCCTCGCCGGCTTCGGCCTTTCCTCCGGGGAACTCCCAGAGACCCGCGAGGTGCGTGCCCGTCTTGCGCCGCGAGAGCAGGACCTTGCCGCCTTCGATCAGGATTCCGGCCGCAACGATGACGGTTCGCATCACGGGACAGTATAGTGTGACGGCATGTCCGAGCGTCCGCTCGCCAGCGTCCCCCTCGTCGCGGCGTGGCGCTGGTGGACTGGGCTCCTCCTCATCGCGGCGGGCGCCGCGTACATGTCTTCACTCGCGTACGCCGAGGGGCTTCCGGAGATCTTCCGGGTCGTCCCGCAGTTCGACAAGGTCGTTCACTTCACGGTCGCAGGCCTCCTCGCGTTCTTCCTCGACGGCGCGCTCGGACGCCGCACGCTCTTCGCGGGGTCGCGAGTCGCCGTGCCGATCGCTGCGGTGGCCGTGCTCGCGCCCGCGGGAGTCGAGGAGTACCTGCAGCGCTACTCGACGCATCGCACGTCGAGCATCTGGGACTTCGCCGCCGATGTGGCGGGGGTCGTCGTGCTCGTCGCGCTCTCGAGGCGCGTTCAGTAACCGGCTTTGCGTATCCGCGCGACGATGTCGCGAAAGAGCTTGAGGTGATCGAAGCTCTGCGCCGCGGGCCCGAGCTGTCCGACCTCCTTCAGGTGGTCGGCCGGAACGCACTGCTGGAACACGCCCCACTTCGAGCTCTCGACGGTGACGAGGCCGTCGTTGACCTCGAGCTTTCCTTCCTCGAGGAAGATGGCGAGCGGCGCGAGCATCAGCTGCGTGGTGTCGACGTCGAGGGCATCGTTGTCGTACTTGCCGTCGTCGCAGACCCCGATGCCGGTCCGCAGATTCGTGCGGCCGCCGTAGCTCATGTAGAGGACGCCCGGCGCGTCCTGGTACTTCGGGTTGAACACGGTGGTCATGTACTTCTCGCTCAGCTCGACGACCTGCTGTCGGAGATGAGCATCGCTCTGGAGCTCGTAGGCGGTCTTCTCGACGAGCTTGAGGAAGTCACCTGTGACCGAGTCGATGACGTCGGCGGGGAGGTACTGGAGTAGACCGAGGACGGCGTCGGCTACCTTGCTGCCGCGATGCGGAGTCGCCACCGTCGTCACGGACGCGACGCGATCTCCATAGCCAAGGCCCTGGGGGCTCGTGATCAGGCGGGCGTCCATGCCTCCCTGGCTGTGGCCGACGAGATTCACCTTCGCCTTGCCGGTGCGCTTGAGGATGTCGTCGATCTGCTTCGAGAGCGCCTGCACTCGCGCGGCGCTCGTGTCGAACGGAGGAACGACGGTGACGAAGACCGACTCGCCGGCCTTCGTCAGATCCTCGACGACGCCGTCGAAGTACGTGATGCCGACCGGACCCAACCCGAGCTGGCCGAAACCCGCCATGCCGTGCATGAAGACGACGGGATAAGGCGCGCCGAGCTTCGCGGCCTCCGAGGCCACGCCGTCACGCGGCGTGACGATCGTGTCGTCCGCGCCTGAGCTCGGCGTTCCGCCGTGCGGGCCCGCGCCTACTGCGCCAGCGCCCGGATCGGGCGCGCCTGCTTCGCTCCCGCAGGCGAGCAGCCCAACGAGCGCGACGCGTGATGCGAACGAGAGGACGGAGTGCGGCGTCATGTTTCGGACGCGAAAGATGTCGAACCGAAGAGTTCGGGGCGCGTCCCGGGGCCGTCTCGCTCGCGGTTAGGTGCGAACGTGTGGGAGCTGCCCTCTCGTCGGATGTACCTCGAGGCCGCAGCGCTGCGCCAATCGCGCAGGAGCCCGCGCAAGATTCTTCCACAGCCTTGCGGAGGAGCTGTGGAATGCGCAGAGTGTGGGTGTGCGTAGGGTGGCTACAGTCTCTTGCTGGATGACGGTCATCGCCGCCGCGCTGGTCGCGACGGCCGCCGTGCCCGAGGCGAGCGCGGACGACAAGCCCGACGCCAGTGTTCCTCGCTCCGTCCTGCCGGCGTGCATCAGCGTCGCGACGGAGGCTCGCTATGTCCCGTACGGCTACAACCACGTCGTCATCCTGAAGAGCGGATGCTCGAAGGCGGCGACGTGCAGCGTGTCCACGAACGTGAATCCTCAGGCCACATCGGTCGCGGTCGCGGAGAGGGCGACCGTCGAGGTCCTCACCTTCACCGCCTCGCCCGCGCAGACGTTCACGGCGAACGTCAGCTGCACGCTGCGCTGAGGGCGACGCTACGTCACGGCGGTGAGCGTCGCGCGGCTTCGCGTGCGATGCGCTCGGCGCGTCTGCGCATCCACACCATCCGAGGCCGATCCTCGTGCGGCCTCCACCACGCGCGCAAGATCACGACCAGCAGGATGAACGTCGAGCCGCTCATGAAGTCCCAGCGGTGCGCTGGCCAGCGCGCGGCGAGGATGAACCCCAGGAAGAAGCCGCCGACCACGAACCAGAAGCGAGGCTCCACCATCGCGACGCACGCGGTGGCGATCCCCCACACGAGCATGTGGAGGATAGCCATGTGCTCGCGCGACATCACGAGGAGGTTGCACCCGACCTGAAGCGTGAGCTGCGCGGCGAACGCGACCATCCCCGCCGCGATCATGCGGCGATTCACGCTCGTCTTCGTGAGTGACTCGCGTCCCCACCGCACGAGCGCGAGCCCGAAGCCGATGATGACGGCTGTCCACGCGTACGACAACCAGTGAGGAGCGTCGGGGTTGTGCTTCTCGTAATAGCCCACGACCTGCGGGGTGACCGTCCACAAGACGCCCATCACGGCGGTGACCACGACACGCGTGCGCCGTCCGGTCGACAGGTCGAGGTCGGCATCGAGCTGCTCGAGGCGCTCGAACTTCTTCTTCTCGGCGACGCGCGCAAGCACGGCCTCGTTGACCTCGCGAACGAGGTCAGCAGGCGGGTGCTCGATCTCCGCGAGGGCGCCCGCGGCAGCATCGGCGGCACCTCGGGCGAGCTCGAACCGAACGACGATCTCGATCGCTTCGTGCAGCCCGTGCCGCGCGGTCTCGTTGTCGGCGCTCTCCTTGATCGCCTGCCGGAAGCCGAACCGGCACTCGGCGAACAGATGGTAGAGCTGGTCGCGAATCTCGTCGGGAGGCACCTCGGAGCGGACGAGGGTCGCCATGTCCTCGAGCCGTCGTGTGGCCTCCGCGGAGATGGCCAGCGAGCCGCGATGGCGTAGGTACCACGCGAGCCGCAGCCTCAGCTCCTCGGCGGAGGCGAAGCGGTCCTCGGGCTTCTGGCTCATCGCGCGCTTCGCGATGCCGGCGAGCTCGCGCGGCACCGCGGCGTCGTAGACGAACGACGAGAGGAGGACCGACGTGATGATCTGCCTGAAATTACCGTTGTGCGGAGGCAGCCCGGTGAGGATCTCGTGGAGGATTGCGCCGAGCAGGTAGACGTCGGTGCGCTCGCTGAGCGTTCCGACCGCCCCGAGCATCTCCGGCGCCATGTAGCAGGGCGTGCCGGCGATCTCCTTCTGATCGGCCGCGAGCGGCAGCCGGCCGAGCGGGTCCGGGACGAGGCTCACCGCGATGCCCCAGTCGACGAGGTAGACCTCGCCGAAGCTTCCGATCATCACGTTCTCGGGCTTGAGATCGCGATGAAGCACACCTCGCGCATGCGCGAGGCTCACCGCGTTGCTCACCTGGATGAGGATGCGCAGATTGTTCTCGAGGAGGTCCTCGGTGCCGTAGCGCTCGCGCGCGAGATCGGCATTCCGCATCACCTCGCTCCACTCGAGGCCTTCGATGCGCTTGAGAATGATGATCGGCGAGCCGTCCTCGTCGAGTCCGAGGTCGTAGACGGGGACGATGTTCGGATGCTCGAGCGTGCCCGTCACCCAGGCTTCGCGGAGGAGGCGGAGCGTCGCAGCCTCGCTCTTGACGGCCTCGCGGAGCGTCTTCACGGCGACCTTGCGGCCGAGCGAGCGCTGCGTCGCGAGGCGGACGATCCCCATCCCGCCTTCCCCGATGGTGCGCTCCATGTCGAGCGCCGAGCTGATGCCGCGCTCGCCGCGGCGTGCGCCGAGCCCCTCGAGCGCGCGACGGCCCTGCGTGTCGTGGGACGCGCGCTGCGCCGGCTCGATCGTCGAGTGCGGGTTCTGCGCCATCGTCTGCGCGAGGTCGCCGAGCTCGAGGTTCCCGACGTTCAGGGTTCGAGCGACATCCTCATCGCTCATCGTCGCGAGCATCGTCGCGTCGAGGGAGAGCAGGGAGACGGTTTCTGCCACGGCACCCCATGGTCCGAGATGCGGGCTCCTTAGGGAAGGGCCTTGGGGTAGAGTCCTCGCAAATGCGTGCGTTCACGCTCCCCTGGCTCGGTTTCGTGGCCGTGCTCGCGCTCGGGCTCGGGCTTCCTCGCTTCGCCAGCGCGCAAGCCGTGCATCCGACCTCGGTGAGCGCGGCCGCGAGTGCCGTCACCACCGACAAACGCCCGGAAGAAGAGGCCGCCGACTCTCCGCGCGTCTGTATGAGGGCTTTCCTCGATCTCTGCGATCGCGGTCGCTACGACGACGCCGCGCACTACCTCGACGTCCCGAAAGGCGGGGAGAAGCGAGGCGGCGATCTGGCGCAGAAGCTCTACGAGGTGCTGCAGGAGCGCCTCTTGATCGACCCCGAAAAGCTCTCCTCGGCCGCCGCCGGCAAGAAGGAGGACGGCCTCCCGACAGGGACCGAGGAGCTCGGAAGGGTCACCGACAGCAAGGGTCATCCGGTCGCGATCCGGCTCGTCCGCCACGAGTCACGCTCCACGGAGGACGACTCGCGATGGGTGTTCTCGCAAGCGACGCTCATCGCCGTCGACGCGCTCCACGCATCGCTGAAGGGCAGATGGGTGCGCGATCATCTCCCCGCGCCGCTCCTCGCTCAGGGGCCGAGGTCACTCTACTACTGGCAGTGGCTCGCGCTCCCGCTGCTCGCGCTGCTCTGTGCAGGTGCCGGACGCCTCCTCGCGTCGATGTCCGGCGCGATCGCGCGGCGCGTCCTCGCGAAGCGACCCTGGGCGGCGAGGCTTCTGCCTCAGCTCGCGCGCCCCGTCACGATGGCCTGGGCCCTCGTCCTCTTCTGGTGGGCGCTTCCTTCCCTCGCGCTCACGCTGCGCGCCGAGGACCTCGTCGAGCGATTGCTCCGCGCGCTCGGCTACCTCGCGTTCTTCTGGGCACTCGTCCGCGGCGTGACGATCGCCGGCGACGAGATCGCCGAGGCGAAGTGGGCGAGCGAGCGCCCGAACATCCGCTCGATCACCGGCGTCGCCGCGCGCCTCGCCACGGTCGTGGTGGCCGCGCTCGCGCTCATGGTGGCGCTGTCCGAGCTCGGATATCCCGTAACGACCGTGATCGCGGGTCTCGGGATCGGCGGCGTCGCGCTCGCGCTCGCCGCACAGAAGACCGTCGAGAACCTCTTCGGCTCGGTGTCGATCCTCGCGGATCAGCCCTTTGGCGTGGGCGACACCATCAAGGTGGACGGCATCGAGGGGACGGTCGAGACGATCGGGCTGCGTTCGACCCGCATGCGGACGGTCGAGCGCACGCTCGTGATCATCCCGAACGGCAAGCTCGCCGACATGCGCATCGAGTCGCTCGGGCCCCGGGATCGCATTCGCTTTGCCGCGAAGCTCGGGCTCGCTCGCGACACGGATGCCGCGACGATCGAGGCCATCGTCGCCGCGCTGCGCGAGAAGATCGCGTCCCATGAGTCGGTCCTCGAGCAGGACGTGCTCGTGCATCTCTCGGGGCTGGGCGAGTCGTCGTTCGACGTGGACGTTGCCGCTCCCGTCGAGACGACGGACGCCACGGCGTTCGCCCGGATCCGCGAGGAGCTCCTGCTCACCTGCGTGCGAGTCGTGGCCGCACACGGCGCAACGCTCGCGGTGCCGACGCGCAACGTCGTGAGCACCGTCGTGCCGCGCGGTAAGACGAGCTGATGGCCCAGCGCGAGGACATCCTCGGAACGATCCTCGACGGGCGCTATCGCGTCGAGGCGGTGCTGGGGGCGGCCCATGCCGGAGGGACCGTCTTCCGGGGACGAGATGCGGGCGCGGGCTCGAACGTCGTCGTGCGATGCCCCGCGATCCCCGCCGGGCTCGACGGCGCGGAGCTCGAGAAGGCGCTCGCGACGTTCCTGGGCGAAGCGGAGGCGCTCGCCAAGATCAGTCAGGGCTCGAGCGACGTGGAGAAGCTCCTCGCCTCCGGCGTGGCCGAGCGTACCGACGGAGCGCGCGTCCCCTACACGGTCTTCGAGTGGCTCGCGGGACGGTCGCTCGAGCGACACATCGCAGAGCGTGCCGGCGGCTCGTCGATCGGCGAGGCGCTCGTGATCCTCCAGCCGGCAGCCCGCGCTCTCGCGGTCGCGCACGCCATGGGAGCCGCGCATCGTGACGTGCGCCCCGCGAACCTCTGGCTCGCCGAGCTCGGCGGGCGCACGACGCTCAAGGTCGCTGCCTTCGGCCTCGCCACGCGCGTCGGGCCCGGGGACACGCCCTTCGCGCCCGAGTATGGCGCACCCGAGCACTTCAAGAAATCCTACGGGGCGATCGGCCCCGCGACCGACGTGTACGGGCTCGCGCTGTGCGTGATCGAGATGGTCACCGGCGCGCGGGCGCTCGCGGGGACGGACGCCGGTGAGCTCTATCTCGCGACCAGCAATCTTGCGAAGCGGCCGACGCTCCGGGCGCGGGGATCACATGTCTCGGATGCCGTCGAAGCCGTCCTGCAGCGCGCGCTCGCCGTGGATCCCCGGCGGCGCTGGGCTTCCGCGCGCGAGCTCTGGGAAGCGCTCGTAGGCGCGGTACCCGAGCTGACGCCTGCACCCCCGAGCGTGCGGTCGCGCACCAGCGATCGGCCGCCTGGGATCGTTGGCGGATCGCATCCAGGTGTGACGCCCTACACGGACTCGCCCCCCGCGAGCATGCCCCCGGGGCTGGCGGAGCTTGCGCGCGCGGCGACGTCGCAGGCCGGACGAGGCTCGTCGAGCGTCAAGCCTCCGATGACGAGCGCGCTCGCAGGCGCGCCGCCGTTGGTCGACGACAAGCGCCTTGGCGATTCGGTGCGCGCAAGCGATGCGCTGCGGGGCGAGCGCGACGAGGTCGCGAAGGAGGACGGCGGCCGCGATCGCAGCGGGACGTGGGCGTGGCTCGCGACGGCGGTGATCGCCGTGATCATCATCGGCGTGATCGTCGCGAAGGTCGGGACGGGAGCTGGAAACCGCGTGGCGCCTCCCGCGAGCGCGAACCAGAGCGCGAACCAGAGCGCGACTGCGAGCCCTGCGGCCGAGCAGGCCGTGCGGGTCACGCCGTTCCGCGCTGACATGGTCAAGGTGCCCGCGGGCGCCTTCATGATGGGATCGGATCACGACGGCAAGGGCGAAAAGCCTCTCCATCGCGTCACCTTGACCCATGCATTTTACATCGACCGTACGGAGGCCCGCGCGGATGCCTATGCGGCGTGTGTCGAGGACGGCGCGTGCTCGTCGAACAAGGTGCACGCGGGCGAGGCCGTCGACAGCACGTTCGGCTGCAATACCGACAAGGAACGCCCGAAGCATCCGGCCAACTGCATCGACCGCACCCAGGCCGAGAAATACTGCACGTTCGCGAAGAAGCGCCTGCCCACCGAGGCGGAGTGGGAATACGCCGCCCGCGGCACGGACGCCCGCGAGTATCCGTGGGGTAACGCCGCGCCAACCACGTGCGCACAGGCAATCCTCACCGGCATGGCCGGCGAGTGCGGGGATCGCAAGGGCACGTGGGAGATCGGGACGACGGCCGAAGGCAAGACGCCCTTCGGTGCCCTCGATATGGCGGGCAACGTCTGGGAGTGGGTCGCGGACGGCTACGAGCCGTACGTCACGAGCAACGCCGGGGACGCCGGCTCGATCGTGGATCCGAAGGTGGCGCTCCAGCCGAGCGGCAAGGCGGTCCTTCGTGGCGGCTCGTGGGACTACTCGGTCACGAGCGCGAAGACGACATACCGACTCCCGTTTGCCGCCACGAGCGGCAACGTGAGCACGGGTGTGCGCTGCGCGCGCGACGCTGACTGAGTGAGCGCTCAGGCTTCGCTTCGGAGCCCGCGTTCGAGTGGTACGCTCACGCTCGTCATGCCCGGCGCGAACCGAATCGGCAGCGTGCTCGCGTCGAAGTACCGCCTCGACGAGCTGCTAGGGGAAGGTGGCATGGGCGCGGTCTTCAAGGCCACGCACGTCACTGTGGGCAAGCAGTTCGCCGTGAAGGTGCTGCACGCCGAGGTGTCGAAGCATCCCGATGCCAAGCGGCGCTTCACGCAGGAGGCGCAGGCGGCCGCGAAGATCGGACATCCTGCGATCCTCGACGTCTACGACCTCGGGGAGGACGACGGCGCTCTCTACATGGTCATGGAGCTCCTCGAAGGCGAGTCGCTCGCGCAGCGAGTGGCGCGCGGGCCGCTGCCAATCACCGAGGCGCTCGAGTACGCGACGGGCGTGCTCGACGCGCTGGAGGCGGCGCACGGCGCGAGCGTCATCCATCGCGACATCAAGCCGGCAAACGTGTTCCTCGTCGAGGACGCGACGGGGAGAGCCGCGGTACGGGTCCTCGATTTCGGCATCGCGAAATTCCAGGAGGTCGCCGACGGCGCGAAGACGTCGACCGGCGCCGTCCTCGGGTCGGCGTACTACATGGCGCCGGAGCAGGTGCAGGCCGAGGCAGAGATCGACGCGCGTGCCGACGTGTGGGCGGTCGGTGCGACGGTCTACGAGCTCCTCGTCGGTGAGCCTGCGCACATGGCGCCGACGCACGCCGCCGTCATCGCGAAGATCGTGATGAGGCCCGCGCCGCCCGTGAGCGAGCGACGAAGCGGCGCGGACGCGAAGCTCGACGCGATCGTCGCGCGCGCGCTCATGATCGATCCGGCGATGCGGTTCCCTTCCGCCGCCGAAATGCGCGAGGCCATCGGCGCATACCTCCTCGGGCGTGCCGCAACGGTGCCCTCGGTGCCACCGCCGCCGCTCACGCCGTCGATGAAGCTACGACGCGCCACCGTGACGGACACGAGCAGCGTGGCGACGCCACGTGCGCTCGTCGCTGGCGCGACCGACCTCTCGCCGCTGGCCACCCGTACGTCGCGCGCGAAATCCCTCGTCCCCCTCGCGCTCGCGGCCCTCGCGATCGGCGTCCTGGGGAGCGCCGCGGTCGCCACGCGCACGAGCGCCCCGCCGTCGTCAGCACGCGCAGCGCCGCTCTCCGCCGAGCTCCGGCCGGGCCCGACCGCCGCGCCGCCGCCTCCCTCCGCGCCTCCATCCACGGCCGCCTCCGCGACCCCGAGCCCGACCACCTCCGCATCGGCGGCCGTGCGTCCCGCCGCCTCCACGACGACGCGGCGCGTCCCCGCCCCTCCCTCTTCCTCGGCTCGCCCGACGGCCTGCGGCCCCGGCGAGGTCCTCGCCGACGGCCACTGCTGCGTCCGCGGCTTCGTCTGGCGCGCTGACCACTGCGAGCGCGACATCTCCCTCACCGCGCCCTTCTGAAGGGACCCGAGCGACAGCGCCAAGAGCGACGTTCACGCACGCGGCGGCTCGCCCTCATCGGCGTCCTTCATTCGTGCGGCCTTCCTCAGGAACAGGACGCCGGCCAGGTACATCGGCAGCGACGTGAGCAGCACGACCAGGGCAAAACGCGGTGTAAAGCGGATCTCCGGCCTCGCGAAGATGAAACACGAGCTGTCGACGAGGATCGAGAGGAGGAGCACGACCAGCCCCAACACGCGCGCGGTCATACGATCGGTGATCATCGGCGTGACGGCGCTGTATCATCGCCCCCGATGAGGCGCACGTCTTGCCTGGTAGTCCTTGCTTTGAGCACGGCCGTTCTCGGCCCCGCTGCGGGTTTTGTCGGTGCCGGATGCGGCGTCAGCCCGCCGGTCACCGTCGTTCACGTCGGCATCGGTGAGCGCACCGAGGCCGTGAGGGGCGACGCGGTGAAGATCCGCCGCGGCGATCTGGAGGCCTACGCCGGACTGCGCGCCGGCTTCACCGTCATTCGCTCGCGCGACGAGTGGCAGAACGCTTGGCCTGCGGGCAACGTGCCTTCGATGCCCGCGACGCTCGACACCGCGAGGTCGATGCTCCTCGTCGCCGTCGCCGAGGACAAGGACACCGTGCAGATGCAGATCCAGAAGGTCGTCGAGACCGGAGATCGCATCCACGTCTTCGTCCGTGAGACGAAGGCCGGGCAGAACTGCACGACGAAGCGTGAGCGCACGCCGCTCGACGCCGTCATCACGGAGCGTGTCGACAAGCCCGTGAAGTTCTACATCGAGGAGGAGCGCGCCGAGTCCTGCGGAGATGCGCCTGCCGTCGTCCTGAACTGCCGGGCGAATGCGGCACCGGCGTGGACTCCGAAGGTGAGCGCTGCGCCAGGCGACAAGGTCGAGTGCGAGATGAGCGCAGAGACGCGCGGACGATTTGCGATCGTCGAGAGCGCCGTCGCGCTCGGTGAGCTGCCCGGCGGCTCGGCGGCGAAGCTCGCGTACACGAAGGGGACGCTGCGGGGCGCCTTCGACGTCGACGTCTTCGGCTCCTACGTGGTCAAGGCAGAAGCCAAGGACGAGGCCGGGCGCATCACGACCGTGAACGCGACAATCGAGGTCCTGCCGCCGAAGACGAAGGACGTCCTCGTCCAGCTCGTCTGGACCGGCTTCGACGCCAACGACGACCCGAGCACCTTCCCGCGCGTGAAGCTCCGCGCGACGGAGGAGACGCGCGACGCGAAGGGCAAGCGGCTCGTTCACGAATGCTCGGTCACCACTGCGCGCCCCGAGCTGTGCGACGTGAAGACGCGAGGCGCGTACACCCACATGACGCTGAAGGCGGGAGACAAGCACCTCCCGCTCGACGTTCATTACGCCGACGAGCGCGCCGAGAAGGGCCCTCTCGTCTGCATCCAAGTCTACTTCGACGGAGCGCGCACCGGCGAGACGTGCGACCGCAAGCATCGCGATCCGGACGAGCGCTGGAACGTCGGTATCGTGGACATGGCCGCGGGCAAGCTCCTCGACCCTGTACCGGTCGTTGCCGATGCCGGGGCGCCCGACAGCGGCGCCGACGCCGGCCCCGCGAAGAAGCTACCGCCGAAGAAGTAAGCTCTCAGCCCTCGAGGAAGAGGGCGAGCGCCTTCATCGCGACCCAGGCGATCCCTGCGCTGAGCGGGAGCGTGAGCACCCATGCGGTGAGGATGTTCCCGGCGACGCCCCAGCGCACGGCGCTCACTCGCTTGCTGGCGCCCACGCCCATGATGCAGGCGTTGATGACGTGCGTGGTCGAGACGGGGACGCCGAACTGGCTCGCACCGAGGATCGTGATGGCTCCGGCCGTCTCCGCGGCGAATCCCTGGATGGGCGTGATGCGGATGATCTTGGAGCCCATCGTCTTGATGATGCGCTTGCCGCCGCCCATCGTCCCGGCTGCGATCGCGCAGGCGCAGGCGATGATGACCCAGGTGGGCACCTTGTCGCCGTGCGGCAGCAGCCAGTGCGGGACCGAACCGGCGTGCCCTGCATGGACGAACGAGAGCAGCGCTAGCGTGATGATGCCCATCGACTTCTGCGCGTCGTTCGACCCGTGCGCGAACGCCATCGTGCAGGCCGAGACGAGCTGGAGCCGGCGCGAGGTGTTGTGAACGACCTTTGGCGAGCGCCTGCGCACGATCCAGAGGAGCGCGATCATCAAGATGAAAGCGACGACGAACCCGATCAGCGGGGAGGCGACGAGCGGGATGAGCACCTTTTGGTAGAGCGCCTTCCACTTGAAGGCGCTCACCCCCGCCTTGCCGACGACGGCGCCGGCGAGGCCGCCGATGAGCGCATGCGACGAGCTCGACGGGATGCCGTACCACCAGGTGATCAGGTTCCAGATGCACGCACCGATGAGCGCTGCGAGCACGACCGTCTGCGTGACGATCGCCGGATCGGCGAAGCCGGACGCGATGGTCTTCGCGACGGCCGTGCCGGTGATGGCGCCAAAAAAGTTGAGGATGCCCGCGATCATCACCGCGGTGCGGACAGGCAGGACACCGGTCGAGACGACTGTGGCGATGGCATTGGCCGCGTCGTGAAAGCCGTTGATGTAGTCGAAGATGATCGCTGCGACGATGACGCAGACGAGCAGGCTAACCATTCTTGACAGCCAGGTTGGCGAGGATGTCCCCAATCGAGTCGCACTGGTCGACGGCGTTCTCGAGGTCTTCCAGGACCGTCTTCTCGCGAATGAGCTTCTTCGCGTCGACGGTGCTGTCTTTGAACAGGGACGAGATCGCCTCGCGGTAGACGGTGTCGGCGTCCTTCTCGATCTTGCGTAGCTCGCGGGCGGCGCCGACGATCTCGGCATACTCGTGGCGACGGAGCTTCGGCATCACGCCGTCGATCCGGTGCGTGCAGTCGACGAGGATCTTGACGAGCTGCTTCATCGGCTCCGTCGCCTCCTCGACGCCGAGCATCGTGCACGCGCGGATGGCGCCGTTCATGAGGTCGAGGACGGTGTCGAGCTCGGAAGAGAGGCGCTGGAGGTCCTCGCGGTCGATGGGAGTCACGAACGTCTTCGCGAGCGCCTCCTCCATGGCGTGTACGATCGCATCGCCCTCGTGCTCGCACTTCTGAACCGCCGCCCGAGCTTCGTCGGCCGTCTGGCCGCTCTCGGTGAACTTTGCGAGAGCCTTCGCGCCGTTGTGCGCAGCCTTCGCCTGCTGTTCGAGAAAATCGTAGAAATGATCCTCCCGCGGAAGCAGGAAGCGGATGACGTCCTGGAGCCCCATCAGCAGACTGCCTTTCGTGACGAGCGCGGTTCCATCTCAGCCTTGTCCGCCATTGCTGCGGCTGAATCTAGCCAGTTTGTGAGGTCTTGTGCGTCGTTCGTGTGACGGTCCTGTTGCAACCGGGAGAATCGCAATGAAATCCGCGGAACCACGCGTGCTTGCGGCCGTCGCCCTGGTCCTGTGCGCAAGCTGTGCGCCCGCCCCGCTGCCGGACCGTGGCCTCGTCGCTCCCCTCGCGATCGGCCCGGCGACTCCTCCGCGACCCGCACCGACGCTTGGCCCGGAGGCTCCTCCGCGCGCGCCGGACGATCTCGAGTTGCTCGTGCGCGTGAGCGATCCCGAGCAGCTTGCCCGCGTCATCTCCTCGTTCGTTCCGTCGGGCCTCGCTGCTTCGGTTGACCCTGCGCAGCTCGTGGTGACGCTGCTCGGGCGCAAGCTCGGGAGCCTCGTCGATCTCGCGCAGCCCATCGACGTGACGAGCAACACCGGGTCGTCCTTCGTCGTGTCGATGGCGGTGAAGCAGGACGCCGAGGCTAACCTCGGCCAAGGCCTCGTGCTCCGCGAGGAAGGCGGGCTGCTTCGCATCGGCAAGCTCGCCGACTCGCCTTCCGAGTCCGACCGCTTCGCATGCGCGTTCTCCGGCGCCTCCGGCCCCGCGACGACGAGGCTGCTCTGCGCGACGGACGAGGCGGCGCTCACGGGCTCCGCGCCGTACCTCACGCGAAACGTGGCGAGCGAGCCCCTCGACACCGACCTTCGCCTGACGCTTCCGGGCCACGCTCTGCGCGAGAAAAAAGGCGCGACGACGAAGGCGATGGGCGATGCGGCAAGCGCACGGCTCGCCGAGGGGCTCGTCGAGCGATTCCTCGCAGAGGTCGATCGGCTCGACGTCAATGTCCGGTTCGGCGCCGCGGCCATGGAGCTCGGCCTCGACCTGCGGCTCACCACACGAACGTCGATGGTCGCGCAGGTGCTCGTGACGCGCACCGCGCCCGCGCCGCCCTCGCCGATGTTCTACCGTCTGCCCGGCGACGCGCTCTTCGCGCTGCATACGACGGGCGCGCTCGCGGAGGACATCGCGCCGCTCCGCAGGGCCCTCGCCGACAACATCGAGGAGACGCTCGTGCAGGACGGCTACCGCGCGGACAAGACGCACGAGTTTCGGGAGAAGATCGAGTCACTCTTGCTCACGGGTGGCCCCCTCGTCGTCGGCATCGGCGTGGCGGGCGGCCGCGACGGCGCGGAGAAGGCGCTCGCCGCGTTCGACTCGTCGACACCGGCGGAGCAGCCGCGAGCCGAAGCCAAGGCGCGTTCGTCGCTCGTTCCATGGTTCATGGTCGCGGTCGAGGAGCCCGCCGAGAAGTGGACGACAGGCATGCGCGAGGTCGTCCGGCGTGGTCAGGAGGCCGAGAAGACCCGTCGGCCCGGCGGGAAGTCGACCACGCCGCACGATCCCGACGGTGACCACTTCGACCTGCGCATCGGCACGCTCGACCCGAGCCTCAAGCTCCCGAAGAGCTCGCTCCAGGTCGAGGTGCTGATCGCGCCGCGCACGAAGGGAAAGCGTCCGTCGCGCACCGCGCATCTGTTCATCGTGCCCAGGGGCTCAGGCACGTGGATTGGCTACAGCGAGGATGTCTCCGCGATTTCTTCGCGGCTGCGTCTCGCGGTCGATGACGCCGTCGAGACCGGGACACTCTCGCGATCCGAGGAGGCAAAGTCGCTGCGCTCGCGTCCGGCCCTCGGCGCCGGGCTCTTCTCGCTCTCGGGGTTGGGGCTCCTGACGGCGAAGACCGCGACAGGAGACGACCTGCGACGCGCATCGCGGAATGCACTTCGCACGGCGAACGTCGGTGCGCACGGGAGCACCTCGCTCACGTGGACGGGTACCGCCGACCCGACCCCCGGCGCAATACGCTTCTCCCTCGGCGCGGAGCTGACGCCGCAGCTCACGACCGAGGTGCTCCGCATGCTCGGGATGTGAACGCGCAGCGGGGGGCGCGCGCTGACGTCTACTCGCGC
>JANXVA010000572.1 GCA_025351875.1 Myxococcales bacterium | reverse complement strand
CCTCGCGACGCTGCCCAACGGAAAGAAGCTCGAGATCCGTCCGGGTCCGCGGCGCGCGGAGGCCCGCGACCACGTGGTCGGCAGGATCCGAGAACATGCTCGGAGCGCCCGGCGCGCCAGCCGCGAGCCAGTCGCCCACCGCCGAAGACGAGTTGCCGACGAGCGCGACCCCGAGCGTGAAGCCGCGGGCCGCGAGGGCGGTCTCGATGCCGTCGAGCGTGCATGATGCGGGCGTCGACACGAGCAGGCTCGTCGGGTCGATCTCGATGCGGTCGGCCGTCGTCGTGGTCATGCGGACACCGCCGTCGGGTGCGCGTCGTCCGTGTAGGGCTCGGGGCTCGCGGGCGGGAGCAGGTTGCCGGGGTTCAAGATCCCCTTCGGGTCGAACGCCCGCATGAGCGCGCGCACCGTGTCGACGCCGCCAGCTCCGAGCTCGTGCGCCATGCGCGGCGCCTTCGACCGCCCGACGCCGTGATGGTGGGCGAGCGTTCCGCCGGCCTCGATCGCCGCAGCCATCGCCGCCTTCCAGGCGCGGTCGTAGGTCATCTCGCACCTCTCATCCCAGCCTGCGCCGCGCGCGACTCCTGCGCCCTTCGCGGCCGTACCGGCGAACGAGAAGTAGATGCAGCAGCCGTCCGGGTACGCGTGGCTGAGATGCGCCATCACGAACACGTGCTCACCGAGCGCGCGTCGCACGCCGTCGTAGAGCGCGCGGAGCTTCGACCACGGCGCCGCGACCTCCATCGTGTCGGAGAAGAGCCCGGCCGCGAACACCGGCGCCTGGCGATAGCTCACGGAATACCGGTGGAGTAGCCATTTTCTCGCCGGGCCTTCGCCCTCGTACTGCGCGCGCATCGTCTCGAGCAGCGCGCGCGCCTGATCCATGTCGCGCTGCGGGGCGTCGCCTTCGCCCTCGAAGATGAGGACGACGAGCGACCCGCCGAGCATCTTGCTGCCGAACGCGCCGTCGAGCAGCTCGTTGATCGCGCCGGGCCTGCGGAGGATCGAGCGCAGCGCCGCGGCGCCGAGGCCGGGGGTGCCTCCGGAGTCGGCGCCGCCCTTCTTCACCGAGCCTCGCCGCGCGAGCATCGCGTCGAACGGATCGTAGAGGCGCGAGACGGCAGGGCGGAGCCCGGCCTGGAACATCGCGCGCATCGCCTCCCAGCCGTGCTCGGTGGTCGGGAACGAGAAGCCCGCGAAGGCGCGCGCGACGGGCTTCGGATGGAGCCGCAGCGTCGCGCTCGTCACGATGGCCAACGTCCCCTCGCTACCCGTCACGATCGGGATCAGGTTCGGCCCGCTCGTGCGATGTCGCAGATTCACGATCTCGCCGGTGCCGGTGACGCACTCGAGGGCGAGGACCATGTCCTCGATCTTCCCGTACATGCCCGAGCACTGGCCGGCGCTGCGTGCGGCGACCCAGCCGCCCACGGTGCTGCACAAGATCG
Organism: Myxococcales bacterium; assembly: GCA_025351875.1. GTDB lineage: Bacteria > Myxococcota_A > Polyangia > Polyangiales > Polyangiaceae > Labilithrix. The sequence goes on along the minus strand of JANXVA010000572.1, from coordinate 14,952 downwards.
ACGAGGGGAAGTGCCCGAGGGTGTAGCCGCGGCGATTCAGGTCCTCCTCGAGCGGCAGCCCCATCTGCCCAGCCTCGACGTCGAGCGTCCGCGCGCGCTCGTCGAGCGATCGCCAGCGCGACATGCGCTTCAGGTCCATCACGATGATCTGCTCGTGGGGCAGGACGCCCGCGCAGACGCCGCTGCCGGCTCCGAACGGGACCACGGGCGTGACTGTGTCGTGGGCCCAGCGGACGATGCGGGAGACCTCGTCCGTGGACGTCGGCCAGACGATCCCGGCCGGCTGATGCGCACCGACATTCCCGGCGCGAACGGCGAGATGGTGCCTCGGCCAGAGGTCGCGTGCGTAAGCGACGCGATCGGCGGCGTCGTCGCTCGTTCGCACGTCGGGAAAGGCGCGCGCGAGGCTCTGCAACGTCTCGGGCATGACGACGGATGGTAGTCCGATCTCGCGCCGAGGACGCGCCGTCCTTGCGCGTGCGTGCCTCGGCGCGCTAACTCCTCCGCCATGGCCACCTTTCTCGAGGCTCTTGCAGGCGGTCCGCTCGTCGTCGACGGCGCGATGGGCTCGCAGCTCTTCGAACGGGGCGTCCTCTACAACGCGTGCCTCGAGGAGCTCAACCTCACGAGGCCCGAGCTGATCCGCAAGGTCCACGAGGACTACGTCCGCGCGGGCGCGAACGTCATCGAGACCAACACGTTCGGCGCGAACGCGATGCGCCTCGAGAAGCACGGCGTGAGCTCGAAGGTCGCTCTCCTCAACGAGGCGGGCGTTCGCCTCGCTCGTGAGGCGGTTGGAGTGAAGGGCTTCGTCGTAGGCGCGATCGGCCCCTCGGGCTACTTCCTCGGCGAGGCGTCTCCGGACGACATCACGAAGGTGCGCAGCGCGCTCGGCGAGCAGGCGCGCGCGCTCGTCGGCGCGGGTGTCGACGCGCTCGTCGTCGAGACGTTCCGTCAGACCAACGAGCTGCGCGTCGCGATCGAGGCTGCCGTCGCCGCGGCCGGTGGAGAGGTGCCGGTCATCGCCTCTGCCTCCGTCGACGAGCACAACCGCATGTCGGACGGCAAGAGCTCGGCCGAGATCGCACGCCTGATGAAGGAGTGGGGCGCGAGCGTCGTCGGCGTGAATTGCTCCGACGGTCCGATGAACGTGCTCGAGGCCGTCCAGCCGATGCTCGAGACCGGCCTGCCGGTCTGGGCGGTACCCAACGCCGGACTGCCGCGCCGCGTCGACGATCGCCTCGTCTACGTGTCGACGGCCGAGTACTTCGGCGTCTACGCGCGACGCATGTACAAGCTCGGCGTGAAGCTCGTTGGCGGGTGCTGTGGCACGACGCCGGATCACGTCAAGCGCATCGCCGCCGCCGCGCGCATGATCGGGTCGAGCGACGGAAAGAGCACGCCGCCCGACGCGGAGACTCCTTCCCGCGGCAGCGACACGTTCCAGGCGTGGTCCGCCGATCCTCCGGAGGCGCTTCCCGGCGCCGCGAAGGCCGTGCCGTTCGCCGAGCGCAGCAGCCTCGCGGGGAAGATCGCGCGCGGAAAGTTCGTCGTCTCGGTGGAGGTGAATCCGCCCGTCGGCCTCAACCTCGAGAAGTCCCTCGCCGCGGCGAAGATGCTGAAGCGAGGCGGCGTCGACGTCGTCAACATCGCGGACGGCGCGCGCGCGCAGGCTCGCATGGGCAACCTCGCGATGGCCGTGCGCGTTCAGGAGCATGGCGTCGAGACGATCCTCCACGTCTGCGGTCGCGACCGGAACCTGCTCGCGACCCTCGCGCATCTCCTTGCGGCTCACGAGCTCGGGGTGCGCAACGTCGTGATTATCACCGGCGACCCGCCGAAGATGGGCGACTTCCCGGACGCCTCCGCCGTCTACGACCTCGATTCGATCGGCATCCTGAAGCTGGCGACGCGCCTCAACCACGGCATCGACCCGGGAGGCAAGCCGCTCGGCTCGGGTACTCGCTTCGTCCTCGCCACGGGCGCGGAGCCTGCCGCGCTCAACTACGAGCGCGAGCTCACGCGCCTCCGCCAGAAGAAGGACGCGGGCGCCGAGATCGTGATGACTCAGCCCGTCTACGATCCGGCGGTCCTCGAAAAATTCCTCACTGACATCGAGCCTCTCGGTCTGCCGGTGCTCGTCGGCCTCCTCCCGCTCGCGAGCTACCGTAACGCCGAGTTCCTCCACAACGAGGTGCCCGGCATGCAAGTGCCCGACTCGGTGCGCGAGCGGATGCGCCTCGCCGGCAGCGGGCCCGAGGGTCGGAAGGAGGGCGTCAAGATCGCCCGCGAGATGCTCGCGGCGGTTCGCCATCGCGTCGCCGGCGCGTACGTCATGCCGCCGTTCGAGCGCTTCGATCTGGCGCTCGAGGTCATCGATGGCTTCGTCGAGACCGACGTGCCCGCCGACATCGCCGTCGGTCAAGAGGCATGAGCGTCTCGCGCGTCGTCCTCCTGGCGAGCGTGATTGCGCTCTCCGGATGTGACGGTTGCAGGAAGGGCGACGCGTCTGCCGTGTCGACGGCTCCGGGGCAGGTGCCGTCCTCGTCGGCCGCCCCCGCGCCTCCGCCGACCGTCGTAGCGGAGTCGCTGCCGCGCTGTCGCGTCGAGGGCCCTCGTCTCGCGATCCCCGGTGACGACGTCGTTTCCGGTGACGGGGTCGTGGGTGCGGATGCCATCTTCGTCGGCGTCGTCAGGCGCGACGGCGGGCGCCGTCTCGCGAGCGTCGTGCGCGCGTCGCTCGACCTCTCGTCGATGAAGGCGATCGACCTCGGCGCCTCCCTCGGCGAGGATCCGCCGCCGTCGCCACGCAGTCACGGAGGCAGCGTCTTCGTCGCTTCGTACGCACGCGCGAAATCTGGCGCCGACGCAGGAAGCGTGACCGGCGCGATGACCCGAGTGCTCGAGGTATCGCGCTTCGAGGGCGAAGCCTTCGTTCGGCAGGGCGCGATCGTCCAGCAAGCAGACGAGTCGCTCGCGTTCGACATCGCGTGGCCCGACCCCTTCGCAGCGGCCACCGCCGCTCCGAGCGTGCCGCTCGTCGCCTGGGACGAGGACGCGCCTCTCGTTGCCGGGCAGCTCCTCGCCGATCGCGGCGTCGTGAAGGTTCAGCTCGCGACCGGCTCGAAGGCGCGCGTCGCTTCGCCGGACGCGACCGACGCCGAGGCGCCGCGGCTCCTCTCGAAGAGGGGCGGCTACTGGCTCGCCTGGCTCGCGCGCAAGCCCGAGCCCACCGAGGACGCCGGTGCTGCGCCCGAAGGCCCGGGAGAGCGTCGCTCGTATCGATGGGTCGAGCTCGTGTCGCTCGACGCGAAGGGGGAGCCGACGTCGCCGGTACGCCGCATCACACCCGAAAAAGGCCGTGTCGCCTCGTTCGACCTGGTGCAAGCCGCCCCGGAGCCGGGGAGCGCCGAGCCACGCCTCGTTCTCCTCGTACAGGACGAAGCGGCGCACGTAGAGGGGGCAGGGGAGCGCGTCGTTCGGTACGTCGTCGACGGACAAGGCGGTCGCGTCGAGTCGGGTGATCTGCTCGACGGCGGCGTGGGGCATGCCCTCGTCGACGTCCTCACCGCCGGTGAAGGACCGCAACCGCACGTCCCGCGCTGGCTCGCGTTCTCCGATCTCCAGGAGCACTCGCACGTCGTCCCGCTCGGTCCGTCGCTCGCGCTCGGCGCCGGGCCGACGGTGGAGCCCTCGCTCGACGGCGCCCGCGTGGTCGCCGCGGGGCCGTCGGCCGACGTCATCTATGCCGTCGGAGCGGTCGGAGGGGCGGACGCGGCCGGGGGTCGCGTCGAGCTCCGCCGCCTTGTTTGCCGCTGATTGCGCGGCGATGGTCCCGTCTTGACGCGGCACGGCAGGTGCCTCTTCCCCCCCGCCTCCGCTTCGACTAGGTTTTTCGGCTGTGACGAGGCGACGAGGCAAGTCGGCGCGGCGATTCCGAGAAGCTTCGGGATGTTCGCGGTTTGCGTGCCAAGCGCCGACAGGGGCCCATAGCTCAATCGGTCAGAGCCCCCGGCTCATAACCGGGCTGTTCCTGGTTCGAACCCAGGTGGGCCCACGTGAGCAACGGCCACGAGAGCGACATGTGACTTCACGCCGAGGCCGAGCGTCTGGGGCGCGCTCGGAACGAACATTTCTTGGGGCGGGACTAGAAGGAGAGAGCGGTTGAGCACGACTGAAGCAATCCGAGAGCAGATTCGCGCGCTCGAGGAGCTCGCAGCGATGGACGCCGAGGTGAAGGCCCTCGAGGAGCAGCTCGCGGAGGAACGAGGTGTCCTCAACTCCCTGAGGGAGAGCCTCAAGCGCCTCGAGGAGAGGCTGACGATCGACCGAGCGACGGTCGGCGCGGCCGACAAGCAGCGGAACGATCTCCACATCGACATCCGCACGATGACGCAGCAGGTGGAGCACTCTCGCGAGAAGCTCAACCGGTCGCGCACCGAGCGCGAGACGAACGCGGCTCAGCGTGAGCTCGAGGAGCTCCGCAAGCTGATCCGCGATCGCGAGGACGAGATCACGCGGCTCGACACCGACACTGCCGCGATCCGCACCGCGGTCGAGACGACCGAGGCCGAGCACAAGCGCATCAGCGAGGAGCTCGCCGCCAAGGAAGGCGACATCCAGCTGAAGGTGACGAAGCTCGAGGCCGACAAGAGCGAGCGAGGCGGCGGACGCGACAGCATCGTCAAGCGCCTCCCGGCTGTCCTCTATCGCCGCTACGAGCAGCTCCGCGGCAAGCGCGGAACGGCGATCGCCCAGACGACGGACGGCACGTGCAACAAGTGCAACATGGCGCTGCCGCCGCAGCTCTACCACCGCCTGCGTCGCGAGCCGCTCATCGAGCAGTGCCAGATGTGCAACCGGATCATCTACTTCTCCGCCCCTGTTTCAGTCACCGAAGTCACGAAGGTCGACTGAGCGTCGACGGAGCGCGTCGACTCGACGCATCGACCCGAAGGAATCGTTTCTCGATCCAACCATGAAGAGCTGCCCCAAGTGCATGCGCGTGTTTCCGGACGACGCGGGCTTCTGTCCCGCGGACGGGACCTCGCTCCAGCACGCGAGCATGGTCCCGATCGCGAACACCGAGAACGATCCGCGCCTCGGGTCGCGCCTCTGCAATCGTTACGAGCTCCGTCGCGTCGTCGCCGACGGCGGCATGGGCCGCGTGTACGAGGGCATCGACAAGCAGACGCAGACCCGCGTCGCCGTGAAGGTGCTCCACGACGATGTGTCGAAGGACGACGTGGCCCTCGAGCGCTTCAAGCGCGAGTACGAGATCTCGAGCCAGTTGCCTCACGACTACATCGTGAAGGTCATGGACTTCCAGCGCGACGAGTCGTCAGGTGTCTGGCTGCTCGTGATGGAGTTCCTGGACGGCGAGGAGCTGCGCTTCATCCTGAAGCGCGAGAAGTCCATCGAGCCCTCGCGCCTCGTGCGCATGCTCGCGCAGACGGCGATCGGCCTCGACGAGGCGCACAACCGCCAGTTCGTTCACCGCGACCTGAAGCCGGACAACCTCTTCCTCTGTGGCACGCGTGAGGGCGACAACGTCAAGATCCTCGATTTTGGTTCGGTCAAGGACAAGAACAAGGACGCGAAGAAGCTGACCGTGCTCGGCACGACGATCGGCTCGCCCTATTACATGGCGCCCGAGCAGGCGCAGGGGCTCGACACGCTCGATGCGCGCGCCGACGTCTTCGCCCTTGCCGCGATCACCTACGAGTGCATGGCGGGCACGGTGCCGTTCACGGGCAACAACGGCCCCTCGATCCTCCTTGCGATCCTGACGAAGGATCCCGAACCCGTGAGCAAGAAGGGGGCGTCGGGGAAATATCCGATCCCCACGGCGCTCGACGACGTGCTCGAGGAGGCGCTTGCCAAGAACCCCAACATCCGCACGAAGTCCGTCGGTGATTTCGCCACCGCGGTCGGTCGCGCGTACGGCCTCGCGGGGGATCACAAGGGGTGGGCACGCGTGCCCGCCGCCGACCTCGCTCGCGAGATCGCCGAGGCCGCGGCTCGCGCGCCCGTGCCGGCGCAGCGCCTCGAGGCCGCGGCCGATCCTTTCGCTTCTCCCGACCCGTTCGCGGCCAAGCCGACGTCGGCCACCGCGCCGATGAACGCCCCGATCCGTGTCGACCCGATCGCCCAGACGGCGCTCGGGGGCCCCCCGTACGCCGCCGGCTCCCAGCCGACATTCGGCTCGCAGGACCAGCGCGGCGACGACATGAGCGACCCGATCGCCGGGATGCCCGCGAGCCGTCCGCCGTGGTTGATCGCCGTGGTCGTCGGCGTCGCGGCGCTCGTCGTCGGCGGTGGCATCGCGTTCGTCGCGCTTTCCAGGTAGGGCTCCGCCCCTCAGCTTCGCTGAGCCTCCCCGAGGCGCCTGGGTGCCCGGGCGCGCCGAGCTCGCGCCTGGGGTTGAAGGTCCACATGTCGTTTCCGTGTGCGAGGGAACGGTCTCGCGGATCCATCTGGTGGATCTTCGGGTCATCACGCGGTCACCGGACTGTGCTCCTCCCTTCGACCACACGCCTGAGGTCGCAGGTGAGGCGTCCTCCCACCGATTCGATCCAACCTTATTTTTCTGATGCTCGCTCCACTGTATATTTTCGGTGGAGTGGCCCGGCGCTGGCTTGCGGTTCGCAAGAGGTGTCGGGACAAGCGAGCGGAGGATCATGCTGCCCTTCACGAAGCGACCGGGACGAGATGAGTCGGGGGATGAGGACGTCGTCACGAGGGATGACGTGGTCATGCCTGCGGCCGCAGCTCCGGCGTCGAAGGGCATCGCCCGCGCGAAGTTCCCTTCGCTGAACGACGAGGACATGACGACGCTCATGGCGGCGAAGTCTCTGGGTGACGCCGCTCCCCAGTCTCGTCGGTCCGTTCGGCCCGCGGCTGGCGCGCCCCCGTCCTCCAAGAGCATTCCGCCGCCGCGCAGCTCGAATCGGCCGCCGCCGAATTCCGCGAAGCTCGCTGGGGATGACGAGGAGGACGGTCGCACCGTCGTCCGTGGTGCGCCGAAGATCGTGAAGCGCAAGGCGACGGCGAACGCGAAGATGGGGATGCCCACGTTGCCGACGACGATCTCGCCGGCCGCCGTGATCAAAGCGACGCTCGAGTCCGCGCGTGCTGGCGTGAAGCCGCGAACGGGTGGCGGCGATCACCTCATGGCGGGACCGCCCCAGGACCTGCTCGAAGATCTCGCGGACCGTCACGCCGCGGAGCGTCCCAAGCCGTCGCGTCCTCCGCCCGACGTCGGTGCGGAGCACACGGCGATCCTCAAGTCGCCGATGGGTTCGCCGCCCGGAATGATTCAGGGCGTGAAGGCGCTCTCGACGCAGGCTCTCCAGCCCCAGGCGCTGCCGCAGGGGACGATCCCGCCAAGCTCGTCGCGACCGATGAGCGCTCCGCCTCCTCCGAACTCGCAGAGCGGTGGGTATGCTTCGCAGAGCGGTGGGTATGCCTCGCAGAGCGGCGGCTACTCGCAGCTCAACGGCCCGGTTCCGTCTGGCTCCGTGAGCGTCCCCGGGGTCTCGATGCCTGCATCGATGCCCGCGCACTTCATGGTGCCGCAGCCTCCTTACTCGGACGGCCGCATAGACCCGGCCGGTACGGCAATCAGCGTCCGCGGGAAGGGCGCTGGGCGCTCGGGAATGTCCTGGGCGATGGCGCTCGCGGCGTTCGGGCTCTTCGTCGGCGTTGGCGCGGTCGCTGTGGTGAACGGAAATGCAGACGGCGTGATCGAGACGAGCGCATCGTTCGTCGATCCTTCGCGCGCGGCGGGTGGCAAGGCGGCGGGTGCACAGCCGCCCGCGGCAGCGCCGATCGGCGTCGCTGTCGCGGCCGATCCGTCTCCTGTAGTCGCCGTTACCCCCGTCGCAGTCCCCGCGGCGGCCGCTCCTGCAGTCGCGATCGGCGTTGCCGTCGCGGCCGCAGCCCCTCCCGCAGCGGCGGTTCCTGCCGTCGCGCCGCCCACTCCTGTCGCAGCAGCCGCGGCAGCGCCCGCGCCGAGGCCTGCAGCTCCGGTGGCGGCGGCGGCGCAGCCTCGCCAGGCGCCCGTCGCAGCAGCGCCGGTTTCACGTCCCGTTCGGCAGGCGCCCGTGGCGGCTGCCGAGGAGCCGGCGGCCGCAAAGCCCGTCAAGCCCGCCAAGGGCGGCAAGGGCGGCGAGGTCGACGACGAGACCAAGAAGGCGCTCGACGAGCTGCAGAAAGCCCAGCTCGAGCGCTCGTTCTGAGCGGAGTCAGTTCGCCGGCCGGGTGCACGCGCCGTGGCCGGCGATGTTGACCAGGCATTTCCCGAGGCCGACGCTCGTACAGTCGACGTCGAAGAATGCACCTCGTCCGCACGAGTGGAGGCGGTTGTCGCTCTCGCAGGTGTCACTACCCGGGTTGCACGAGCCAGAGCCGGTGACCATGCAGGCGCTCGTCGGGTCGATCGACGTGAGCTGACTGACGTTGCAGTTGAGGCCGAGCACGCCGCAGTCGAGGCGCAGCTTGGCGCCGCCGATGCACGCGTTGACGATGTTGTTGGCTTCGCAGCTCGGCGGACTGTCCGGCGCGCATGGGGTCGCATCCGCGCCGAGCGCGCAGTAGGGGCCGGCGTCGCCCTCGACGCATTTCCCGGCGCCTGTGCCCGCGCAGTCGTTCCCGCGATCGAGCATGCGGGTGCCCGCGGCCTTGCAGTCGGTGCGTGACGTTCCCGAGCATCCGCTCTTCGTGCACGCAAACGCGAGATTGCCGGAGCACGTGGCCACGGAGTTGTCCTCCGGCGAGCACGTCTTGCCGACCATCGCGCAGGGCTCGACGCCGCGTGCGCGACCGGCGGGACCGGCGCATTCGAGGCGCACGCTGCCGTTGGCGTTGGCGCCGCAGCCTGAAAAGCTTCCGCTGGTGACCAGGTTGCAGTCCTGCACGCCTCCTGGAAACACGCAGCGATCGACGTCGCCGCACGACTTCACGGTCGCGAGGCAGGCCCAGAACGTGTCGACGCTCCCACGCGGGCGGAGCGCCGGGGTCAGGCTGCAGTCGTAGGCGAGCTGAGCGTCGATGGTGCATGCACCAAAGGAGCTCTCGCCGATCGTGCCTTCGCAGGCGCCGAGCCATGCGCAAGCGCGGATGGCCTGGTCCTTGGCCTGGCTCGACGTCCACGCGCAGAAGTCGGGATGAGGGACCGTCGCGTCGACGGTCGCGTCGACGGCGGCGTCCGGCGCGGTCGCGGCGTCGGCCGCGCATGCGGGATCGGAGGGGGAGCTCGTGCAGAACGTGTCGAAATCGGTGTCGTGGAAGAGGTCGACGCACGCGAGGCCGAGCACGACGAAGCTGCACGAGGCGATGACGAGGAGGGTGCGGCTTCGCATCAGAACGCCCCCGCGACCGCGACGGAGCTCGGGCTCGCCACGAGCCGCGCGCCGGAGGAGGCCGCACCGTGCTCGGGAGCCTTCGACGTCCAGAGGAGGATCGACACGACGCCGAGCCCTGCCGCGCCGATGAAGCTGCCGAGCGCGAGCGCGTCGAACGTGCGGATCTTCGAGCGTCGATCCTCGCAGGACGTGCGGACGAGGCAGTCGCTCTGGGCGGTGCTCTGGGCGCTGCTGGCCGCGAGGAAGAGCGCGACGCCGGTGCCGGCGAGCACGACGGCGCCCGCGGTCGTCGCGATGGGGAGCGCGCGCGACCGTCGCTCCGGAGCCTCCGCCGGAGGCTCGGTCGTCGACCCCGACGCGGGCGTCTCGGGCGATGGAGGAGTCGCGGGCAGCGTCGCCGCGCTCGTCGGGCCCGTACGCTCGAGGCTGACATCGACCGTCGTGGTGTGCGCCTCGGCGATTTGCACCTTGCGGGTGAACGGCTTGTAGCCTGCGGCGCGCGCCGTGACGAGGTGCTCGCCGGCTTCGACCCGGAACGACTTCCCGTCGAGGAGCGGCGCGCCGACCGCGACGCCGTCCACCTGGACCTCGGCGCCGGCGGCGGGCGCGACGAGGCGGACCGCGAGCTGCGGGACGCGTGCGCGAAGCGGGTCGAGGCGCGGCGTGATCGCGGCTCGGACCTCCTGCTTGTTCTGATCGCGCGCCAGCTTGTCGGCTGACTCGTAGGTATCCAGCGCGGCGACGAGCTTGCCTGTCATCTCCAGGCAGTAGCCCGTATGGAAGCGGAGCCCCGGCGTGACCGTGATCTGCTCCGCCTCCCTGTACTTCGCGAGAGCGGTCGCGAAGTCGCCCTTCTTCTCGAGCTCGAGGCCCTCCTCGAAGAGCCGCTTTGCGTGCTCCTTGCCGGGCGCTGACGCGGTCGCCGGCTGGCCGTACGCCGCCGTCACGGTCGTGAGTGCGCAGAGACAAACGCTCGCAGCGAAAGTGATCCCCCGGAACAGGCGCATCGGCAGCCTTTCGTCACCCGGAGTGGGGCGCCCGTCAACCCCTTAGGGGAGTACGGAACCCGGGGGACAGAGCTCGGGCCAGTGCTGGGAGATGACCGTAGCGAAGGCGGGCTTGCTCTGAAACGCTTCGCTCTTCGGCGGAGGAGGGGGCTTGCCGCCGCCACCACCGCCGCCACCGCCGCCGCCACCGCCGCCGCCGCCACCGCCGCCACCGCCGCCACCGCCGCCGAGGCCGCCGAGGAGTCCCGAGAGCACCGAGCCGCAGTCACCTCCGCAGGTCGCGGTCACGCACTGGAAGATCGTGAAGATTCTCAGCGCGCCCTTGGGATCACCCGAGGCGCACTTGAAGAGGCATGCGGGATCGGGCGAGCCGCCGGAGAGACAACTTGTGACGACGCACTGGAACGTCGTCCGGCATGCCGTGTCCTGCACGCACTGGAGGATGCCCTGCGAGCACTTGCCGACGAGGCAGCTCCCGCACGCGATGATCGACCCGCCCTCGGGCGCGGCGTCGACAGGAGGGGCGGCGTCGGGAACCGGCGCAGCGTCGGCGATCTCGACCGGAGCCGCGTCGACCGTCGTACCCGCATCGAGCGGGTCGTCATCGAGCGGCCCGCGCGCGCCACATGCCGCGATGCAGAGGCTCGCAAGGGCCAGGAGCGGCATGGCCCAACCGCAGGAGACAGCGAGCGTTGCGAAGTTGCGCGGTCGGTTGGTCATGGCGCCTTCCTTTCGGCGCTCGAAGACTTAGCATGCCGAGCGATGCGGAGCGTCAAGGTCGTGAGGAGCCCCGAGGAAGCCCGCGCCGAGTGCGATGCGGCGAGGGTCCGCGGGGAGCGCGTCGCGCTCGTTCCGACGATGGGAGCGCTGCACGAGGGACACCTCGGCCTGGTGCGTGAGGCGCGGAAGCGCGCCGAGTTTGTCCTCTGCTCCATCTTCGTCAATCCCACGCAGTTTGGTCCCAACGAGGACTTCGAGCGCTACCCGCGCGACCTCGCGAGCGACGTGATCCGGCTCGAAGGGGCGTCGGCGTCTGCCGTCTTCGCGCCGGACGTCGCCGCGATGTATCCACCGGGTGACGAGACTCGCGTGCGCGTCGGCCCCCTGGCGGCTCACCTCTGCGGGCCGTATCGGCCTGGGCACTTCGAGGGCGTGGCGACGGTCGTGACCAAGCTCTTCGCGATCGCCGGCCCGTGCGTCGCGGTGTTCGGCAAGAAGGACTACCAACAGCTGGCCATCCTCCGCCGCATCGCGATCGACCTCTTCATGCCGGTCGAGATCGTCGGATTCCCGATCGTCCGCGAGGCGAGCGGCCTCGCGATGAGCTCGCGGAATGCCTATCTGTCGACCGAAGAGCGTTCGCGTGCGCTCGCGCTCTCGCGCGGGCTCTCCGCGGCCGCGCGCGCGTTTGCGGCCGGCGAGCGAAGGGCCGGGGTGCTTCGTGGTCTGGTCTTCGCGGAGGTCGAACGCGCGGCCACGTCCGTGGACTACGTCACGATCGCTGACGCCGATGGGCTCGTTCCGTTCGCGGAAGCCGCCGATGTCGGTGCACGGGCCGTCATCGCGATTGCGTGCCGGATCGGGCACACCCGCCTGATCGACAATCTCGTCCTCGGTGAGGACGCTCCGATCGCCTTCGAGGGGTGACGCGCGGCGGCAGCTACGATATCCACGCGGACGATGATTGATGCTCGCGTTGGAGCTCGCAAGGGCCGGTTCGTGGTGCTCGAGGGGATCGACGGCGCAGGAACGACGACTCAGGCTGCGCGCCTCGTCGAGCGGCTACGCGCGGACGCCGGCTTCGCGGTGCGTTCGACACGCGAGCCGAGCGACGGGCCGATCGGCTCGCTCATTCGCCAGGTGCTCACGGGTCGGATCGTCGCACCGGAAGGGCGCGCCCCTGGGTGGGCGACGATGGCCCTCCTCTTCGCGGCCGACCGCATGGACCATGTCGAGTCGGAGATCGAGCCCTTCCTTGCGACCGGAGGCGTCATCATCTCCGACCGCTACGACGCCTCGAGCCTCGCGTACCAGAGCGTGAGCAGCGGCCACGGCGGCGAGGCGGCGGTCGAGTGGATCCGCTCGCTCAACCAGCATGCGATGCGTCCAGACCTGACGATCGTCGTCGACCTCGCGCCCGACGTCGCCGCCGACCGCCGAGCCTCCCGCGGTGAGGCCGCGCAGCTCTACGAACAGAACGAGATGCAGCGCGCGCTCGCGCAGTTCTACCGTGATCTCGCGAAGCACATGCCGAAGGACCGCATCGTCGTCGTCGACGGGCAGGGCACTGTCGACGACGTGCATCGCCGTGTCCACGAGGCCTACCTCGCGACCTTCACCGGCTAATTCTCTCAGCCCGCTCAGTCTTCCGTGATCGGAAGCGAGAGCGTCCTCGGCTTGCCGTCTCGCTCGAAGTCGACCTTGAGGGCGCTGGCCTTCTCGAGCGTGCGCATCGCGGCGTCGGCATCCTCGGGATGCTCGATCGACATTCCGTTCACCCGCGTGACGACGTCGCCGGGCTGAATGTCGACGCCGAGCTCCGCGCTGATTGCCTTGACCTTGAAGCCGTAGAACTTGTTGCCGTGCATGACGGGGTAGTCCTCGACCGTCACGTTCTGGAGGAAGTAGCCGAGGCCGCGCGCGATGCCGGCCTTCACCGCCGAGCGGCGGAGGGAGGTGGTCTTCGGGGGGACGGCGGCGGCGGTCGTCGTCGGCGCGGCCTCTGGCGTCGTCGCGGTAGACTCGGCACTCTTCGCGGGTGGCGTCTCGCCGCCGCACGCAACGGAGGCGAGGGATCCGAAGGAGACCGCGAGGACGAATGCGGGGTGAAGAAGGCGCATGGCCGAGATCCAACACACCGCGGCGGCAGCCGGCAAATTTTTGGCCCGAAATAAAGGTCAGCTCAGCCGCGCCAGGCCGATGCGGTCGAGATCGGCCGTGGCCGTCGTGTCCGGCGTTGCCGTGAAGGCGAGGACGACGCCGCCGTTCTCGTCGACGATCACGTGCTCCGGATCGACGCTCCCGTGCGTCTCGCCGATCTCGTGAAGCCGCGCGAGCGCATCGCGGAGCGTCACCGCCTGGGAGGCCGTGAGCTTGCCACTCAGCGGCGCGCCGCGTGGGGCGGCGAGCCAGATCGATTCGCCTGCGCGATCGACGCGGAGCACCGCCTGGAGCGCGGGATGGTCTGCGCGCGCGAACGCCGACGCGCGCGCCAGAGTTCGGGCGTCGAGGTCGAGCGTCACGAGGCGCCGGTCGATCCAGCGGTCGATCGCGGTGCCGTCGTCCTGCCGGGCCAAGCGAAGCGCGGTCGGGTGTTCGCTCTTCTGTCGCTCGACGCGAGGGACCGCGACGCGCTCGATGGTACTCGGCCACTTGACCGCGCCGAGCGCGCGACGAGCCGCGAAGCCGTCCTCGGGTCGACCTGCAGCGTCAGCCGCGAGGAAGGAGAGCACCAGCGTGTCGTGACGTCTGTCGAGATCGCGATGAATGCCGCTCGGCCGCGTTCGCAACGTGGCGCCGGAGCTCGAGGCATCGGGTCGCTCGCCCGTGAGCATCTCCCAGAGCATCGCGCCGACGCCATAGATGTCGCTGCGGACGCTCGCGGGGCGCCCCTCGCGCTGTTCGGGGCTCATGTATCCGAGCGTGCCGATCACGCCCGCGGTGGCGGTCGCGGACAGGTCGCTGAGGTGGGCGACGCCGAAGTCGCCCAGGCGGGTCACGCCGGCGTCGTCGAAGAGGACGTTTGCGGGCTTGATGTCGCGATGGATGACGCCGAGGCGATGGGCCTCGCCGAGCGCGGAGAGCACGGCCTGTGCGATCTCGACCGCCCGCGCTGGGGCGAGCGGCTCCCTCACGATCATCTGCTCGAGCGTCCCACGTCCCATCCACGCCAGGACGAGGGCTGGGCCTTCGGGCACGTAGTCGCGTAGCGGCACGATGTTCGGGTGATCGAGCGTGCCGAGGACGCGCACCTCGCGCTCGAAGCGCGCGAGCGCGTCACGTCCGCCGCCGCGCGAGTCGTAGCCGGCGAAGATCTTCACGGCGACCCGCTCCCCGCGTACGCCGTCGATGCATTCGAGGACGCGTGCGCTCGGTGAGGACGCGACCTCGCGGAGAATCTCGTACCGCCCGAAGAGGCGCGCGCGCACCGAGAGGGCCTGCGGCTCGGGGGCGTCTTCGGCGAGAGGGCCGCCGAGGGATGCGAGCTCCTGCTCGGCCTCGACGCGTGCCTGCGACAGGCCGAGCCGGTCGAGCGCGGCGAGGAGAATGGAGAGCGCGGCGCGCCGCTGCGGGCTCCCTTCGTGGACCTTCTGCAGCGCGCGAACCGCGGCGTCGACCTTGCCGTACCGCAGGAGCAGCGCGCCGAGCGCAACATGGAGCTCGTCCCGTGCCGGGTCCTTACGCACCTGCGCCTCGAGCACGCGCGCGGCGCCGATGACGTCTCCCTCGGCCTCGAGGAGTGTCGCGGACTTGATGGCGTCGCCACCCCGCTCGTACGCACGCGCGGCCGGACCGCGTTTGCCAATGCCCTCGAGCAAGCGCGCGGACCAGAGGTGATCGCCGCGGCGCTCGAGGTGGAA
>JANXVA010000784.1 GCA_025351875.1 Myxococcales bacterium | reverse complement strand
GCGACGCTGACGTTCATGGCCGCGGGCGGCGTCACCGTCTTCGTCGTTCGGCACGTCATCGGAGTCGGACGATGAGGACGACGACGACATCGAGGACGGACAGCCGCACGGTTCTCATCGCCATCCTCACCGCCGTCGTCGCGGGTGTGCTCTTCGGGATCGGGCTCGGCCTCTCGGGGATGGGTCGTCCCACGAAGGTCCTCGCCTTCCTCGACGTGTCGGGCGCATGGGATCCGAGCCTCGCGTTCGTGATGGCCGGCGCGATCGGCGTCCACTCCCTCGCCGTCGTCGTCGCCAAGCGGCGCGAGCGGACGGCGCTGGGCGGCGTCTTCCACTGGCCGAAGCCAGCCAGGGTCGACAAGGCGCTCCTCGTCGGCGCGGCGGTGTTCGGAGTCGGCTGGGGCCTCGGCGGCTTCTGTCCTGGCCCCGCGCTGCTGGGCGCTGCTTCCGGCAATGCGACATCCATCGTCTTCGTGGTCGCGATGCTCGCGGGCATGATCGCGCGGCACGTATCGGCGCGTCGCGCTGCCGCTGCCACGGCCGGAACCAGTTGAGCGCTGAGCCCCGTCCGGCGTACCTTCGTCGCATGAAACGTTCATCGCGCCGCACCGTCGTTCGATTGAGCACCCTCGTCGCCACGGTTGCCAGCGCGTCGGGGCTCCTCACCGCCGCGCCCGCGTCCGCCGACGAGGCGAACGGGTTCGGCGAGAAGACGCAGCTCATCGTCAGCGTCGATCGACTCATGCCCGCGTTCAGCTACACCAGCCAGACGGTCACGGCCACGCAGGGCGGAGCGACGCTCAAGACGACCGACAGCGGCACGTCGGCCGCGCTGCTCTTCGGGCGTGAACCGAACCTCGGCGTCGTGCACACGATCCCGCGTGTCGCCTTCGACTTCACGATCGTGCGTCACCTCACGCTCGGCGGCGCGATCGCCGTTGCGTTCGGCCTCGGCGGCACCCACGAGGAGGACTTCGGCAACAACAACGCCACGCGGCGGACCGACGCGGCGAAGACCTCGATCATCGGCCTGGCGCCGCGCATCGGGTACATCCTTCCGCTCGGCAACAACTTCGCGTTCTGGCCACGAGCGGGCTTCGCCTTCTACTCCGTGAGCACGAAGTTCCAGTCCGTCACGCAGGGCAACGTCGAGGTCACGACGACGAACAACGACTCGCTCCTCTCGCTCGATCTCGACCCGCAGTTCGTGTGGACGCCCATCGCCCACTTCTTCTTCAACTTCGGCCCGATCGTGAACGTCCCGCTCACGGGGTCGCGCTCGGTCGAGGTCGCGAGCGGCCCGACGACGACCACGACGAAGAATGATCTCTCCGTCGTTCACTTCGGCATCACCGCGGGCCTCGGCGGCTGGTTCGACCTGTAGCCGAGCGGCGCCACATGGGGCGCCGTGGCCCACCTGTGGCGTTTCTGCGGAGGGCGAACTGTGGCACCCCTCCGCAGCCCGCCGTCGGGCTCGGTAGATCGCCAGCGGCGAGCTGATGCGCGCGCGGAATTCCAGGCACCTCAGCCGTTCAAAGCGTCCGCGCGGGACTGGTACGGGGCGTGCTCACGGTGCGCCATGGGCGCCGGCGGCGATGAACAGCGTAAGACGCCCCCGAGCGCCTCGCGCTTGCTCGCGGAGACGCCATCGAACGGCCCGCCGCCCATGTCGGGGCCGACGAACCGGGTGCCCGAGTCGAACGAGCACCCGATCGCCACGCCTGCCGAGGTCCTGAGCCGGGCGCTGGCGCCGACGATGGCCGAGTGGATGCCCGTACGCGGCGAAGGGAGCCGTCCCAACGCTCTCGGCGCCGTCGGCCTCCGTGAGGGCGTGCTCGTCGACCGGACCTATCGGGTCGAGCGCACCCTCGGTGTCGGCGGAATGGGGGCGGTCGCGCTCGCGACGGACGAGCGGCTCGACCGCAAGGTCGCCATCAAGTTCATCAAGCCCGAGCTCTTCGCTTTCCCGGAGATGCGCACGTTCTTCCACAACGAAGCGCGGGCCATGGCCCGCGTCGGTCATCGCAACGTGCTGTCGGTCTTCGCATTCGGAGAGCACGAGGGCACCCCCTACTTCGTCATGGAGTACGTCGACGGTCAGACCGTCGAGCAGTGGCTGCGACGCCGCGAGGAGGGCACGTACCCGGACCTCGACGAGGCCATACGCATCCTCGAGCAGGCGTGCCTCGGCGTGGAGGCCATCCACGCCACGAGCACGGTGCACCGCGACCTGAAGCCCTCGAACCTGCTCATCGATCAGTCGTTCCGCGTCGCGGTCGGAGATCTCGGCGTGGCGCGCGTGCTCGACAGCGCCACGGGCGGCAACTTCGTCGTCGGCAGCTCGGCGTACATGGCCCCCGAAGCGGCGTTCGGTGAGGACGAAGCTCCCGAGCTCGCGAGTCGTCGCGACGTTTACGCGCTCGGCTGCATCGCTTACGAGCTCCTCATCGGCCGCCCTCCGTTCAACGGCCAGACCGACATGAGCGTGCTGTCGCAGCACGTGCTCGAAGAGGCCGTCCCCCCGAGCAAGATCAGAACGGCGCTCGCTCCGGGCTACGACGACATCGTGATGAGGGCGATGGCGAAGGATCCGCTGAAGCGATACCCGACCGTCGACGCGTTCCGACGCGCACTGGTCGCCGAGCACAGCGGCGCGCGCGAACCCGAGCGCATCCTCGTGGCCGACGACGACGACGACTGGCGCGCACTCATCGTGTCCTCGCTGCGGGAACGATTCCCCCACGCCGACATCGACGAGGTGAGCGACGGACAACACGCGCTCGAGGCCTTCGAGAAGCGACCGTACTCGGTCGTGCTGGTCGACCTGGAGATGCCGGGGATGGATGGGGCGAAGCTCACCCTTCTCCTTCGCTCCGTCGAGAGCTCCGCGCGGACGCCCATCATCGTGCTGACCGCAGCAGGCGGGCCGCGCGAGTGGCAGCGGCTCAGCGCCATGGGCGCGGACGCGTTCCTCGTGAAGCCGGTCAACGCCGACGACGTCGAGCTGGTCATCCGGCGCACGCTCCGCTCGCGGCACTCGGCGACGCCCGGGCCGCTGACGTCGGACGGAGGGGGGACGAGCGCCCCGGGGAGCCCGCCCATCCCGACCTCGGGGGGAACCTGAGGCTGCAGCTCCTCCCGACCGCACGACGGGAGGGGTGGTGTCGGCGCCTTCGGCACCTTCTGAGCTAAAATGAAGGACTGGCCCGTCGCGCTGGTTGGATAGACTTGCGCGCGGTTGGAACAGAGCCGAGCAGTTTGGGTCGCCGCGGTCGCGGACCGGATAGCGCTCGTGCGTTTGATCCGGGCCGCGCTCGTGCATGGCGTGGCGGCGGTCGAGATCGCTGCGGA
>JANXVA010000689.1 GCA_025351875.1 Myxococcales bacterium | reverse complement strand
GTCGAGGACCTGCCCTTCGGCGGCATCGGCGGGAGCGGGATGGGCCAGTACCACGCGCGCGAGGGCTTCGACGCCTTCACCAAGAAGAAGCCCGTCTTCTACCAGAGCCGCATCAACGGCTCGGCGCTGCTCAAGCCGCCTTACGCGAAGAACATCGACTTCGCGCTGAAGATGCTTCTCGGAAAGTGATCGCGAAAGTGATCTGACTCAGCCCTGCACGAGGGTCCCAGACGCGAACGTCTTGGCCATCGGAACGGCGGGGCTGCAGTCTTCGGCTTCGCTCGACCCGGGGGCAAAGGGCATCCCCGGCGGCGGTCCGACGACCTCCTGGCCGAGGTTCCACGGCATGCCGGGGCTGACGTAGCAGTCGGCGGGAATCTCGTGCGCGATCGAGTCGTGCAGCGCGGGGAGCTTCGACCAGTGCACGCCCGGCTTGTAGTGGTGCGCCGTGTGGTAGCCGAGGTTGCCCGTGAGGATGTTGTATCCGCGGTGCAGGATGTTGTTCGACGCCACGAAGTGCGAGCTCGTCTTCTTGCCGGCGTGATGGGTGAACGTCGCCCACGCGGTGTAGAAGAGCATGATGCTCATCGGCACGACGAAGACGAGGAGCGCGGGGATGGGCCGGTAGGCGACCAGCGCAGCGACGATCGCGAGCGTGATCGCGGCCATGCTCACGAAGATGCCCGTGTACTTGCCGGTGCGGCGCGCGACCTTCCACACGCGCGCGTAGGCGGTGCTGCCGACGGTGAGCGAGTACTCGGCCTCGCTCATCGGCGTACCGTCGTCGCGTCGCCAGCGCGACTCGTCCGCGCGCTGGTCGAGGTAGTTCACGTGATGGCCGAGCGAGTGGTGCAGCACCCAACCGTGGCTGACGATGCCGGTCTGGAGTCCGTACATCAGCTCGAGGAGTCGATTCGGCACGGCCGAGCGGAAGACCGTCAGGTGTTGATGGTGGTGGTTGAAGGCGCAGACCGCGCCGCGCGGGATGAACCCGGCGATGACCCACAGGACCAGAAGGGCGGGCGAGTCGACGAAGGCGTACGCCAGCACATCGCAGGCAAAGAACGCGGCAATGAGCCCGACAGGAACGCGGTCCTCGCGATGGCGAAAGATCTGCACGCCAGCATTCTGCCGCAGCTTCCGTCAGCTCACTGTCACACCATCATCAGGTTGGGCTCCGCCCTTCTTCCTGGTTGGGCTCCGCCGCTCAGGCTTCGCCTGAGCCTCCCCATTTCGCCACTGGGCCGGCGTGATTCGCCTGCGGCGAACGGCGCTGCGGCGGCGCCGATTTCACGCCCTGGGTGTGCAGGGCTGGGAGCTTCCGCTTGGGAGGTTACTAGGTGGTGAGGTCACGCGATCGCCTGCTACGGGAAACGGCGTGCGCTTCGCACACCGGTCGGCGCGCAGCGCCGAATCTCCCTGGAGGAGCGGCCTGCGCGCGGGAGCGGCCCGCTCCTCTCCGCCGCCGCCACGTGGAAGTTGTGCGATCCCACCGGGCGGCTCAGGTTGCGCTCGTCACAAGCCGCAGAGGGCTTTGGCGTCGCCGTTGGAGCGGATCGCGGCGACGACGCAGGCTTTCTTCGCGCAGATCGAGCGGGGGAGCTCCCCGCCAGTCGCCCGCTGGACCAGCTTGAGACCCGGCAAGTCGGCCTTGGCGAACGAGCAGACCATGTCGTTCCGCGCGTGCTCGGCGAACACGTACGGCTTGCCGTTCACGCCGCCTTCCCACTTCTGGTCGGGGGGGAGATCCTTGCCGTTCGGCATCTCGGATGCGACCCAGGAGCCGAACATGACGACATTGGCGTCACCGTGAACCTTGCCGGGACGGGTCACGCCCACGTCGGTCGCGTAGTCGACGTCGATGAACTTGCCGTCGAGCGTGTCGTAGTCGTCGATGACCGTGACCTTCGCGGCCGACGGGTCCGGGTACGACTGGTTCGCGCCGTAGATCTTCCGCATGTTCACGCCGATGACGTGCGCGAGCTCGGTGACGTTCTCGCCGTTCATCCGGTTGCAGCCCGAAGAGACGTCGCCGCGGCGCAGGTACCAGACCTTCACGTCCGCGGCTGTCTTGCTGCTCTGCGCGGTGATCGGGCCGTGAAATGCGATGCCGTTGTTGTACGCGAGGAACGGGAAGCCGCCCCAGGTGACGAAGTGATCGCCCATCGACGCCGTCCACGCGTTGCCGTCGGGGCGATACGGCTTGGCCTCGTAAAAGCTGTACGTGCCGGGCTTCGAGTTCGTCTTCGGCGGCGCGGCCGTCGCGATCGGGTAGACGATGTCGACGCGTGTCTTGCCGTTCTCGATGCGCGTCTTCACATGAGGAAGATCGGGGAGCGGCGCGGCGCCGGTCGGGAGGTAGCCCGCGACGTGCGCGGTGTTGCCGGCGAGTGATGCGGTGATCTTCGCGTTCGTCAGCGCGGGCAGGGGTCCCGCGTAGATCCAGTGCTCGTCGGCCTTCGCGGCAAGTGCGTCCTCGCTCGACTCCTCGTCACCCGCGCTGCCCGCGTCGGCGGTGCAGCCAGTGACGAAGGCGGTGGCGGCGATCGACGAGGCGAGCAGGAGACCGAGGGCGAGGCGTGACATCGTGGAATTCTCCAGAGGACGGACAGGCGAATCCTTCCCTAGCGCGCCTCGTGCCACGCGTACACTCGCCTGAAAGCAGTCCAAACGTAGGCGAAGGTAGGTGGTAAACCCCCGCCCATGGACAGTGAACTATCCGTTGAGACTGGATCGGGGCCGCGTCGCCCCGCGTGAGGACTCCAGGCTTCGGCTAAGGTTTCGGCCGTGTTGGTTCACCAGGACATCCTCGCCGTTCCGACGCGCGGCCGCGGGCTCGTCGACGTTTCGCGCAAGGTTCAGGAGGTCGTCGCGGCGTCCGGCGTCGTCACGGGCCTCTGCACGATCTTCGTGCAGCACACGAGCGCCTCGCTCGTCATCCAGGAGAATGCAGACCCCGCCGTCTTGCGCGATCTCGAGGCGTGGCTGTCCCGCATCGCGCCCGAGGACGCTCGCGCGTACGAGCACGACGCGGAGGGACCCGACGACATGCCGGCTCACCTGCGCGCGTCGGTGACGAAGACGAGCGAGGTCGTGCCCGTGAGCCGCGCACGGCTCGCGCTAGGGACGTGGCAGGCGATCTATCTCTGGGAGCATAGAGAAGCGCCCCACACGCGGAACCTCGTGGTTCACGTGCAGGGCGTCTGAGAGCAGCAAGAGAGAGAGTCCCCCACGTGCACGTGGGGGACGCGCAAGACCTTCAGGTCAATCGCGCAGGGGGCGGCCCTGAGCGTCCGGGACCTTGCCCATCAGCATCATGACGCCGTCGATCAGCGGCCAGATCGCGCCGGCGCCACACGTGAGCCAGGTCACGGCGATCTGCGCGATCGCGAGGCCCGTGTGGCCGGTGTAGAAGCGACCCGCGCCGAAGCTTCCCAGGAAAATCTGGAGGAGGCCCGCCACCATCTTCGACTTGTCCGAGAACGGCATGCCCGTCAGCGGATCGACGCCGAACGGTGCGTGCGGCTGCATCATTCCCATGCCGCCCATCGGCGCGCCGTAGCCACCTCCCATTCCGGGCGCGGGAGGCGGAGGACCGTAGCCGCCAGGAGGGGGGCCGTAGCCGCCGGGCGGAGGGCCGCCGTAGCCACCAGGAGGGGGTCCGTTCGGGGGGTAGTTCATTCTCGACTCCAGGTAGCGAGTGTTTCGGGCGGATGTTCGCCGCCCGCTGCGCGATGACCGCGATACGTGAGGGTAGAGCTTTTGTAGGCCGACGCAAGGTGCGCCGGAGTGCGCGCAGGCGCGGACGAAGCCGACGCCGGAGTACGTCTTGGCTTTCCGCTAACCTTGGCGCCCGATGAAGCATGCGCGCCCGCTCGTCCTCCTTGCGCTGTTCGGCTGCGGCGCGGCCTCGCCGGGCGCCGGCATTCCGTCGACGCCAGCCGCTCCTCCGGCCGCCCGAACGTCGCTCACGCAGCCTGCCGCCACCGCGCCAGTCCCCGCCACCCCCGCGATCGCCATGACGCCCAAACAGCTGCTCGAGAAGCTCTTCACCGAGCCGCACGCCGATCCCGCCTGGTTCCAGCCCGCGTTCCTGAAAGCGGTGCCGATCGCGAAGCTCGAGGAGATCACGCAACAGGTGCTCGCCGCCTCGGGGAGGCTACGCGCCGTCCACGAGACCGCCGACGCTCGCACGTATGAGGTCACCTTCGAGCGCGGAACCTGGGACGCGACGATCGTTCTCGCCGATGGCACGATCGAGACGCTGTTCGTTCGCCCCGGAACGACCGCTGCGAAGACGCTCGACGAGGCCGTCGCGCCGCTTCGCGCGCTGCCCGGTAAGGTCGGGTTCACGATCATCGCGGAGGGCAAGACGCTCGCCCACGAGAAGGAGGGCGATGCGCTCGCCGTAGGCTCGGCCTTCAAGCTCGCGGTGCTCGTCGAGTTGCGCGACCGGATCGAGAAGCAGAAGAAGCTCGCGTGGGAGCGCGTCGTCCCGCTCGACCCGAAGGCGATCTCGCTGCCCTCGGGCATCTTGCAAGCGTGGCCTGTTGCGACGCCGATGACGGTGCAGACGCTCGCGTCGCTCATGATCTCGATCAGCGACAACACCGCGACCGACGCCTTGATCCGACTGCTGGGCCGCGGATCGCTCGCACACCACGGCTCGTCGCAGTTTCGCCCGTTCTTGACGACCGCCGACATGTTCCGCCTGAAAAGCAAGGGCAACGAGGCGCTGCTCGATCGCTTCCGGAAGGCGTCCCCGGGTCAGCGAACGACGATGCTCGACGACCTCGAGAAGGTGCCGCTGCCTCGCGCGGAGGACTACCCGAAGGGCGTCACCGCGCTCGACGTCGAGTGGTTCTTCTCTCCGCTCGAGCTCTGCGCGTTGATGTCGAAGGTCCGCGATTTACCGCTGATGGGCATCAACCCGGGCGTCGCGAGGAAGACCGATTGGGATCGCATCGCCTACAAGGGCGGCAGCGAGCCGGGCGTGATCAGCATGACCACGTGGGTGATGAAGGGCGCGAAGTCCACGTGCGTCTCCGCGACCTGGAACGACGACAAGCCCTTGAGCGAGACGACGTTCACGACGGCCTACAGCGGCGTGCTCGCGTTCCTCGCCAAGTCGCGCGAGCCGACGTAGCCCGCAGAGGCGACCGGCGCCTCCCGATAGCGCCCCACCACCCTCCACATCCACGCGACGGCGAGGCTCATCACGCCCAGGTCGTCGAGCCAGCCCACGATCGGAATCGCGTCAGGAATGAGATCCACCGGGCTCACCACGTAGACGAGCGCCGCAAGGACGAGGAGCTTGCCGAGCAGGGAAGCCTCGCGGTCACGAAAATAGCGGACCAACGCTCGAGCTCGTCCGATCTTGGCTACCACCTTCGTCATGGCTGATCAGGTTAAGGCGTGCTCAGCGATGCGCAATCAGTCGAGGACGGTGAAGCTCACCCGACCGACGAGTTGCCCATCCTGGGTCTCGACGTCGATCGACCAGTTCCCGACCAGGCGTGCCGGGAGCTGGCGGTCGGTGAGCGCCGAACGCAGGCGAATCGTGCCCTTGTCCTTGCTCTCTCCCGCGGCCGGCACGTGCAGCGTGGACTCGGTCGCGCGGTGCACCTCGTTCCCGTCGTGCCGCCACACATGGGTCAGCCGATCGCCCTTGCCGCCCGGCACGACCACGTCCGTGATCGCGATCAGCTTGTCGATGACGGCAGGGTGAAGCTCGCGGACCTCCATGCCGAGGCGTCCGTCAGGAAGGAGCATCGGCCCCACGGCGCCGTGCGCCAGATACATCGGCACCGGAGGAATCGCGGTGCGACCCTCATAAGCGATGCCGATCGCTCCGGCGAGCGTGGCCGCGAACAGCGCGAGCCACCGCTTGTCGCGGAGCATCACGAGATCCACGTGGATCGTCCAGAACGCGACCACCGTGATCGCGGTCGCCGTGAGGAGTGACGTGAGCGTGCGCGTGTCGGGGAAGAGCGCCGGCACGATCAGGGCGAGACACCCGAAGAGCGCGACGCCGTGGAACACCGAGGCGAGCGCGCGGAACTTGAAGACCACGCGATCGAAGACGATGTCGAGCGTCGAGAGCAGCGCGCACGCCCCGAGCAGCACGACGAACCACGCGTTCGACGACTCGAACGTCGTCGACTTCCAGTAGAACGGCAGGAGGAAGAAGAGCATCCCCTGGTAGAGGTTCTTCAGCGCGTACGTCATCGCGAAGAACCGGAGCTTCACCTTCGGCGCTGCGTGCGCATGCGACTGCTGCCGCCCCGAGCCGAAGAGGCGGAAGAAGAGGACGACGAGCAGCCACGCCGCGGAGGCCGTGACGGCGAGCCAGCGTGCGTGATCGAAGCCCTTCTGCGCGAACGTGACGACGGTGATGCCGAGCCCTAGCGCGTAGGCGGAGTGGAGCCACCAGAGCTTCCGGCCGTGGCGCTTCATGAACTAGCGCAGCCGTTCGCGCGGCGACGGTGCGAACGGCACCGGCTCGACGACTCGAACGTTCTGCGGAGGGGAGGGCGCCACGGGGGGAGTGTACGGCTGCATGGCGCCAGGTCAGAAACAGTTGACGTAGATTCCCGAGGACCAGCTCCGCCCGACGATAGCGCGCACGATCGAGCAGCGGTCGTTCGGTACGGGGAACGTGGCGACGCTGCCGCTGGCGACCCTGGCGACGATCGCGCCGTTCACGAGGAACGTCACGTCATCTCCGGTCGCACGGCCCTCGAACGTCGTGGTGGGCGCTGCGGAGAGCGTCGTGATGGCGTCGCCGACCCCCGCCCACGCGCCGCCGACGGGCCGTACCTCGAGCGTGCAGGCTTCGGGCGCGCGGACGCAGGTGCGGGAGGCGGCAAGAGCGTCGCGGATGCCGCGAGCGGAGCGCTCGCTCGCGAGGACGAACGTCGTGGCACGTAGCCAGTGGCCGTGGCTGTCCGAGCCGCCGACGGCGGCAAAGCGGCGGTGCTGCGCGCGCGCGACGTGGTCCGCGAGATGTGCCGCCTCGCGGAGCGATCGATCCTCCTCGCCGACGACGAACAGATCCCGGAGCTCGGTGACGGTCGTGTTGAAGGTCTCGAGCGTCTGCGCGTGGCCGGTGACCCACGCGACCTCGGGAGGGACGGGGCCGCTCGCGAAGCCGCGCCACGACAGATCGCTCGCGAGCTCGTGGAACGGGGACTTCGGCAGGGGACGGTTCACCGGATGATTGATGGTGACGATGCCGCCCTGCGCGACCCAGCGCTCGAAGAAGCGCGCTGGATGCGCGCGCGCGTCCTCGGAGGTCAGGCCCTCTAGGACCTCGCTCGGATCCGCGAACGCGAGGCCCAGGTGCCCGTAGTGGTGGTCGGTGTACTCGAAGCCGGGGATCACCACGAGTGACGGCTCGAGGCGCGCGATGCGCGCGCGGAGCTCCTGCTGCGATCGGAGCACCCAGCCGCGGAGCTCGTCATCCATGAAGAAGCGCGCGGGCACGTGCGGCGTGAGGACCACGAAGTCGAGCGACTCGTCCTTCGCGAGCGAGAGGACCTCGGGGAGCTCACGCGAGACGTGGTGCGGCGCGTCGGGCGGCAGCACGTGGCAATGAAGATCGCCGGCGAGGATCATGCGGTCTCCGACGTGCATGCCGCGATGCGACGAGGCGCGTGCCGAGCCGCTCATCGCCACGTCGATGAGCTGGCTCTTCGAGCAGCCGAGGCTGAGCGCGAGCGCGACGAGCAGCCAGACTGTGTGCTTCATCCGTCCTCCTCCACGCTCACGCATCACGCGAGAGGCGAGCCACGCCGCGCTCGAATGATCGTTGGAAGCGATTCGCCATGGGCGCAAACCCACGGTCGACCTTCGCGGCATGCGAGAGCTCCGCGATCGAGGCGAGCGCGCCTGCGACTGCGCGGTCGATTCGCTCGTGGGACTTCGCTGGAGACAGGCCGCACGCGAGCTGACCAAACTTGACGAGTTGCTTGCGGTCGGGGAATGCCTTCGAGCCGAGGAGCGTGAGCGCGAGCACGTCCTTCGGTTGGTACGGCGTCGTCGAGACGATGTCGTAGGCGGGCGCCAGGCGGACGGCTTGCTCGGCGTCTTCGTAGAGGACGGCGAAGTTCTTCAGGTGGGCGTCGCCGTTCTCGACGGCGCACGAGATCGCGATGATGGAAAAGAGCTCGTCGAGCGCTTCGCGCTGGTGCGAAGGGCTCACGAAGTCGCGGATACGCATGGCCAGCCGCTCGTACGAGCCGTCGTAC
Organism: Myxococcales bacterium; assembly: GCA_025351875.1. Taxonomy (GTDB): domain Bacteria; phylum Myxococcota_A; class Polyangia; order Polyangiales; family Polyangiaceae; genus Labilithrix. The sequence continues at coordinate 15,504 of JANXVA010000689.1, read as the reverse complement.
CGACCATGAGCTCGCATTCCCGAGAGGACACAGAAGTCTTCGAGGCCGAGGTAGGTGCCGTCGTCCTTTCGGTCGAAGCGCTCGACGACGAGCACACGACGGTTGCGCGAGAGCTCGACCTTCGCCGTACCGATCCCGGCGTGTGCGGCTGCCCGCATGCAGAAGTACTCGTTCGCCGCGAGCTCCGGATAGTCGCGGTCGTCGAACGACTTGACGATGTGCGTGGCGCCTCGGTCGGTGAAGTGAGCCATGGATCTTCGAGGCCGCTTCGCGCTGGCGCGGACGAGTACCTTCGGTTGGACACCAGAAATCCCCGAGTGGATCGCGTAGCGCTCGAGGAGATCGTGGAAGAGATCATGCGCGCCTTCGTACGAGAGCAGCTCCTCGATGTTCTGCTCCGGGACCGTCACGGGCGACGAGCCGGCCGACGCGTAGCGCAGCCTGCCGAGCTGGGCGCGGCCGACAATCCCGAGGAGCGAGAGGCTGTCGAGGTTTGGCGTCGTCTTGGCGAAGCGCAACGTCAGCTGCTCGAGGAGCGATCCTTCCGGGAGGTTCATCTCGAAGACGGGGTGAACGATGGTCATCGAGTCATAGGGATCGCGGACCACCGGCATGGTCAGCGACACCGCGTCGGCAGCCGCGACACCGTCTGCATACGTGAAGAGGAACGTGTCTTCCTCGACGTCGCTACGGGCGAGGCGACCGACGCGACGATCGGCGACTCGAACGTCGAGCGCATCGATGGTTCCTTCGTCAGCTGTTGCGCGCGACACGTCGTTCCTCACGAAGCTGCTTCAGCGTCGGGCGGCTGTGCTTGGGGCCGACGAAGAGCTCGAGTCCCAGCGCCTGGCAGAGGCCGTCCAGCTTTCGCGCGCCGATCTCCCCAATCGTTCCGTTCTCGATGCCCGAGATGGTCGCGCGGCTCATTCCCAAGGTCCGTGCGAGCTCACCCTGCGTGCGCTTCGCCTCCTTGCGCGCGCGGCGGACGCTCGCCCCGAGGACCTCCCAGTTCATGCATCATATATAATTCATTATTCCAGATTCGGCCAGTAATGCATCCTTTGCAATGCATTTTACTCCTCCTCCGCCACGCGCGCGGCGACGCGTGTGATGCCCTCGGCGAACGTCGCCTCGGGCGTGAGAAGGCTCACGACGAGATGGGCACCTCGCGCCATGTCGAAGAAATACCCGGGCTGGACGTGCACGCCGTCGCGCGTCACGAGCTCGAGCGTCCACTCCTCGTCGGTCTTCACGTCGGGAACCCGCACGATCGCGTACCAGCCTCCTTCGACCTCGAGCACGCTCGCCGTCGGCGCGCCCTTCATCGCGCTCCGGAGCGCCTCGAGGTTCCTGGCGGTGCGTGCGCGGATCGCCTGTTCTGTCGCGCTCCGGGTCGCGAGGATCGTCGGGAGCGCGAGCTGCACGGGCGTCGCCACGGAGAGATAGGCATCGAGCACGAGCTCGAGCCTCGCCATGGCCTGCGCGACGAGAGAGGCGTCGCCGGAGACGCCGATCCAACCGAGCTTCATCTGCGGCAGGCCGGCCAGCTTCGAGAGACCAGACAGCGCGAAGACGAGGCCGCGCGATGCCGTCGCGACGCTCGCCACGCGGCCGCAGGGCGGGCCGCTACCTCGGAGCGGGTAGGTCGCGAACACCTCGTCGCTCACGATGGGGAGCCCGAGGTCCAGCATCGCGTCCAGCTCGTGCACGCCGAGGTAGGAGCCCGTCGGGTTGTTGGGCGTGACGACGATGATCGCCTTCGTGCGAGGGCCGATCGCGCTCTTCAGCGCGTCGAGGTCGACGTGCCAGCCACCCGCGTAGACCAGCGGATAGGGCTTCAGCGTCACCGACTCGAACGCCGCGAGGAAGCCGAGCAGCGGATAGCTCGGCGCGGGAACGAGGATCTCGTCGCCCGGATCGCAGAGCACCTTGAAGAGCACGGCGTACGCCTCGCTCGTGCTCGCGGTGAGCGCGATTCGGGAGGCGTCGATGGCCGTCCCGCGCGCCGTCCAGTCGAGCGCGACGATCGCGCGCGCGGACGCGAGGCCGAGCGGCTCGGGTTCGTAGAGGAGGCCACGCGGGTCGGCGAGCGCCGCGAGGATCTCCGTCGTCGCGTAGGGGATCCCCGCGGACGTCGGGTTGGAGACGGTGAGGTCGAGCAGCGCGGGACCGCCTTCGGCCGCGCGCGTGCGCGCGTCGCGAACCGCTTCCGCGAGCGGATTCGGCGCGTCGTGCTGGGAGGTGCGAACGGAGAACGTCATCGCGGCGCCGATCCTACCAGCACCCCGTCATCCACCCGGATTCCAGCGATCTGCGCGTCGTGGTAGGAACGCCCCGATGAAGACGCTCGCTTCGGTCGTGCTCGCAGCCATCGCGGCCCTCGTGCCCCTTGCCACGCTCGCGAGCGGCTGCAACAAGCCGCCCGAGCCGCAGCCTGAGAAGCCCGCCGTCGCGGCCACAGCGAGCGTCTCGTCCGCGATGGCGATGCCCGCGATGCCCGCGGGGCACCCGCCCGTGATGGGCAGCGCGAGCACTGGCGGCGCCTCGAGCGGCGTCGCCGCGCCCGCCGGCCCCGAGGACCTCGCCTACGACGTGCCCGCCGCGTGGGTGAGCGCCCCGAACCCGAGCCCGATGCGCAAGGCGACGTTCAAGATCCCGAAGGCTGGCGGCGACACCGAGGACGCCGAGCTCGCCGTCTCGTCGGCCGCCGGCGGCGTGGAGGCGAACATCAAGCGCTGGGAGCAGCAGTTCGGCGACGCGAAGGCGAAGACCGAGCCGCGCAGCCCGAACGGCCTCAAGGTCACGCTGGTCGAGATCAAGGGGGGCGTCGCCGCCGGCGGGATGATGGGAATGCCCGCGGCCGCCGCGAAGGAGCATCAGATGCTCCTCGGCGCCGTCGTCGACGCCGGCGATCGCCAGCATTTCTTCAAGATGGTCGGCGGCGAGAAGACCGTCACCGCGGCGAAGAAGGACTTCGACAAGTTCGTGGCTTCGCTCCGCGCGAAGTGACGAGCGCGTCGAGCGGCTTGTCGCACTTGTCTCGCATCTTGCACGCGCCGCACTCGCGGCCTCGCCAGATGCGATCGAAGCGCTCCTGAGCGGCGTCGAGCATCGCCTCGTTATCGGTGAGGATGCCCATCTCGAAGTTTCGGCGTCCGTCACCCTTCGCGCCGAGGCCGGCGCCGGTGAGATTCGCGCTGCCGAGGTAGAGGAGCTTGCCGTCGACGGCGATCATCTTGAGGTGTACGCGCGGACAGCGCCGCATCTTCACCCCGGAGGCGTTCTTCGCGAGGCGCGCGAGCTCGCGCTGGAGTGGGCCGGAGGGCGGAGATGCATGTAAAATGCATACGTCGATGCCGCGCCGCGCCAGCTCGCCGAGCGTCTCGAAGAACGAGACGTACGTGCCCCGCGCACGCGCGCGGCTACCGATGGGCGCCTCGACCATCATCGTCTTCACGTTGGCGGTGGAGATCCACACGCTGACCTCCGCCTTTGCGACGGCGCGGGCGATGAGCTCCTCGTAGTGATCGGCGTCGAGGAGGAGCTTCGCTCGGATCGTGCGCGCGTGTGCCGCTCCGCAACTGCTCGGAATCGCCACGGTTCGCGTCATTGTCCTACATGGTACTACTTTTGGGTTGCAGGTGGTCAGGTTCGCGCTAAAGAGGCGCCCATGAAGCTCTCCACGCTCACGCTCATGGTCGCCTCGCTCGCCGTCGGTTCCTTCGTCATCGCGGGCTGCGCCGCCGACACGACCGACCCGTCGAACGTCGACGGGGCCGAGGACACGGACGTGTCGCAGGACGAGCTCAACTCGAAGTCCGCGCAGTTCATCGGCTCGTACAGCTGGCGCGCCGGCGACTCCGTCGAGCTCGTCGACTTCCAGCAGCTCGCGCTCAAGAGCGACGGCACGTACACCGCGAAGGTCGAGTCCGGCCTCGTGAACCCCGCCGTCCGTTGCATCGCCTTTCCCTGCACGCTGCCCGAGTCGGGCACGTGGAACGCGGTCAGCTCGGGCGGCAAGCTCAAGATCAAGGTCAACCCGACCGGCGCCCCGCCGCCGCGCAGCTACTTCGCGTCGATCAACGCGCTGTCGCGCACGCTGACGCTCACGCGCTTCGGCCACACGACGAACCTCTTCACCGACGGCAGCAGCTGCGCGAACGTGCGCTGCACGGCGACCACGCACTGCGAGATGAAGGGCATCAACGGTGGAGCCCTCCCGGTGTGCATCGCCAATGCAGTCCAGGCCGCGTGCGTGAAGAGCGGCTGCAGCGGTCAGGTCTGTGCCGACCACTCGGTCATCACGACCTGCGAGATGCGCCCCGAGTACGGCTGCTACCACTCGGCGGCGTGCGAGCGTCAGGCGGACGGCGCCTGCGGCTGGACGCAGACGCCCACGCTCACGTCGTGCATCTCGAACGCGCACATGTGACCGCGTCGGGCCGTTCACCTTTCACCCTCGCGGGGTGAGCCTCAACGCTTCGCTTCGGGGAGCGACGCAGGGGTGATCGGCGGGGCTTCGGGGAGCGCGGAGGGCGTGAAGACCGGAATCGCGGTCGCGGTCGGGCGAGCGGTCGGCGTCGGGCGCACGGTCGCGGGAGGGGCAGGAGCGGCGCTCGCCGTCGAGCTCACCACGTAGCCCGCGTAGCCGGCGCCCAACGAGATCGCCAGCGCTGCCAGCGCGGACAAGAGGAGGCGGCGAGAGGCGGGGCGCGACGGGAGCGCGCCCGCCGAAGGAGGCGCGGGGGCAAGGGCCGCCGCCATCTCCGGCGCGACGACTGGCGGCATCGCGAGCGGAGACGTGATCGGCGTGAGGAGCTCACCTGGCGAGGGAGAGTCCTCGTCGGTCCGCACGATCGTCGGGAGCACGATGTCGTCGTCGTCGTCGAAGTCGACGAGCGCGGGGAGCCCAGCGGCGAGCTCGATGCGCGCGGCGTCCGTCCCCTCGTGGACGGCGGTCATCAGGCGCTCCATCGCGGCCTCGGTCGTCTTCGTCTGCCCCTGGAGGACGGAGGACATCCCCGTGGTCGTCTCGCGCTTGGCGCGCGTGAGCGCGGCGTCGTCGAGCTTGTCGAGTACGTTCGGAATGTTCCCGAGACCGTGACGCTCGCGGTGCTGCCGGACGCGCTCGGCCGTCTCGCGCCGCTCGCGCCGCTTCGCGAGGCGCGCGAACTGATCAGGCGGCCAGGTCGCGAACGAACCGAGCTTCTCGGAGAGAGCGTCGAGCGACGACGGCCGGTTCTCCCGCTCGACCGAGAGGCAGGCGATGACGACGGAGCCGAGGCTTCGCGGCGCGCTCTCCTCCGGGAGATCGACGACGCCCGCGGGCGGCGTCGTGCCGACGAGCATCGTGTAGAGGATCGCACCGATCGCCCAGATGTCCGTCCTCGCGTCGACGATTCGCATGCGCGGCGCGCCGTCCCCGCCACCGGGCTCGAGGGGCTCGACGAACGCGGCGGCTTGCACGGCCCCGCTCTCGTCGGGGTTCGAAGTGAGGGTGAAGATCTCGACTTCGTGAGGACCGCCCTCCGGAGTGAACGCGAGCCGGACGCACCCGAGACCGAGCTGGCCGTGGACCACGCCGCTCTCGTGCGCCGCCGCGAGGAGCTCGCATATGTCGAGCGCGACCTCGACCGCGTGCGGCACCGAGAGCACGCCTCGCTCGCGCAGGAGCGTGGCGAGGTTCCGCTTCGCGCGGCGTTTGCGCGGCTGGCCGAGCGAAACGTCGCTCACGCGGCCGTGCGCCGGGTGGAGGCTGCCGTGTCGAGGATCGCCAGGCAGCCCTCGAGCGAGTCGCACGTGTTCAGCTGCTGGCGGAGGGCGGAGGCCCCGCGCATGCCCGAGAGGTACCCGCTGAGGTGACGCCGCGTGACGCGCACGCCGTACGGCTCGGTGCGCTCCTCGACGTTCAGGCGGAGGTGCGTGCGGCACAGATCGAGGCGCTCCTCGTCCGTCGGCGGCGCGACGGTCTTGCCCTCGCGGAGGAGCGCGTGGACCTCGCGAAAGATCCACGGGTGCTCGATGGCGCGTCGGCCGACCATGACGCCGGCACAGCCCGTCGTGTCGATGGCGCGCTTCGCGTCCTCGGCGGACTTCACGTCGCCGTTGACGATGACGGGGATCGACACGACCTCGCGTGCCTTCGCAGCCCACGTCCAGTCGGCGGCGCCGGAGTGGCCCATGTTCGCCGTGCGGCAGTGGATGGTGAGCGCAGCGACGCCCGCGTCCTCGAGGCGACGCGCGAGATCGACGATCGGCATGTGGGACTCGGGGCCGAGGCCGATGCGAGTCTTGACGGTCACCGGGATCTTCACGCTCGACACGACCATCTTCGCCATCGCGACCATGGCGGCGGGCTCGCGGAGCCAGCCGGCGCCCGCGCCGCGCCCGCAGATCTTCGGGACCCAGCAGCCGCAGTTGATGTCGAGGAAGAGCGGCTCCGCCTCCTCGGCGAAGCGCGCGGCCTCGGCGAGGCGCTCGGGGTCGGCGCCGTAGATCTGGATGGCGGTGAGGGTGTCGTCTTCGGCAAGGCGGATCTTCCGCTTGGCGTTGCGGCATCCGCGGAGGAGGCCCTCGACGTTCACGAACTCGGTCATGCCGATCTCGTTGCCGAGGCTGCGGCAGAGGCGGCGGAAGACCACGTCCGTCACGTCCTCCATGGGGGCGAGGATGACGGGCTGGGCCGCGTAGAGCTCTCGGAGGCGGGCGAAGTTCGGGTGCACGACGCGGCCTACTTAGCTCATTTCCCCCGCCCGTGCATGCCGGGCCAGGAAACCGCCTCGCTCCGCCTTCAGGGCCCGAAAAAAATGGGGTTCGAGAAGGCGAAGGCCTTCCTTCCGGGGTGGAGCGGGGCGAGGTCGGCGGCGTCGGATTTGGCGTGAAAAGCGACCCAGTGGCGGGGCTTGCTCTGGGCCGGGGCCTGCACGTCGACCGTGAGCTCGTATTTCTTGCCAGGGCCGGGGCCGGCGGAGGCCGTGAGCGGCAGGGTCTGGGTGGTGAGGCCGTCGACGATCACCTCGAGAGAGGAGGCCGAGAGCCAGCCTGGACACTGGACCGTGATCTTGTACGCGCCCGCCGCCGCCATGCCGCCCGGGCCGATGTTGCCGGGCCCGACGACGCTCATCGTGAGGCCGCCGCTGATCGTCGCCGCGCCGACGCGCAGCACGTCGCGCACGATCTCCGCGGAGAGCTTGGTCGGATCGTCGTGGCCGAAGCTGAGACAGGTCCGCGGCCAGCCGACCGGGCTACCGCGCTCGTGATGGCTGTCGGAGGCGCCGGTCGCCCAGTAGGTCTTGCCGGTGTTGAGGAGCGCGAACCAGTCGGCGGCCGCAGAGTTCCGGACCATCTCGAAGTCGTTGTTGCTGAACACCTCGAGCGCGGTGAACTCGTCGCTCCAAAGCTCGTCCGAACCCTTGCCGGTCGCGCGGTCGAACGACGCTGCCGTGAAGTAGCCGAGGAACGCCTGGTCCGTCGGGTGGTTGACGATGAGCACGGGCCGGTCCTCGCGCGCGTTGATGCTGCGGAAGAACTCGGGCGGCTTCTTGCCGATCCATGGCGCCGCGCCGTTGTTCACCGCGTCGGGGTTCGGGCGGATCGGGATGATGCCGAAGTGTCCCCAGTTGAACGTGGTGAGCTCCTCGGACGGAAAGCCGTACGCCCACTTCGTGAGTCCGAGGCGCTGGATGATCGGTTGAAAATCGATGATCCATTCGTGCTCGCTCGAGACGGGGATCTCGAGGCCGTCGGCGATCGCCCCGCGCACCTTGAGCTCGGGCTCGTCGTCCGAGTCGGCGGAGAAGTGCGAATGGATGTGGAAGTCGGCGCACATCACGCCGGTCGAATCCACCGAGTGGAGGAGCGACGCGTTCAGCGTGGTGGTCGTGCCCTCGGTCGCGGTCGCGGGTGAGTCGAAGAGCTCGTACTCGTAGCCGCGCGTCACCACGACGCGGTACTGGCCGGGAGGGACGGGGAGGAGCGACGTGCCGGTGATCGCGAAGTCAGCCCAGAGGCGGCCGTTGCTGTCCGCGTCCTTGATGCCGAATGCGGCTGGCGCAGCCGCGGGCGGCGTTCCCGGGATGATCTGCACGCGCGCGGGGAGCGGCTCGCCCGTCGTGCCGTCCTTCACGATCACCTCGAGGGTCGCGCGCTTCGGGAGCGAGAGATCGACGGTCGCCGCCGCGGCAGGCGCCGGCGTCGCGGCCGGGACGGCCCAGCCCTTGAGCGTCGGCGTGAGGAGCGTTTCACCGGCCGGTACGTGGAGGACGTACGCGCCGTTCGCGTCGGTCACGGCGCGGGAGAGATAGCGGCCGTCCGCGGCCGTAGCGTGCACGAGCGCATCAGCGAGCGGCCCACCGCCCGTCTCCTTCAGCGTGCCTCGGACCTCGCGCCACGCGGGCTCGCCGTAGGTGGCACGCTTCGCCTCGAGGAGGCCGTCGATGCCCGGGGCGCCCACGACCATCTCCGCGTAGTCGACGCTCTTCGTCGCGCATGCGTCGAGCGCGAGACCCTTGAGGCTGTAGAGCTGGAAGCCGGAGATGCCGATCTCCGCGCGCATCGACGAGCCGACGGGGCGCACGAGGAACGCGGATTTTCGCGAATCGAACGCGACCCACTCCGATTCGCCCTTCGGCTCGTCGAAGCCGCGGCTCTCCGTGAAGACGTGGCTGCGATTGGCCTGGAAGAAGCCGAAGTACTGCTTGTTCGTGAAGTCGACCGGGTCGGTCCGCGTGTTCACGAGGTTGAAGCGCAGGGTGAGTCGCGAGGAGCCCGGCTCGAGGACGTAGTCGAGCGCGGCGGGGAAGCCGTACTCGTCGGGGATGAGCCCCGCGAACGTATCGAGGAAGGGCACGTTCGCGAGCTTGCCGGAGACGCGGACGATCGCCGCCTTGCCGTCGGCGCCGTCGGCGATGACGCTCACCTTCTCGGGCTGCACCGTCTGTCGGGCCAGCATGATGAGGGTCTCGTTGTACTGGGAGACTCCGGTGGGACGGCCGTCGGCGCCGACCGTCTCGAGGCCGAGGATGTCGCCGCCGAGCGGGTTGTATCCGTCGCTCTCACCTTCCGCTTCGATGTAGACTGCAATCTTATCGTTCGCGAGCACGAAGTCGTTCACGCGAACCTTGTTGCGCGCGTTGTCGGGCTGGACGATCTGTGCTGAATCGTGGATGCGACCGGCGCGTGCCTGGCCGGCCGCCTTGGCGCCAAAGGGATCGCCCGAGCCCTCACCACCGTTCGGGAAGCGGAACGCCTCGAGGTTGCCCTCGCAGACCGGGCCCGATGCGTCGGGATCGGTGCCCGACGACGACCCGCCGTCGGAAGAACAGGCAAAGACGGCGGTGCAGGTGACCACGGCCGCGGCAACGAACAGCCCGCGAAGCTTCATGACACGGAATGTTATACCCTCGAGGGGCAGCCTGCCGGCTGCCAGGACGAGGGAGGCGATGAAGAACATTCGCCGTAAGGCATTCGACATCAAGAGCGTCCGCCTCTCGCCGGAGGAGGGCTTCGTCCTGTCGCGCCTCGATTCTCCGCTGTCGGCCCGGGAGCTCGTCGCGCTGACGGGGCTCGCGGAAGGGCGTATCGCCGAGATCGTCGAGGCGCTCGCGACGCAGGGCGTGATCGATCTCGACCGCGAGGGGGGCGGGCCGGCGGCTCCGCCTTTCGCGCCGGCGCGCGCTCCGGTGGCGGCGCCCCGTGCCCCTGTCGCAGGTCCAATGCGAGCTGCGGCTCCGGCTCCGGCGACGGAGGTCGAGGAGGCGGCGGAGGTCGAGGAGGCGGCGGAGCTCGAGGAGGTGGCGGAGCTCGAGGAGGTGCCCGACGACGCGCCCCAGCTCGAAGAGGCGCCCCAGCTCGAGGAGATCGCCGAGTCGACCGCGGCCGCCGAGCTCGAACCGCTGCCCGACGACACCGAGTCCGAGCGCAACATCCTGGTAGCCGCTTCGGTGGCCGGCGCGAACGTCACCGCGGACGGCGACGAGCCGGCGGAGGAGAGCGAGTCTCCGGAGGAGGCCGCGAAGCGCGTCGCCGGCGACCGCGAGTACAAGAAGCTGTACGAGACGGTCTACCACCCGAAGGGCCGCGACGAGCGCATCGCCGCTGCCTCGGTCGTCACCGATCCGGATCTCCTCGCGCTCTGTCTCGATCCCGAGCCGCAGGTCATCCACGCGGTGCTCTCGAACCCGAAGGTGGGTCTCCCGCACGCGCGAATGATCGCGTTTTATCACAAGACACCGGCCGGTCTCGAGCAGGTCGGTCGCCGGTCGGAGTTCCTCGGAGACGCGCAGGTGCAGCGGCGCTTGCTCGCGAACACGCAGCTCCCAGGCTCGCTCCTCCGCAAGATCGTCAACCCGAAGCTCTTGATGGACGTCTACACGATCGCGATCAACCGCGAGATCCCGGAGCGCTCGCGCGTGATGAGCCGCGAGCTCCTCCAGAAGAAGTTCATGCTCGGGTCCGGTGACGAGCGCGCGGCGCTCCTCATCAAGACCGAGGGCCGCTGCCTCATCTTGCTGGTGAACTGCGCGCTCGACGCCCGGACGACGCAGGTCCTGACGTCGAAGACGAGCTACACCATCCTCTTCATCCAGAACCTGGCGCGCTGGTCGGCCACGCCCCCGGCACTGCTTACGCACCTTCTGAAGCAGCCGGTCGTTCGCATGAACATTGGCCTTCGCAAGATGGTCCTGAAGCACCCGAACGTCCCGTCGGAAACGAAGCGCAACTTCTCGTGAGTGACCCGAGATTCAATGAGTTTCGGGAGCAGGGCCGAGGGACTCGAGGATCGCGACGAACTCGGGCGGGGGCATGAAACGGAGCGCATCGTCGGTGCGCTCGCACGGGAGCCGTACGAGGATGTCCTCGGTGTCGTGGTCGTCCGGGGGCAGCCAGTAGAGGTCGGGGCTGATGGATCCTGGGCCCTCGGCGAACATGCTCGCGGCCGTGACGAGCATGTTCTGGATCGCGGCGACGACGCGCAGATCGTCGATCGGGTGGTAGATGACGACGTGCCGGTGAGGAATGGCGATGACGGCGCCGTACTCGCCCTGGAAGCCGCCAGAGCCGACGAGGCTCTCGTTCATCAAGTAGTCCTCGAGGAACAGCGCGTGGGATGCGGCGAAGAAGGTGCGACCGCCGTCGAGGACGACGACCGACGTGGCGGCGCCGACCTCGATCCTGTTCATGCCGAGGAGGCCCTCGTTGCGAACGTTGTCGAGCGCCGTCTCGTAGAGCTCCTCGTCCTCGACGTCCCAGGTCGCGCGATCGGCCATTTTTACCGAGATCACCGTCTCGGGAAGGTCGAACGTGAGGACCGCGACGAGGCCGTCGGCGACGCGCCAGGTGACGACCGGTACCGCGGGCGGAAGGTTCTCCTCGCGGTAGAGGCGGAGCTTCACCTTCTCGCGCGCGAGGGTCCAGTCCTTCGCGAGCTCCTCGGCGGTGGTGCCGTCCTTCACGTCGAACGCGACGTCGAAGTGATGACGCATGGCCTCGGCCCACGCATCGCGCGGGCGCCCGCGGCAGATCTGCGCGAGGTTCTGCAGGCCGAGGACGTTCGGGACCGGGCCCGGGATGTCGACGTTCACGCACCCGGCGTCGACGTCGATGAGATGCGTGATGCCGCGACCCTCGAGGTCGGCGGCGAGCGTGGTGATGAACCACGCCCACTCCTCGGCCGCGAACATCGCGGCCCAGCTCGGGACCTTTCCCGCGGTATCTCCGTTGCCGCTCGTCATCGGCTCTCCTGACCGGCGTCGCTCCAGCGCGCCGAGAGGACGAAGCGTCGCAGCTTCATCCACAGCTGACGCACGAGCGACGTGCTCATGCTCTCGTAACCCCACATCCAGAACTCGACCTTCTCGTCGGGGACGCCCCACTCGGCGGCGTACGCGCGGATCACTCGGCGCTCGCTCTCGTCGGGCATGCCGTCGACGCTCGCGGTCTCGCACATGAGCTGGACGACCATCTCACGTCGCTCCTTCGGAACGAGGTGGGCGACCTCGGATGGATGATGCACCCGGAACTCGTCCTCGCCGAGCGGAGCGAGTCCCTCGCTCTCGAGGAAGCGATCGATCAGCGCGCGCTCGGCAGGATGGATCTCGCCGTCGGCGGCGATGACCGAGACGAGCGGGTAGACGATGGCGCGCGGTGGCGCGGACGTCGGAGGCGGCAGGGAAGGAGCGACCTCGCCGCCGGCTGGCTGCACCCCGGCCGACGTGAGCGTCGCCTTCGGATCGGCTCGGACGAGCGCCTTCGGATTCGCGGGGCGTATGCGCGGAGCGAACGGGGCCGCGAGCGGGTCGGTCGCCGCGTCGGTGAACGCCGATGGTGGCTCGGGCATCGTGGCGTTGGCCTTGAAAGCCGGCGCCGCTCCCTTGTCGCGATCGCCCGCCGTCCGCACGCCCATGTTCGCGAACGGATCGGCGACGACCTCGAGCGGCTCCCCGCGGTTGATCCGCTGCACGAGCGACGCGAGACCGGGATCGCAGAAGACAGCCTCGCTGAGCGCTTCGCGCGAGCCCCACTCCTCGCGCGCAGCCCACGCGTCGAGCGCCGCGACGAGCGCCGCCTCGGAGCCGAGCTCGGTCGCGGGTGCAACGAGCCTCGAGGTCGCCGTGGCTCCGCACTTCGTGCAGCGACGGTCGTCGAGCGCGCGGGGGCCGAGCTCGGTCACGCATGCCGGGCAACGGTTGGCGGGGACGTCGCGCATGTCCCGGGCGGCGGGGCGGTCGAACGTGCCCTCGTGCTCGATGCCGCACAGCTTGCAGCGCGACGTCGCAGGGACGCCGAACCGACACGCCGGAACGAGCGCGTCGTAGAGCTCGACGACACCCGCCTCCAGCCCGCACGTCGTGCAGTCGGCGCTGAGCTCGACGGGGGCGGGACCAGCGGGCATGTTGCCCGCCTATCCTATTCCAAGCCGCCTGAGGCCGGGCGCGCGAACGCGAGGAGGAGCGCGCTCACCCTCTCTGGCGCCGCGTTCTGCACCCAGTGGCTCGCGAAGGGGATGTGCTCGACACGCACGTTCGGAACGAAGCGGGCGGGGGGCTCGGCCATTTCCTTGCCGAGGTGACGATCGGCGTCACCCCAGATCACGAGCACCGGACAGTCGATGCGCTCGGGCTTCGGCGTTCGCCCGGTGAGCAGACGCCGGAGCGCGGAGCGGTAGTAGCTCATGCCGGCCGTGACGGCGCCGGGCACGCTGATCGCTCGCACATGGGCGTCGATCTCGTCTGCAGCGAGCCCGTCCTCCGCGAACGTCTTCCGGAGCTCGGCCCAGTCGTTCTTCGCGATCGCGCGCTCGGGGATCCCGCCTGGGAGCTGGAAGAACAGCACGTACCAGCTCTTGCGCAGCTGCTTCGGGCGCAAGAGGCCGCGCAGCATCCGCGACGGATGAGGGATGTTGAGGATCGCCAGGCGCGAGAGCATCCTTGAATGCCGCTGCGCGAACATCCAGGCGACCAGCCCGCCCCAGTCATGGCCGACCACCATCGCCGTGTCCCGTCCGAGCGCGCGGATGAGCCCCGCCACGTCGTCGGCGAGGAGCTCGATGCCGTAGCTCGAGACGCCCGCGGGCTTGTCGGACTCGTTGAATCCACGCATGTCGGGCGCGACGGCCCAGAGGCCGGCGTCCGCGAAGGCTCGCAGCTGGTGGCGCCAGGACCACCAGTGCTCGGGGAAGCCGTGCAAGAAGACCACGAGCGGGACGTCAGCCGTGAGCTCCTCCGGCCTCGCCTCGGCGACGTGGAGGGACACCTCGCCGACGTTCAGCCTCCGGTGGAGGAAGCCGTCCGAGCTCAAGGCGTCTTGCCTTCCTCGAGCCTCACGATGTCGTGGAACTTGTCGAAGTCGATGATGCGCGTGCCGTCGTCGCCCAACGTGAGGATGTCCGCGAAACGTGCATTATGCACGATATCGTCGAGCTGGTAGCGGAAGCGCGTATGGATCGTCTGCGCGAGCGTCTCGTCGAGGCCCGTGAGGCTCACGAACACCTCCGCGTTCGTCGCGCGCAGCCTCTCCATGACCGCGGGGCCGCCGTGGAAGGGGCTGTCGGCGTCGATCGCGTGCATCGCCGTCCACGTGAGGATGAACATCGGGTTGTTGTCCCGGACCAGCTTGATGGACGTGGGGCGGCGGATCGTCTCGCCCTCGGCGGTGGTCTCCGTGAGGAGCACCATGACGCGGAGCTGCGCCTCGACGATCTGGTTGCGCCGCCAGTTCGCGAGGCGGAACTGGAGGTGTGGGACCCCGTTGCGCAACGCGATCACCATCTTCTCGGAGAAGAGGACCTTCGCCGTCGGCCGCGCGAGCCGCGCGAACGTGACGCCGGTGATCGTCGCGGTCGCGAGGATCCCGGCCAGCGCTTCGACGGTGACGATGGTGTGCCCCCAGAAGCTCTGCGGCGCCATCACGCCGTAGCCGATCGTGGCGAACGTCTGCACGCTGAAGAAGAAGCAATCGGCGAAGGAGGAAGCGTTCGCCACCGAGCCCCGCGCGAGCCAGAACGCGAGGCCGAAGATCATGTTCGTCGCCACGTAGGCGACGGTGACCCAGCCGAAGAACGCCGGCCACGTGAGCGTGAGGACCCAGTGGTAGATGTCCTCGTGCGGCGCGAGGCGCTGGCCGATGGCCTTGATGGTCGGAAGGCTCTCCTTGGCGTCCTTGATCTTGACCGTGCGACGAGGCTCGCCCGCAGGGCGCAGCGAGGGAGGCCCGTTCGTCATGACGCGGCGAGTAGCATACTTCGTGCGCTCACGACGGCGCGATGCGGGGCGGGCGATCGCTTCCCGTGGCGGCGACGCCGAGGAGCGCGAGCGAACGCTCGGCGCGGGACCGCAGGAAGCTCCGCGGATCGCCGAGCATCGCCATGAGCTCGGGGACGAAGCGGTCGTCCGCAGGCGCATTCTCGGCGACGACGGCGCGGACCTGGTGATTGCCAGAACGGAGACCGTCGATGAGGACGTCGTTGCCCTCGGGGCGGTTCATCTTCGCGAGCGCGCGCACGAACGCGACCAGGTTGCTCGGCGCGTCGTCGTATTCGTACGTCGAGGTCGGTGGCTCGGCGAAGAGTCGAGCCGTCGCCTCGGCGAGCGGCCGCACGGAAGACGGATCCGCGCGCTCCGCGAGGCGCGTCGCCACGTTGTGCCGGAAGATGCCGAGCGGATCGCGCAGCGCCTCGTGCAGCGCGATGAGGCCACCGCGCGCTTCGAGTTGCTCGACGACGAACGCGTAGTAGCGGCGCGTCGCGGGCACCGGGATCTCCCACGCCGCGAAGGCCTCCTCGGCGGCGCGACGCACGCGGTGATCGTCGCGCGTGACGAAGTAGCGGACGGCCTCGTGACCCAGGAAATACGGGTCGGCGTCGTGTTGCTTGCCCGCGCCGCGCGCCGGCCGGGAGCTCGCGAGCTCCTCGAGCGAGATGGTCCGCGAGGAGATCGCGAAGGCGCTCCTCGGCGACGCGGCCCTCGGCACGAAGCCGGGCGCGCTCGAGGCGCTGGTCGCGTTCAT
>JANXVA010000554.1 GCA_025351875.1 Myxococcales bacterium | reverse complement strand
GTGACGGGTTCGACCGCAGCAAACCGCTCGACGCCGGACGGAGGCGCGACCGATCCTCGCGAGGCTCGCGGCTCGCGCTCGCGTCGGAGCGCGTTCTCGAGGCCGAGCCCCGTCCACTCGCCGACGACCTTCAAGAACCCGAGCTCGTCTGCATCGAACTGGCGGCTCGCCTGGCAGGCGACCATCGTGAGGACGGCCATCGGCGCGCCGGAGACCTTGATCGACACCGCCATGTACGAGCCGAACGTCTCGCCCTGGAGGAGAACGATGTCTGCGGCGCGTACGGCTCCGGCCCTCGTGACGCGCGAGACGACCTCGGCGCCCCCGCTTGCGAGGAGTGAGGCGACGCGGCCGTCCGGCTCGAATCGCGTCTCGTCCGCAGCGACGCGCAGGCGTTCGCGGCGGCTCGGGTCGGCATGGGCGATCTCGATCCGGCGCAGCGTAGCGTGGCGGTCGATCATGTCCGCGATGCAGTAGTCACCGCCGTTCGCGAGATGCACGGCGACGGCGCGCAGCATTCGCTCTGCGGTCAGGTCGCCCTGCAGGATCACGCGCAGCTCTTCGAGCACGATGAGCCGCCGCGTCGCCACCCCGCGCTTCATCCGACCTGATTTCATTCCGACCCCCCGAAGCTAGCAAAGTGCATACCTTCGAAACTCCACCCGAATTCCTACGCAAATGCCCGTCATTGCACGGTCGAGGCGCCCGCGGGCTGGCAGCGCGGGTGGCCGCCTTGGTCTCGCGGGTGGCCAGTTCGAGAGCGCTCACTCCTCGGTATCGAAGATGCTCCACCGGTCCTGGCCGCTGAGCACGTCGCACTTCGCCGCCATTTCGTTGAGCGCGGAGATCACCGCCTGCGTCTCCCGGACACTCCGCTCGAGATCGGCGGCCTTGCCGGTCAGCACGCCGACCAGGTCGCCGACGTCCTTGCGCGCGCGACGGAGGACGAGGAGATGCTCGATCTCCTTGATCGTGAAGCCGAGCCCGCGCGCGCGCCGGATGAACCGGAGCAGGTCGAGGGCCTCCGGGCTGTACTCCCGTGTCGACCGAGGCTGGCGCGGCGGCTCGGGGAAGAGCCCGCGCCGCTGGTAGTACCGAACCGTCTCGACACCCACTCCGGCCTTCCGGGCGAGCTCACCAATGGTCAACCGAGGCATCCACTTGTGACCATAACTCCGTACCGGGGTACGGGCTCAATGAAAGCTCACCTTGGACGGCGGACGAACCGTCCCCGCATCGCCGTCAGAGCAGCCGTTTAAGCTCGGCGCGCAGCTCCCGCATCGTGGCGAAGCGATGCTGCGGGGATTTTTCGAGAGCACGCAGGACGACCGCATCGAGCATCGTTGGGAGCCCAGGCACGACCGAAGAGGGAGGGCGCGCGCGCTCGCTCGCGTGCTTCGCGAGCGTCGCCGCGGGCGAGTCGCCTACGAACGGCGGGCGTCCGGTGAGCATCTCGTAGAGGACGATCCCGCACGCGTAAACGTCGCTTCGCGGCTCCGCGAGCCCGTGCGCCTGCTCGGGCGCCATGTACTCGGGCGTCCCGGCTGTCCACTCGGGTGCGTTCGGATTCGGCGTCGTGTCGAGCGCCGCGATGCCGAAGTCGCAGACCTTCACGATCTCGATCGCGTTGCCCTCGTCGTCCTTGCTGGGCACGAGCATGATGTTGTCGGGCTTCACATCGCGATGCACGATGCCGCGCTCGTGCGCCGCCGTCAGAGCGCTGCAGACCTGAAGCATGATGGCGATCGCACGCTGCGGCGTGAGACGCCTCACCTCGTCGAGCACGACCTGGAGGTTCACTCCGGCCAGGTACTCCATGACGATGTAGACCAGGCCGTCGGGCTCCTCGCCGAAGTCCTGCACCGCCGTGACGTTTGGATGGTCGAGGAGGCTCGCGGCGCGGGCCTCCGCACGCAGGCTCGCCATCAGCCCCGCATCGGTGCGGTAGTGCGGGTGCAGGACCTTGACCGCAAAGGTACGGGGTAGGTCGACGTGCGTAGCCTTGTAGACGGCTCCGACCGCGCCTGCCCCGAGGAGCGAGTCGATCCGGTACCGATTCGCGATCACGCGCCCGACGATGACGACGCCGTGGCCGCTCATCCGGGGCATCGTGCGGGGCCCGCCGCCGCCCACCGACATCCGCTGGCTCGCCATGCGGCGGGAATCGTCGAGCGGGAAGGTCGCTTCGTCCTCGCTGACGAGCTGTTTGGGATCGAGGGGCGGCCGCCGCGGCGCGGAGCGCGGCTCCTCTTGCGTCTTCTGCTCGCGCGCGAGGACATCGGGATCGAAGAGCACGCTCGGCCCGATCGACGAATCGAGCGCGGAGGCGCCGTCGCCGCCCGACCAGCGTTGCGTGGTTGCGTGGCTCTGCGAAGTGTCGAAGTCGACGACGATGCTCAGGTCTGGCGACGACTGCTGGCGCACGGCCGCCTCGCTGCGCTCGGTTATCGGAGGCAGGCTGCCGAACGAGAAGTGCGAGATCGTGCCCGGCTCGCTCGGGTCCCGTTTCGGCTGCGTGCGCGCCGACGGCGGCACGAAGGCGGCGGGCATCATCGAGGCGCGGGCCGGGATGGTGAGCGTGTCCTCCTCCGTCGTGCCCTCGGGCCGCGGCGGCGCGCGGCTGATCATCGCGGCCTCGGGATCGAAGAGGACGCTCGCCTGGAGCTCGTCCTCATCGACCATCTCGGGCTCGGGATCCGGGAGCGTCTTCCGCCCGAACAAGGAGCTGGCGCTCGACGACATCGGACCGCGGAGCGAGGCGAGAGCGTGCTCGTCGCCCTCGCAGATGATCGTCAGCTCCGGCACATGCGAAGGGTCGAGTGGCGCAAGGCGGAGCGCGAACGCGCCCGTCGCCGTTTCCCCCGCGAGCTCCGCCGCCAGTACGACCACCGGCTCGCCGTCGAGTCGCAGCTGGAGCACGTGCGTCCCCGGCCCGATGTGATCCGCAGCGATCTCGACCGC
>JANXVA010000663.1 GCA_025351875.1 Myxococcales bacterium | reverse complement strand
GGCGGCGAGCGCGTGACGGAGGCCGCCCATCTGGTCGACGAGCTTGTGATCGAGCGCCTGCTGACCGGCCCACACGCGGCCCTGGCCGACGGCGTCGACCTCCTCCTTCGTCATGTGGCGCCCCTCGGACACGCGATCGAGGAACACGTCGTAGAACTGCTGCACCTTGTGGCGGAGCTCGACCCGCTCGTCGTCGGTGAAGCCTCGGTAGAAGGACTCCGCGTCGGCGCGCGGCGTGGTCTTGCGGACCTCGACGTTGACGCCGATCTTTCCGAGCAGCTCGCTCATGTCGGCCTTTCCGTAGAAGATGCCGATCGAGCCCGTGACGGTGAGAGGGAGCGCGAAGATCTGCTTGGCCGGCGAGGCGATGTAATAACCGCCGCTCGCCGCGACCGAGCCCATCGAGACGATGAGCGGCTTCTTCTCGGCGAGCTTCTTCAGCTCGCGCCACATGACGTCCGAGGCCATCGACGAGCCGCCGGGGCTCTCGATGCGGAGCACGACGACCTTGATGTCGTTGTCCTCGCGGAGGGCCTTGATCTCCTCAGCCATCGTGTACGAGCCGACGAGCTTCATGCCGAGCAGCGGCACCGTCTGCGAGCGACCGTCGATGATGTCGCCGTCGACGTAGAGGAGGCCGATGCTGGAGCGGTTGCCGAAGTGCTTCGGTGCGACCTTCTCGGCCACGTACTTCTGGTAGCCGACCTTGCGGCCGACGACGTCGCGCGTGACGCGCTCGAGCTCGTCGTCGAAGGCGTAGCCGTCGACGAACTTGGCGTCGCGCGCCTCGCTCGCGACGAACGGGCCCTTCGCGGAGATCTCGCGGAACTTGTCCTCGGGGATGTTCCGATAGAGCGCCATGTTGCGCGCGAACACCGCCTCGTGCTGCCGGAGCATGTCCTCCTGATCGGCGCGCGCCACGTCGCTCGCGTGCTCGTTCATGAACTGCTCGGGCGCGCCCTTGTGTGCGCCGATGCGGACGAACTCGGCCTTCACGCCGATCTTGCCGAGCAGTCCGGCGAGGTACATGTGCGTCGTCTTGAGGCCCGAGTACCGGAGACCGCCCGCGGGATTGATGACGATACGGCTCGCGCTCGCGCACGCGTAGAGCGCCTTGGGCCCCGCGTCCTCGAAGCTGCAGATGACCTTCTTGCCGTGCGCCTTGAGGACGCGGAACGCGTCGGCGAGCTCCTCGGCGTGCGCGTAGGACGTCGCCGGCTCGGCGCGCATGATCATCGTGACGGCGACGACCTCGGGGTCCTCGGCGATCTTCCACAGGCGGCGGAGCATGCGCACGTGGTTGCGCGTGCCGGGCGTACTCTCGAGGCGCATGCTGACGGCCGTCTCGCTGCGCGGGACGCCGGGGCTCTGGTAGCCCGAGATCGAGGCCGTCACGTACTCGCCGACGGAGGTGTCGCGACCGAGCCCGCTGCCGAAGAGCGCGCCGGCGCCGGCCGAAAAGGCGTTGAAGTAGATCTCCGCACCGGCCGTCGCCAGGATTCCGCGCCGCGCGTCGTTGCCGATGTCGTTCGCCTCGACGTCACCACGGATGCGGCCGACGCCCGGCACGTCGATGCCGAGGACGGCGCGCGGCCGAAACTGATCGAGGATGTCGAAGTACTTCGCCTCGACGTCGAGCTCGAGCGCGCGAGTTCCGGTGGGGCGGAACGCGAGACCCGCGACGAACGTGCGATCGAGGACCGGGTTCCCGTTCGGCGGAAGCCGCTGCACGCTCGGGCCGTTGAAGTCGTGAGCGACGAGCGCGAAGCCGAAATGCGAGTTGGGCCGGTACGAGGCGCCGGCGGTGATGCCGAAGAGCCCCGCCGTGTAGGGGTTCGACGAGTACGACCCCTGGATCGACCCGCCGATCGAGAACTGCGAGGAGGCCTTGTAGCCGATGCCCCACGTCAGCCAGGTGTAGTCGATGCCGTTGTACGGGAAGCCGGCTCCCTGCGGGCCGCCGGGAGGGCTGATGTAATCTACACGCAACCCGGTGGAGAGCCCCCAGGCCAGCGGGGTCGCCAGGTCGAACGCGTGGCCGCACGCGACGCGGCGGGTGTCCGGACAGCGGACGCCGGTCCAACGGAGCTCGGGGCCAGGCATGTTGCCGAGGTTGGCGGGGTTCAGGACGAGCGCCTCGGCGGAGTCCTCGGCGACCGCACTGCGACCGGGCGAGAGGAGGCGCTCGGCGCGACCGGGGAACGGCTGGTCGGCGCGCGCGTTCGGCTCCGCGAAGGACGCCAGAGCAACGACCGTGCTGACGGCAGCGAGGCAGCGGAGCCCGTTGCGGGTGATCTTCCTGTCGGTGTTCTGCACGGAGCCTCCTGAATCCCTCACACGAGCGTCGCGAGCTCACGGAGCGTCTCGGCTTCCGCGTCGAACGTCTTTCGGACCTCGCCGAGAATCAATTTTTCCGCGACCTGGCGGACCAGCGGGACACGCAGCTCGAGGGTGCCGTTGACGGTGCGCCGGGTGCGACCGCTATCGAGCTGCGCCAGCTGGTAGGTGCCCTTCGCCGTGAAGAGCTTCCGCCACTCGGGCTTCACGTGAGGGAGGATCGTCCACTCCGAGGAGTGCCGCTTGATGTCGTAGGTCGATTTCTCGTCCCAGGCGCACATCTCGGGGGTCACGTACTTGGTCGCGAAGGCAGGGAGCTTCACGTTTGCCCGGTAGCTCCAGAGCCGATCGAGCTGCGAGTCCACGAGGACGTGCTCCTTCTGCGAGACGCTCTCGATGCCGTGGAGGCGCTTCGACAGCTCCTGGAACAGATTCGGCGAGATCACCGCGAGCTCCAGCGCATCGAGCGGGATGTCGAACTCGTGGACGACCTCGAATTGCACGTTAAACCGGAGCCGAGCCTACATCATGCCGCGAGCCCGTGCGACCAACTCGATGGTGGCTCGGCGCTTCGCCAGCTCGTCGAAATCCTTGACGGGAAGGAAGCGTGAAGCGGCCCCGTCGCGGGAGACCTCGAGGTACGTCGAGGGCATCTGGGCCGTGATTTCCTGGAGAAGGCGCTCGAACTGGATGGCCGGCTGGCCGTCGACCTGCTTCTCGACCTCGAAGTACGTCCACGTGAGGGGGTGCTTGGCGAGCGGCGCGGCGCGCACCAGGAACGTGTTCGTATTGAAGACCGACACCGTCGTGGGGTCGAACGCGGGCGGGAGGCGGAACTCCTCGAGGACCTGGAGCTTGCCTTCCGCGTGGACGGGGATCCCGCCCTTGTCGCCCTCCTTTCGGCAGACCTCGCACTGGACGTCGGTCCCCTTGTCGACGGCATCGACGAACTGACCGAGGACGACGGGGTCAATCGAAGCCCCGAGGTTGTCGACGTTCGTGATCCACACGTACTTGCCGCCCGAATCGAGGAAGCGGTCGAGGAGGTGGCTCCGCCGGAGGGCGTCGACGAGATCGCCGTGCCCGGTCGCGTGCTCGCTCGGCTTGCCGTCGTCACCGAGGAAGAGCGAGCCGTCGGGATTGAGCCGGAGCGAGAGGTTCTGCCGGAACGCCGCGACGTGGGAGGGGGCAGCCGCCTTCGCGAGGGCATGGAGGATGTCATCGTGCGTGGCCTCGCTGGTCATGAGCCAGAGCGGCACAGCGCGCCCAGCCCGTGCGCTCGCGCTGCGGTTCTCGGCCAGGCGCATCGCGAGGAACGTGTGCCCGTCGGTCACCTCGGCGAGCGCCTTCACGATGCCGCCCATCCGCGTCGCCATTCCTCCCGCCATCGTGCAGAAGGCGAGCTCGCCCTTCCTCATCGCCTCCTCGCCGCGCGCTTTCAGGCGCTCGTGCTCCGGGGTGCCCTCGGCGGGCAGCGTGGCGATCTCGCCGGGACGGGGCGCCTCGACCTTTCCCTTCACGGTGTTGCGGGTGCGTCGTCGGGTCGCGGCGTCACCCTCCCGGAGCGTCGCCGCGAGTGCGAGAAAGTGCTCCTGGACGAACCCGGCTCCATTCAGTCGTTTGCGCAGGTCCGAATCGAGTGCGGCAAGGGCGTTGGCGAGGCTGTCCATCGGGCAATCATCGCCGTGAAAGGAGCGTGATGGAACAGGAAGCACTTCGCTCCGGGAAGCGTAGACTCTTCGGACGGGGAGCTGGTGATGCGCATTCGTCTCTCGAGAACGGTCGTCGTGCTCGCGCTTGCGGTCCTTGCGATCAGCGGTGCGAGCGGCTGCGTCGTGAACGAAGCGGAGTCCCCGACGCGCGGAGTCGTCGTGAGCGGTCCGCCCCCCGCGCCCGTCCGTGAGGAGCGTCCGGCCCCGCCCGGGCCGCAGGCCGTCTGGGTCGGCGGCTACTGGCACTGGACCGGGATGCAGTATGCATGGATCCCGGGCCACTGGGATGCACCGCCTCCCGGCGCGACGTGGAACGCACCGGTCTACACCGCCCGTGACGGCCGGTACTTCTACGAGAGCGGCGGCTGGAAGCCGGGCGAGACGCGGAACGCGCTGCACTGAGCTTCATGCGCCCCTGGCTCCTCGCCGTCCCGATCGTAGTTCTCGCGCTCACGAGCGGCGCGCCGTCGGCCGTCGCGCAGCGTCGGGGCGTCGCGCCAGTGCTGCACGAGCCGATCCCCGCCGACGCGCGCGAGGACGTGGCACTCGCGGTCTCGCTCGACGGCGACATCCCTGCCGCGATCAACACGCCGCGCGGCCTCGTCCAGGCTCCCGACCCGGCGCGGCCCGTCAGCAGCAGCGAGGCCCCGTACAACCACCCGCCCGGCGATGCGCGCGACACGTCATTTCATCCCGATCGCGATACGCGCCGCCCGGACGTCCTCCCCTACGACGATCCGTTCTCCCCCTCGACGGCGCCGTTCAAGCGGCTCACCGCCTTCGACACAGTCGATGCATCTTACACGCTTTCCGTCCGCGACGCGCACACGACGCCGCTGCCGGTGATGCCCACGCCCACGCCGGACGCGACCGAAGAGCAGTTTTACGCGGACATGGTCGTCGACCTCGCCGCGGGCCAGAAGGTGCGGATCCCGAGCGTCGGGCCGGGCGCGCGCGTGCTCCGTGCGCGCGCCGGCGTCGGCACCCAGGACGTGCGCTTCCAGCTGTGGAAGGACGGCGCCGAGAACTGGTTCATCGAGGCCGAGTCCTCGACGCGCGCACGTGTCGTGATGGAGACGTCGATCACGCGCGCCGCCTTCGGTGGCGACTTCGGCAACCCGTCATGGGCGGAGCTCTTGCCCGTGCCGGCGCTTCCGCCGACCGTTCAGCGCTCCGCGAACGAGGTGGCCGCGAAGATAGGCGTGTCGAGGCGTCTCACCCCTCGTGACGACGTGACGAAGCTCGTCTCCTACTTCCGCAGCTTCACCGAGTCGGAGGATCCGCCGACGCAGTCGCGCGACATCTACCTCGACCTCGCGCTGTCGCGGAAGGGCGTCTGCCGGCATCGCGCCTTCGCGTTCATGGTCACGGCGCTGTCGCTCGGCCTCCCGACGCGCATGATCACGAACGAGGCGCACGCATGGGTGGAGCTCCATGACGGACGCCTCTGGCGGCGCGTCGACCTCGGCGGCGCCGGCACGACGCTCCACGATCCGCTCTCGAACAACGTCCCCTACGACCCTCCCCCCGATCCGTTCGCGTGGCCGCAAGGCGCGACGCGCGGCGACGACCTCGCGGAGCGTGCGAGGCGCGCTCGCGCGGGCGCCCCCGCGACGCCTCCGGGTGCGCCGTCGTCGTCGCCGACGGTCTCGCCGCTGAGCCCCGCGAGCGCGAGCCCGGCGGGTAGCTCCGGACCGAACGGCGGCGGCGATCCGAACGGCGCGGGCGGCTTCGGCTCGAACGGAACGCTCGGCGGCGTGAAGTCCTCCTCGCAGCCCGACGACCGCCCCGCGTCCATCGTGACGATGTCGCTCGCCGGCGCCGACGCTCATCGCGGCGCGCCGCTCAAGGTGCGCGGCCAGGTCGCTTCCGACGGCGAGCCGTGCGGCCACGTGACCGTCGAGATCGTCCTCCACAGCCGCCAGCAGGGCAACGTCGTGATCGGCCAGCTCGCGACGGACGAGCGCGGCGCCTACGACGGCGCGATCGTCCTCCCCTCTGCCGTCCCGCTCGGCGACTACGACGTCCAGGCACGAACGCTCGGCGACAAGCGCTGCGGTGCGGGTTTCTCACGATGAGCGCGGCGTTCGTCCCGTTCCTCTACGAGCTCCGCGCGCGCAAGGTGAAGGTCGGCGCGCAGGAGGCGGTCGCGCTCGCGAAGGCCCTCGGCATGGGCCTCCATGACAGCTCGCTCGACGGCTTCTATCACCTCGCGCGCGCCATCTGCGTGCACCGCGAGAGCGATCTCGACAAGTTCGACGAGGCGTTCCTCGCGCACTTCAAGGGCGTGACCAGCGTGAGCATGGAGCTCGTCGAAGGGCTCGAGGAGTGGCTGAAGGACCCCGCCAACCGCAAGGAGCTCTCCGAAGACGAGCTCGCCGCGCTCCAGTCGATCGACATGGAGGCCCTGAAGAAGCTCTTCGAAGAGCGGATGAAGGAGCAGAAGGGCAAGCACCAGGGCGGCAGCCACTGGATCGGCAGCGGCGGCACGAGCCCGTTCGGACAGCAGGGCACCCATCCGTCGGGGCTCCGCGTGGGTGCGCAGGGCGGCGGGCGCAGCGCGATGGGCATCGCCGACGCGCGCAAGTACAGGCCGTATCGGTCGGACATCATCCTCGACATCCGGCAGATCGAGGTCGCCCTGCGAAAGCTCCGCGCGTTCCAGCGCGAAGGGCAGCAAGACGAGCTCGACATCGACGGCACGATCGACGCGACCGCCAAGAACGCCGGTGAGCTCGAGATCGTGGTGCGTGCGCCGCGGAAGTCGAACGTGCGAGTTCTGTTGCTGATGGACGTCGGTGGCTCGATGGATCCGCACATCGAGATCGTGTCGCGCCTCTTCTCGGCCGCGAAGCGTGCATCGAACATTCGCCAGCTGAAGACCTACTACTTCCACAACTGCGTCTACGGCCGCGTCTACGAGACCGATCGCTTCAGCGAGCCCCAGTCGCTCGACGACCTTCTCCACGAGCTCGGCCCCGAGTGGAAGCTGGTGATGGTCGGCGACGCGGCGATGCACCCTGCCGAGCTGCTCGGCGCGGGCGACTACGAGTACTACGCGACCGGCCATCACGGCCCGCCGCAGACGGGAATGAAGTGGCTCACGAAGCTCGCGGATCACTTCCGGCGCTTCGCGTGGCTCAACCCGGACCCGCCGACCTACTGGCGAGGCGGCACCGCCGAGCAGATCGGAAAGGTCTTCCCGATGTTCCAGCTGACGCTCGACGGCCTGAGCGACGCCGTCACGCACCTGTCGAAGGGCGATATCCGGAAGAAGTAGCGGCCGCGAACACGGCAAAAATGGGCCGTGCTGGCCGATTGCCTACAAAGTGCTACGTCCTCTCACCCATGTCGTGGCGCGCCCCTCGTCTTCTCGTGCTCACTTTCCTCTCGATCGCGCCGATCGCGCCGATCGCGCCGATCGCGATCTGCGCGCTCGGCTGCACCACCACCGAGACCGTGGTGGCTCACGCCGATCAGGCGCCCGTCGCTGCCGCTGTTCTCGACAGCTGCGCTGCCGGCACGATGATCTCGCTGGACGGGACGTCCTGCACTCCCGTCGGCGTCACCTCCTCGGCGCTCGCCGCCGGGTTCGAGATGAACGAGGACGGCTGGGGCTTCCACGCCGTCCGCCCCGCGAAGCAATGCACGGGCGCCACGCGCACGGTCCTCGGGGAGACCGCGTGCGTGCCCATCGACGACTGCGACGCCGCGTTCCCTCCCGCGAACGCGACGGTCGTTCGCCCTGACTCCGCCGCGTCGCTCGCGTCCATCGTCGCAGCGGCCAAACCCGGCAGCGTCATCGCCCTCGAGTCCGGCACGTACGCCCTCGGCGCACAGACGATCACGGTGAATGGCGACGTCAGCATCATCGGTCGATGCGCACGCGACGTGATCCTCACCGCGCCCTCCGCCGCGGAGCCTCTCTACGTGACGCGCGGCAACGTCTCGATCGCCGGGCTCACCGTGCGTGGAGCCAAGACCGGCCTCTACATCACGGGCAACGCGTCGACCGTGCACGTGAAGCACGTCCTCTTCGAGGGCGTCGCCTCCGGGGTGCGCCTCTATCAGGGGGCGAAGGCCACCATCGAAGAGAGCGTCGTCGACACTGCGGGCTTCACGAGCAAGGACCCCGTGAGCGGCGTCGTCGCGCAGGGTGGCGCGAAGGTCGAGATCGTCGCGAGCGACGTGCGCGACACCACCGAACCTCTCGCCGCGCTCGAGGCCGGCACCACCGTCGACGTCAGACGCTCCTCGATCACCTCGCGTGTCGAGAGCGACGCCATCGGCCTGCTCGCCATGGTCGGCGGTGCGATCACCCTCGAAGAGAGCGTCCTCGCCGTCGGCCGCGCGGCCATGGGCGTCGCGGGCCGCTCGCGCCAGTACAGCAACGCCCGTGACAGCGCGTCGATCGTCATCAAGCGTAGCGAGCTCCTGCAGGCCGACCTTCCCTTTGCGTCCGTCCTCTTCAGCGCGATGGGAGGGGCTCACCTCACGCTCGAGGAGTCGACGCTCCGCCACGCTTCGGCCATTGCGCTGGAGGGCTTCGAGTCCGGGAGCATCGTCACGCTGAAGAGCACCGTCGTCACCACGCACGACAAGCCGGGCTCGCAGGCCACGGCCATCGTCGCGATCGCCGGGGCGCGCGCCGAGCTCTTCCAGAGCGCGATCGTCCGCGCGCGAGCCTATGGAATCGTCGTCTTCGACGAGGGCGGACAGCTCACGCTCGAGGGGTCGCTCGTGACCGGCACGTATCCCGGCGTCGCCTCGGTCGGCAGCGACGGGGCGAGCGCGATCGGTATCGTCGTCGCCAAGGATGCGACTGCCACGCTCCGCGACTCGGTCCTCTTCGCGAACGAGCAGGTCGCACTCTCGCTCGGCTACGCCGCGCGCGTCGATGCGGACGGTCTCGTCGTCGACGACACACGTACCTCCGCTGACGGCTCGCTCGGCGAGGGCATCATCGCGATGGACGACGCGAAGCTCTTTCTGCACGGCGGCGTCGTTCGCCGCAGCGCGCACCTCGCGATCGACATCCTCCGCGCCGGAGGCCTCATCGAGAGCTCGAGCTTCGAGCACAACGCCGGAGGCGCGATCAACGTCTGGGAGAGCACGTTCGAGAAGAGCACGGCTGCGCCCGGTGAGCCCGGCGACCGCGCGCTCTTGCTCGTCGGCAACACCTTCAAGGAGACAGGTGAAGAGGTGCAGCAGGGAGACGTTCGCTTCACGCTGCCGAAGAGCGCGGACTCACTCTAAGGAGCTGCGACCGCGCAGCTCGCGACGCGTACGAGCCCTGGTCCGCACGCGAGCTCTGCGCGCCCACAAGAGGCCACCGAGCGCTCTCCTGCGAGGCACGCCAGCGAGCTGCACGCGCATACGTCGTTGCGCGCGCAGCAGGTCTTCGCGGAGCACGTGTCACCTTCCGAAGCGCCATCCGTCAGGAGACAGCGGCAACCGTCGTTGCTCGGGCCGCACGATGGGGCTTTGCAGGAGCATCGAAGGCCGTCGGCAGGCCACCCCTCGGCCGCGCAGCAGATCGCCTGCGGCAGCGCGTCCTCGCCACACGTGACGTCGTTCGGCGTCGAGGACAGCGTGCACGAGCACGTCTGCCCTTGGCCGAAGCTCGAGAACGCACATTTCGTCTTGCTGCGTGCGGAAGGCGCGCTGCACTCGTTCCGACATCGCTCGTCGAGGCAGCGCCCGAGCCCCGCCTTGGGAGCCTCGGCCGAGGCGCGCAGCGATGCGACCGCATCACACTTGCCAACGTCGCCCGCCGCACAGGTCTCGAGGGCGGTGAGCGTCCCATCGCACGAGCCGTCGCGACAGCATCCGTCGACGTCAGCCTCGCAGCGCGTACGGATGCATTGACCGCACGGCGTCTCCTCCCCGTCGAAGCGGCAATGTTCGCCGAAGCTCTTCGGCGAGACCAGGAGCACACAGCCGACGAGCGAGGTCGCCAACGCGATCGCGAGCGCGAGGCTCCGCAGCGGCGTCACCGGCATCATCGCCATCGACGATCGCGCACCCGAAGGCGCGCCGCAAGGACTGCCGCAATGCGCGCCCTTGGCTCTCGCCGCCGCGGCGCGTGCACCACTCGCGCCTCCGAGTCACCAGTCGACGGTGTCGTCCGCGCCGCCGAAGGACGCTGGATAGCCCTTGAAATGAGGGAGATCGTCGCGGATCGGGAGATGCGCTTCGCTGCACTGGACGTGGAATTGTGCTTTGAAGGCGCCGTCGGGGAGGAGCAGCGCGTTCACGCCGCGCATGCCGATCGGCGGTTCGGCGAAGACGCGCGTTCCGCACGCGCGGCACGTCGCACGCGGCGTGACGCGGAGCTTCCATAGGCTCGGATCTCCGTCGACGACCTTCACCTGGTCGGCGCGATACATGGAGACTGGAATGTAGCCCGCGCCGTGGACGCGCTGGCAGTCGCGGCAGTGGCAATAGAACTGCGCGACAGGATCGCCAGAAAGCTCGACCTTCACGTCTCCGCACTGGCATTGAATCGTCGTCATCCGGCGAGTGACACCCTTTCCGCGCTCGAGTTCCCGTTCGCGCGCCGCGACCACGCCAGCTCCGACGCGCCAAGCGTCGTGAGGCCGCTACTTCCCGAGCGAATCGCCCAGCGTCGTCACGTTCTCTCTGCCCGCCGGGACGGTGATCGAAGCGCCCTTGAAGTCGCCGCCGATCGGCTCGTAGGCGCCGCCCAGGCACTGCGCGAGGAAGATCTCCGCGACGGCATTGAACGACGTGCGGTTCTGCGGCCGCGCGAAGCCGTGCCCCTCGTCCGGGTAGACCACGTAGGTCACCGGGATGCTTTTCGCCTGCATCGCCTTGACGATCTGATCGCTCTCGACTTGCTTCACGCGCGGGTCGTTCGCGCCCTGCCCGATGAGCAGCGGCTTCGTGATGCGGTCCACGTGCGTGAGCGGTGACACGGAGAGGAGGTACTTCCTCCCCTCCTCCGTGCGGTGATCGCCGATGCGCTTGGTGAAGCTCTCGACCTCGGCCTCCCAGTACGGCGGGATCGCCTGCAGCAACGTGACGAGGTTCGACGGGCCGACGATGTCGACGCCGCACGCGAACACGTCGGGCGTGAACGTGAGCCCGACGAGCGTGGCGTAACCGCCGTAGCTCCCGCCGTAGATGGCGACCTTGTCCTTCTGCGCGATCTTCTCGGTGACCGCCCACGTGACGGCGTCGAGGAGGTCGTCGTGCATCTTCGCGGCCCACTGCTTGTCGGCGGCGTTGACGAACTTCTTCCCGAACCCCGTCGAGCCCCGGTAGTTCACGCTGAGCACGGCATACCCGCGCGACGAGAGCCACTGGTGGCTCGCGTTCAGCGAGTACGAATCGCGGCCCCAAGGCCCGCCGTGCACGAGCAGCACCATCGGGAGCGGGCCCTTGCCCGCGTCCGGCTTGCCATCGCCATCGGCATCGGCCTCGCGCGGCAGCGTGAGATAGCTCACGAGGTCGAGACCGTCGCGCGACTTCAGGATGACGGGATTCATCTTCGCGAGCTTCTTGTCCTCGAGCGCCTTGACGTTCGTGAACAGGAAATCGAGCTTCTTTTTCGAGCGATCGTAGAGCCAGAACTTCAGAGGCCCATCGCTCACCGTCGTCGAGACGATCCACTTCGAGTCATCGAGCGCACGGCTCAGCACGCGGACGTCGCCGGGCGCAGACGTCTGGATGACGTCGAGGTCGGCCCGGAGCGCCGGGTCGATCGCGTGCCAGCGGAGGCGGTCGTACGTCGCGACCGCGGCCTGCACGCGCTTGTCGGTGGGGTGCTGGACGATGTCGCTCACGTCGGCCTGGCCGTCGTCGAGGAGCACCTTCGTCTTCTTCGACGCGAGATCGAGCTCGACGAGCGCCGCGACGTCGCGACCGCGGCTGTCGGTGAGATACGCCTTGCCGCCGCTCTTGTCGAAGCCGAGCACCTGCGTCGTGAGCGTGTCCTCGTGCGGGACCTTTCCGAGCTCGCGGAAGCCCGCCTTCCCATCCGGCTCCATCATCGTGAGGCCGCCGTCCTTCTCGGGCTTCATTCCGATGCGGACCTTGAAGTCGTGATCGACGGCGAACGAGGCGAAGCCGTCGTTCTGCTGGACGAGCTTGCGCTTGCCCGTCGCGATCTCGACGCGATGAAGATCGTGGTACCGCTTGTCGCGATCGTTGATCCCGACGAGCACCTCGCCCGGGATCCGATGACTGAGCTCCTCGATGCGCGCCTGCGCGCCCTCGATCGGCGTGAGGTCCTTGTCGGCGCCGCTCTTCAGGTCGACCGCGTGGAGGTGCCAGTTCTCGTCGCCGTCCTTGTCCTGCATGTAGAGGACGTGATCGTTCGTGAACGCCCAGCGGTAGGTACGGATGCCGCGCTTCTTGTCCTGGGTGACGGGCTTGGCCTTCGCGAGATCGCCCACCGGCGCGACCCAGACGTTGAGCACTCCGTCGACGCTCGAGAGGTAGGCGATGCGCTTGCCGTCCGGGCTCAGCGTGGGCATCGCGTGGTCCGGGTTCGCGAAGAGGGCGCTGCGTGCGAGGAGCGTCGGGTCGGCGCGGGGCGGCTCCTTCGGCGCTGCCAGGACCTTGGGCGTCGGCGTCCCGAGCGTCGCGAAGACGCTCTGCTTCTTTCCGCCGGCCGGAGCCGTGGGTGTCGCACCGCCTCCACACGAGGCGGCGAAGAGCAGGATTCCGGCGGCAACGAGGAGGCGACGCATGGCAGCCCGCTTACCGCGACCTCAGCTTCGCGTCATCTCACGGTGTTTCGTTGGGGAATTTGAGCTTTGGCGCCAATGGACGCAAGTTGAGGACACGAAACTACTTGCGCACACACCATCCACCTGTCAGAAGTCCGCCTGCGTCGCGACGGACCCGAGCGGGTCAATCGCGCGAACGGTGTCCGGGTCGAAACCCGGGGGCCCCAGCGACGAGCGAGCCGTTTGGCCGCGAGTCGATGCCGAATTGCAGAAAGGAAGTCTGGAGCTCGAAAGAAAATGATTCGCCACATCAGCGCGCTTGCCGCCGTCGTTTGTTTGTCCCTGTCCACTGTCGCCTGCGCGGCACCGACTGACGAGGCTGACTCGACGCAAGCCGAAGAGACGTCCGAGGATCTCGTCTCCAAGAGCGCGTACTTCGAGACCTTCCAGGGGCTCGACGGCCACTACTACTTCAGCATGACGGCCGCGAACGGCCAGAACGTGCTCCGCTCGCAGGGCTACACCAAGCTCGCGTCCGCCCAGGGTGGCGTCGCGTCGGTGCTCGCGAACGGCAACGACAAGCGCCAGTTCGAGGTCAAGCAGGCCTCCAACGGAGATTTCTACTTCAACCTCCGCGCGGCCAACGGCGAGATCATCGGCACGAGCGAGCTCTATGCGTCGAAGTCGAACGCCGAGCGCGGCGCCCGCACCGTTCGCTCTCTCGTCCGCGTGAGCCGCGACGCGTCGCAGGCCGCACCCCGCCGCGAGAGCTTCGAGATCTTCAAGGGCGAGGACGGTAAATCCTACTTCCACCTTCGCGCCGGCAACGGCGAGATCATGCTCGGTTCGCAGGGCTACACGGCCGTCGCGAGCGCCCGCTCCGGCATCGCCTCCGTGCTCTCGAACGGCTCGGATGCGTCGAGCTACGAGGTCTTCGAGACCGAGGCCGGCGACTACGCGATCCGTCTCGTCGCCGCGAACGGCGAGGTCATCGCCCGCGGCGAGAGCTACTCGTCGAAGTCGAACGCGACGCGCGCCGTGACCCACCTCACGCAGGTACTCGCGGGCAACGTCAAGACCACGGAGCAGTGAGCCTCAGGCCACGTCGGGAGCTCCGACACGCTCGAACTCGCCGCTCGCGGTGACGTTCGCGTAGTAGAGCGGCTCGCGGGCTTCGCAGAAGCTCGCGAGCATCGCCTTGGCTTCCGGCTCGAGGCAGTAGAAGGAGACGCCGATGCCCGCGGGCTGGGCGCTGCCGTCAGGCTGGTCGCCGCCGTTGGTCTGCCACTGCACGACGCCGAGGACCTCGAGCGTCTTGCCGTTCGGGAGCGTGAAGCCGAGCATCACCTCGACGCCGGTAGGCATCGCGCGCTGGGTGATGACGAACATGCCGCCCGCCGAGAGGTCGGCCGTCGTCGCGGTGAAGCGGTGCGCCGCGCCCTCGACCTCCACGTCGACCTCGATCGGCAGCCGTGCCGCGGACCTTCGTTCGCTGGCCGCAGGGCGCCGACGGATGAGCGTCAGGGGCTCATCGTGAGAGAAGACAACGAGGTCGAAGGCCGCCATCGTGGACTTTTGAGTGCAGAACCGATGCCGCGCTGCAGCGCCGTGATCCCGCGTGGTTGCAGGCGTCCTGCGGTCACCCGATCGTCCAGAAGCCCGAAAAACGGACTCTCGGTCGACCGGCGCGCGTGAACACCAAGCGCCCACCTCCGCCTACGCGCTTCGCTCGGCAGCCTACAGCCGGACGTCGATGTACACGCCGCGGCGGAGCTCGCTGAGCCACAGCTTGCGCTGGCGCTCCGTCGCGTCGACGAACGAGCGCTCCATCATCTGATCCTTCACCTGATCGTACGGCGGGATCTGAGGCTGCGCGCTCGCGAGCTGCACGACGAGGACGGCCGAGTTGCCCATCGGATCGCGGAACTGGATCGGCGCGGCCGTCTCTCCGGGCTTGAGTGAGCCCGCCGCTTGCTGGAGCTCCGGGAAGAGCATCGACATCGGGACCGGCCCGCGTGAGCCGCACGTGTTCTTCGTCGTCGGATCCTGGCTGTAGTTCTGAACGAGATCGCAGAAGTCGTCGCCGCGGCGCGCGCGAATCGTGAGCTCGGAACCAAGCGTCTCGATCGCTGCTGCGGTCTGCGCGGTCGAACCAGGCGGCACCTGGAGCACGATGATCTTGAGATCGACCGGGTGCTGCTGCTGCACCTCCTTGAGCCAGCGACCGTACGCCGCGCGCGCGTCCTGCTCGGTCACGCGAACGCGACCGCGGACGCGCAGCTGGATCAGCTTGCCCTCGAGGACCTGGCGGCGAATCTCGTCGCGGTAGTCCTGCTCGGTGAGGCCCTGGCGCTTGGCCTCGTTGATGACGTCCTTCGGCTGGAGCTTCGTCTGCGAGGCGACCTGGCGGATGCCGTTGTCGACCTCCTCCGGAGAGACCGTGATGTGCGCCTTGTCGGCGGCGCCCTCTTCGAGTCGCTCGTCGATGAGGCGGTTGAGGAGCTCGCGAAACATCTCGCTCTCCTGCGCGGCCTGCTGCGTCGGGTTCGGCGTGCTCGCGGCGATGCGCCAGAGGTGCGGACGCCCACGGAGCCTCAGCTCGGAGAGCAGGATGGGCCGCTCCCCCACGACCGCGACGATGCGCTCGACGATGGAAGCTTCTGCGGGACGAGCCGCCGCGATGCCGACGAGGAGCGCCGCGCCGGCGAGCGCGGGCCCGAGGCGTCCGATTCCGGGGACTGTCGCGCGAATCACGCCTGTTTCTTATCACTTCCGGGGCCAGCGGGAAGGGGTCTATCCTCCCCCTCTTCACGAAGGAGCGGATCGGCATGCTGTCAGCACGTTTGGGGACGATCGCCATCGCCTGTCTGCTCACGCTGGGGGCTGCCACCGGCACGCTGGGCTGCAAGAAGCTCCTCCGGGGCAGCAAGGGCAAGACGACGGGGACGACGACGAGCACGGCCTCGACCAACACCCCGCAGGACGACGTCGACGAGCAGATGCTCGACAAGCTCGACGCGTACATCATCTGCCTGAACACGCTGTCGTCGCCGGTCCACGCGACCCGCGCCCGGTACTTCTCCTGGGTCGACCCGAAGAAGGGCGTCACGGGCAACGAGCGCGTCGTCCTCGGCCTGTTCGATCTGCCGAACGAGTCCGCGCAGAAGTGCACGGCGGGCCTCGCCAAGGCCCGCACGATGCCCCCGAAGGACGCGAAGCTCGAGGCGGCCGGAGACGAGTTCGCCAAGACGGTCAGCGAGCTCGACACGCTGATCGACGAGGTTTTCACGTACTACGAGAACAAGAACTTCAAGGACGACAAGTTCGCCAAGGGCAAGGCGATGCACCCGCGGCTGGTCGTGGCCTTCAACAACTTCTCGAGGGCCGACAACAACATGCACGCGACGCTGGACGGCGTCACGAAGCCGCTGGCGCAGCGCACGCTCGCCCGCATCGAGCGCGAAGAGGGCAGGAAATTCCGCTATCACCGCAAGAACGTCCTCATCGCGGCGCGTGAGCTCGTCGAGGCGGGTGATCCCGTCGGTGACGACGACAACGTCGACGTCTCGCTCTACGCGGCGTCGTTCAACGGGTACGACAGGGCGGTCGCCGAGCTCGAGACCTACGGGTCCCTCCACAAGTCGGACCTGTCGTTGCGGTCGGTCCAGACGACCATCCTCGCGCCCTCGAACTTCGACTCGTTCATCCGGGCCGCCGAGGAGTACCGAAAGAAGGCCCGCGAGTACAACCGCTGCCTGCGTGACGCGCCGGCCAAGGCAAAGACGCCGAACGGTAAGGTCGACCCCGACAAGCTCCCGCCGTGCCCTGACGGACGCCCGCGCGACGTCGTCGAGAAGTACAACGCCTTCATCCGCAACTCGAACGACCACCCGTTCCCGTGAGCTGATCGAGATCCGTTTTTCACACGGAGGCTCGGAGGCTCGGAGTTTTTTCGTGTGCTCGCTGCGGGCCGTGTGTCTCGATTCGAAATGACGAAGGCCGCGGCCCTTTTTGGGGGGGCGCGGCCTTTCGTGCGTGAGCGGTGAAGCGATTAGCGCTTCGAGTACTGGAAGCGCTTGCGGGCGCCGGGCTGACCGTACTTCTTGCGCTCCTTCTTGCGAGCGTCGCGCGTCAGGAAGCCGGCGCGCTTGAGCACGCTGCGCTTCTCCGGGTCGAGCGCGATGAGCGCGCGCGAGATGCCGTGGCGCATCGCCGAGGCTTGCGCGGAGTGGCCGCCGCCCTTGACGGTGGCCCACACGTCGAACTGGTCGAGGGCCTCGATGAGCTCGAGCGCCTGCTTCATGACCATGATCGAGGTCTCGCGCTCGAAGTACTGGTCGGCGGGCTTGTTGTTGACCGTGACCAGGCCGGAGCCGGCCGAGAGCCAGACGCGGGCAATGGCGGTCTTGCGCTTGCCGGTGGCGTACGTGCGAGTCGTGCGGGTCGTTGTCGAAGCGGTGCTCATTGGACTGGTCTTGCTCTCACTTGATCTCGAGGACCTGGGGCTTTTGCGCGGCGTGCGGATGATCCGGCGTCGCGTACACCTTCAGCTTGCCGAACATCTCGCGGCCGAGGACGTTCTTCGGGAGCATGCCCTTCACGGCCTTCTCGATCGGGAACGTGGGCTTGTCCGCGAGGAGGCTGCGGTAGCTGGTCGCCTTGAAACCGCCCGGGATGCCCGAGTGACGGTTGTAGAACTTCTGGTCGAGCTTGTTGCCCGTGAGCTTCACCTTGTCGGCGTTGACGACGACGACGAAGTCACCGGTGTCGACATGCGGCGTGAAGGTGGGCTTGTGCTTGCCACGGAGGCGCGTCGCGACCTCGCTCGCGAGACGACCGAGGGGCTTGTCCGTCGCGTCGACGACCCACCACGCACGATCGGTATTTCCCTGCTCGGTGGTCGCGCAGTAGCTCTTGTTCGGGTTCCGACCGCCAAGACGCGCGGGAGCGGGAGCGGGGGTTTCGACTGCGGACGACATGGCTTCCTCTGAAATCTCGCTTGAATCTGCCGCGGGTGCGGCGAGGGGGGCGGAACTTACGGGGGGAGCCGCGTTTCGTCAAGCGGTAGGGCCGCAGGCGAATCGGAAAGCAGACAACCGCGAACAGAGCGGGCGGGAGGGACGGTGAATGGCCGTTCATTCCGGCTTGCCGCGGAGATGTTTCGCACGTAAAGCAATTTGGTCCGAGGCGCAGAAAAATAGGCGCACCGACGGAGAAGTACCGATGATTTCTTTCGCACCGACCGAGGATCAGAAGCTCATGGTGGAGTCCGTGGCGGCCTTCGCCAAGAACACGCTGCGGCCCAAGATCCGGGAGTTCGAGAAGGAGCGCGGGATCTCCGAGGCGGTGCGGAAGACGGCCCACGAGCTCGGGCTCGGTCTCGTCGCGCTTCCGGAGGCGGTCGGCGGCGCGGGCCTCGGCATGATGACGGCTGCCCTCCTCGAAGAGGAGGTCTCCTGGGGAGAGCCCTCGGCGGGCTTCGCGTTCGGGGGTCCGGGAGCCTTCGGCTTCGCGGTCCTCGAGCTCGGGACGACCGAGCAGGCCAAGGCGGCCCTCGAGCCGTTCACCGCGTCCGGCGGTCACTCGTGCTTCGGCGCGGTGGCCTGGGGCGAGGCGAAGCCGAACAAGGACCGCGCGGGCTTCACCACCACGGCGACGAAGAGCGAAGCTGGCTGGACGCTCGACGGCGCGAAGGCC
The DNA here is from genome assembly GCA_025351875.1 of Myxococcales bacterium. Taxonomy (GTDB): domain Bacteria; phylum Myxococcota_A; class Polyangia; order Polyangiales; family Polyangiaceae; genus Labilithrix. Next base: position 7,101 of record JANXVA010000663.1, on the reverse strand, counting down.
TACGTCGTCAACGCCGACCGCGCAGAGCACTTCGTCGTCTTCGCGCAGGTCGATGCCGCTGCCGGCTGGCGCGGGCTCGGCGCGTTCCTCGTCGACAGGAGCGCGAACGGCCTGAAGGTCCTCGCGCGCGAGACGACGCTCGGCCTCGACGCCGTCAGCTTCGGCGGGATCGAGCTCGCGGGCGTCGTCGTCCCCGACAGCGCGCGCCTTCTCGGCGGTCCCGACTTCAACGCGGCGATGGTCCGCTTCTTCGCGCGCAACGCGCTCGTCGTGGCCGCGCGCGGCGTCGGGCTCTCGCGCGCCGCCTTCGACGTCACGCGCGAGTACGTCGACGGCCGCAAGGCGTTCGGCAAGCCGATCGGCCATTTCCAGTCCGTCGCCTTCACCATCGCCGACCGCGCGATGGACGTCGACGCTGGCCGCGGCCTGGTCTGGCGCGCCGCGTCCGCGTGGGACGTGTACGACGCGGGCGATCGCAACGCGAAGGACGAGAAGGAGTGCCTCCTGCGCAGCGCTCACGCGGTCGCCTTCGTCCACGAGGCCGCGATGCGCTGCGGCGACGACGGTGTGCAGCTGCACGGCGGCGCCGGCTTCATGCGCGATTTTCCGGTCGAGAAGCTGATGCGCGACGCGAAGCAGATCGGCCTCTGCGGCATGACCGCCGAGCACGCCGACCAGCTCGCCGGCGCCGTCGCGATCGGTGCCGTCATCGACCCCGGGCTCGTCCTGCCGACGCCCGAAACCCAGAACGCGTTCGTCTGAACCTGAGCGAAACAAGAGTCGAGAGGAAGAATCAAATGCCCATCGAATTTTCGCTCACCAAGAAGCAGCTCGAGATGCGCGAGGGGATCCGCGGCCTCGCGAAGAACGTGATCCGCCCGCAGGCGCTCTCGTGGGATCGCGCAGGCGGCATCCCCGAGGAGTTCCTCCGCAACATGGCGCGCCTCGCGACGAGCATGGGCTCGAACGCGATGCGCTCCGGTGTCGGCGACGAGACGGAAGAAGAGAAGAAGGAGGCCGAGACGAAGCGCGGCCCCAGCGGCTCGAACCTCTTCGGCGTGCTCGCCTCCGAGGAGCTCGCCTGGGGTGATGGAAGCCTCCTCCTCGGGCTGCCCGGCCCCGGCCTCGGCGGTCCGCCGGTTCGCAGCTCCGGCACCGCCGAGCAGAAGAAGCGCTTCTTCGGCGTCTTCCAGGATCTCGACGACTCACCGCTCAAGTGGGGCGCGTATGGGCTCACCGAGCCGAACGCGGGCAGCGACGTGTCGGGGATCCGCACGAGCTGCCGCAAGGACGGCCGCCACTGGGTCTTGAATGGGCGGAAGTGTTACATCACGAACGGCGCACGCGCCTCGTGGACGGTCATCTTCGCGACCATCGATCCTGCGCTCGGCCGCGCCGGTCATCGCGCCTTCGTCGTCGAGAAGGGCACGCCCGGCTTCAGCGTAGGCCGCATCGAGGAGAAGATGGGCCTCCGCGCGAGCGAGACTGCGGAGCTGGTCCTCGAGGACTGCCGTGTCTCCGAGGACAACCTCCTCGGCGGCGAGGAGAAGTACGTGTCGAAGGAGGGCTTCATGACCGCCATGAAGACCTTCGACAATACGCGACCGCTTGTCGCAGCGATGGCATGTGGCATCGGCCGTGGCGCCTACGAATACGCCTGCGATTTCGCCAGGCACAACTACATGCTGGCGCGTCCGGTCCCGCGCTACGCCGCGATCATCGAGCGCTTGGCCAAGGTCGGGCGCTCGCTCGAAGCCTCCCGATCGCTCGTATGGCGCGCGGCCTGGATGGCCGACAACGGGCTCTCGAACGCCAAGGAAGCGAGCATGTCCAAGGCGATGGCCGGCCAGGCCGCGATCAAGGCATGCATCGAGGCCATCGAGATCTGCGGTGCAGAAGGCTCGATCGCAAGAGACCACCAGCTCCTCGAGAAGTGGTTCCGCGACATCAAGGTCTATGACATCTTCGAGGGCACGGGCGCGATCCAGCGCATCGTGATCTCGAAGCGTTTGATCAGCGACCTGAAGTCGTTCTGATTCTCGGAGGAGTACGAAGATGCCGTGGGGAGGACGACGTCCTGGCGCCGGTCGGAAGCCCGCCGATCCGAAGCGCCCGAACATGCACCACCGCGCGCGGCCTCCGCACACGCCGAGGTACCCTTCGCACGTCGTCCTGCGGCGCGCCAAGGGGCTACCGAGCATGCGGTCGGCCCGCATCGCGGAGCTACTCCGTCACAACGCCGAGCTCGTCTCCCGTGACCCGCGAGACGACTTCCGCGTCCTCTTCGTCGGGTCTCAGGCCGACTGCGTTCACCTCGTGGTCGAGGCCGATTCGACCGAGGCGATGACCCGCGGCATGAGCAGCTTCACGATCCGCGTCGCGCGCTCGTTCAACAAGGTCACGGGGCGGAGCGGTCAGGTCTGGGACGATCGCTACCGCGATCGCCCGCTGAAGACGATCGGCGAGCTCGAGGAGGCGCTCGAGTCGTTCTCGACCGCGCCCGACGAGGCGGCGATCGTCGCGAAGCCGAAGACCGCGCTCGCGCGCAAGCTCTGAGCCTGAGGAGGTAGCCAGAGCGGCAGCTCCTCTCTCGCGAGCACGAGTGCAGCGCTCGATGCCTGCGGAGAGTGCCTCAAGGGCACGTCGAGACCGTCGTGCACGTGTTGCACATCGCGAGATCGCCGCAGCCTGCGTTGCACACCTTCTTGCAGGCCACCCCAGGCGGCGCGCACTTGAAGTGGTCGCAACCGGGGCTGCCGTTGCACTGGAAGCAGAACGAGCTCGCGCTCGCCGCGTTCACCACGAGGCGGTCGCATCCCGTTCCCCCGCCGCAAATGACCTTGCACGCGCCGGAGCCGCACTCGACGGTACTGTCGTCGCAGACGTTCGCGCCGTTGCAGTGCATCACGCACGAAGTCGCCTTCGTGCAATCGAAGGTCTTCGCCTGACAGCTCGTCGACGTGCAGGTGATGTCGCACGCGAGGCCCGGCGGGCACGCCTTGCCGCTGCCGGTGATGAAGCAGGTCCCCGCGGCGCATGAGCTGCAGATCGATGGGCACACGCCACCGCCAGAGTCGGCGTCGGTTTGGGCGTCCGCGATCCCGCCGCCGTCGCGGTTGCCGCCATCGCCCGTCCCCGCATCACCGCCGCCCCCTTCGCCGCCGACTCCGCCTTCGGGCTCTGGTTTTGGTAAGGCGCTACGGAACCAGATACGCGGCGATGTCGTCGAACGCGAAACGAGTCGGCATGCTTGCGCAGTAAGGGCCGAAGCCGATATCCGGATCGTGCCCAACGAGGTTCGAGGGGACCGGGATCGTCAGCTTGTCGGAGCCCACCGTCAGGGTGGCGAGGTTCGATGGCTGCGACGTGTACTCCATCGTCATCTCGAGCCAGCGATCGAGGAGGGGGGTCGTGAGCTCGACGTCGGCGCTGCCTACCTCCGTGATGTTGCTGTTGTCGTTCTGCTGAATGAAGAAGTGAACCAGCGTCGGTTTGCCGAGCGCCACGAGCAGCGAGAACGACAGCGTGTTCGTCACGTCGAAGTCGATCGTCATCGGGACTGCCGCGGTGGAGGCGCGGACGGCGAAATGCACGGACGTGCGGGTGGTGCCACCGGTGAGCCGCTTGCGGAGCCGCAGGTACTTGCACTGGCCCGCGACCGCGTCTTGCAGATCGAGGACGACGGCGTTCGGGGGGCTGAGGGGAGCCGTCGTCGTCAATGCGATGGTCCGCGACGGGCCCGTCGTCTCGATGGTGGACCAGGTGCTGGGGGCCAGGTCGCCGGTCTTGTCGAAGTCCACGCAGAACGCTGCGCCCGGATAGCGGCCACAACCGGACGCATCGGGAGCGACGGCGTCATCCTTCGCGCCGCCGTCACCACCGTCGCCGCCGTCACCGCCGGGCGCGCTGTCGGCCGAGGCCATGCCGCCATCGCCAGGCCCTCCGGAGAGCCCACTGAGATCGGTGAGCAAGGAGCAGCTCGCGACGGCGCTGGCGACGGCGCTCGCGACCAACGCGGTGAAGGGCAGACGACGATCCACCCGCCGAGTAGACCACAGGCGCGCGGGAGGACTTTAATTTACGTTGTAAAATGAGGACTCGAACGCCGAAAGCCGACCTCAGAAGAGGCCGATCGCGAAGTTCAACGCGCCCACGTCCTCGTAGCGCTCGCGCGTGACGTTGAACCCGTAGTCGACCGCGAGGGGCCCGACCGGCGTCTGCACGCGAATGCCGCTGCCCACCGCGGCGCGGATCGGGAACACACCCTTCCGAAAGGGATAGGTCGGGTCGACCCACAGGTTTCCGAAGTCGCCGAACACCACGGTCTCGAACGGCGTGCGGATCGGGATGCGGATCTCGACGCGCTCGTTGATCATGAAGTCGCCGCCGCGGAGCGGCTTCGTGTTGGACGTGAACTTGTCTGGGTTCGCGACCTGCGAGCCTGGCGCCGCGCCCGGAACGAAGTCCGGCTTGTTCTTCTCGCGGAAGATGCGGTCGACGTCGTCCTGCGGGATGAAGCTGTTCAGGTTCCATCCGCGCATCGAGTCGACACCGCCCATGAAGAAGAGGCGGTCCGGATACGTGACAGAGGTCGGTGTAATTTGCACGTTTGCGCCGAGCCTGGTCAGTGCGGCGATTCGAATTCCGCGCGGCAGCGGGATGTAACCGCCGAACGTCTCGGTAAACTTGAAGAAGTGGCTCTCGCAGTGCGGGATGACGCCGACGACGACCTCCTTGCATTCCTGCAACGGGAAGCCATCGCCGTGCTCGACGCCGCTCACGATGTACGTGCCGCGCGCGGCGTTGAACGCATTGTCGCGACGGTCCCAGCTGACGAGGATGCGCTCGGCGATCACGTAGCTCTCGCCGTCGGGGACGAGGAGCTGGCGCTGGAGGTCGGTCGTGTTGACGCCCTGCACCTGGAGCGCGTGGATGTAAGCCTCGCTGGTTCCGCCCTGGAAGATGCGCGTGTTGTTGAACTCGAAGCTGTTGAAGAGGGTGGCCTGGAACTCACCGACTGGCCGCCAGCTGATGTTCGGGATCGCCGCGAGCTTCGTGATGAAGAAGTCGCGCTGCAGATCGTGGACGAGAATGCCGTCGATCCCCATGCGGAAGAGCGGACCGAGGCCAATCTCGGGGAGGACGATGCTCCCCGTGGCGCGCATGCCGAGACGCGCGATGAGCTCGAGGTTGCGGTAGTTGTCGCGCGCGGTCGGGTCGATGATGAGCGCCGTCGGGATGTACGCGAGCTGGAGGCGGAGCGTGAGCTGGATCGCGTTGCCCCAGAGATTCCGGTGGCCGTACTCGGTGGCGAGGCGAAAGCCTTCACCCGTCGAGAAACCAGGCGCGACCTCGGTGTACTGCCGCGGCCGCTCGACGACCGTGATGATGACGACCTTGTTTCGCTGCGGGACGTAGGGGTTCTCGAGCGCGACGTCGACGCTCGCGAAGGCGCCGAGCGTCGCGATTCGCTCCTCCGTCTTGCGCACCTCGCTCGCGCGGTACGGCTGACCAACCGTCAGCGCGACGCGACGCTCGATCGCGTGGGTGTTCGTGAACACGTTGCCGCGCACCACGATCTGCCGGACGAAGACCTGCTCGCCCTCGTTGACGAGGAAGCGAACGCGCGCGCGCGTGCGATCGGGCGACTGCTCGAGCGCGTATTTCACGTCGACGAAGGCGTAGCCCTCCTCCTTGTAGACGTCCGAGACGCGCCGCCGCGCCTCCTCGATCTTCACTGTGCTCACCCACGAACCGAGCTTCACGTCGGCCGCCGTCTGGAGCTTGTCCGGTGAGAGCGCGTGCACGCCGGAGAACGCGGTGTCCCAGAGCTGCGTGCGCGGTCCAAGCTTGACCGGGATGCGCAGCCAAACGCGCGCCTCGCACTGCACGCCCCTCGTCGGGTCGGGGACGCAGGTCGACCCTTGCTCGAGAGGAGCGACGGAGAGCGGGACCCCGGTCGTGTCATAGGTGCAGGCGTCCGGAGGGTTCTCGGGGATGCGCATCGGACGGCATTCGCCGGGCGCCGAGCGCGGGTCGCAGCGCCGACGAAGCACCTGCACGGGCCCGACCTGCGAAGCGAGGAAGCCCTCGGACCGATAGAGCTCCTGGACGTGCTGGACGGCGCGTTCGTACGTCTCCGGCGCGTAGACGCTGTCGGGATCGATCTCGAGCGGCGCGGGACGGGAGCCGGTCGTGCCCAGCTGGCGCGCGATGGTGCGGTCGAGACCTCCCGGATCCGGGGCAACGAGGATCTCGCCGCCGGGCAGCTCCTCCTGGAGGTAGCTGTCGATCTCGCTGCCGATGCCCTTGGCAGACGTCGGTCCGCCCTCTTCGAGCTTCTTCACGTCGGCTTCGCCCAGGCACGGATACGACCGCGCGGCGACGACGACACGCTGCTGCTCGACGACGTGGAAGACGAGGTAGTTGACGGGATCCTTCTCGGTACCACGCGCCTCGAGGCGGACCTCGGCATCGAGGAAGCCGTGCTTGACGTAGTAGTCGCGCACCTTCTGGACGAGGTGGTTTGGCGTCCGATCCGTCTCGGCCTCGATGTCGAGCAGCTCGTCGAGCGTCGCCTTGTCGTAGTGGTCGTTGCCCTCGTAGCGCGTCTCGTAGTGCGTGCCGAAGTCGAGGCGCACGCGGAGCACGACGAGCCCCTTGTGGAGCACGACGTCGTGGGAGACCTCGGCGCGGTACCACCCGCGACCGCGCAGCCTCGTCTGGAGGGCGCTGTCGGCGGCGTCGAGCGCGCCCTGATCGGCGCGGTCACCGGGCTTCACGCCGTAGGTGCGCTCCGCGTCGTCGGTCTGCGCCTGGGTGCCTCGGAAGGGATACACGACGCGCCGCTCGATGCGCCGCGCCGCGCCCGCGACGACGTCGACGATGACGACGTCGCGAAGCGGGTCGTCGGTGCCGCGCGTCGTGATGGTGACGGTGGGCGAAGGGAAGCCTCGACGCTGGAGCGTCGCCTCGATGCGGGCGCGATGGCGCGGAACGTCGCGTCCCACGATCTCGCCCTCGGCGACGAGCTCGGCATCGCGAAGCAGCTGGTCGCCGTCGAGCGGAGCGCCGTGGAGATCGAGCGTGACGGACGCGATC
>JANXVA010000641.1 GCA_025351875.1 Myxococcales bacterium | reverse complement strand
GCTCCTCGACGAGGCGCTCTCCCAGCTCGGCTGGACCCGCCACGTGGGTGACCTCAAGGGCGTGTACTGACAACACGCCAGCGTGAGCGGCGGCGCCCAACAGCGGCGCCGCTCACCTGACTCCCGGACGCCTCGGCTCGAAAGAGCCGGGGCGTTCGTGTTTAAGGGCGTCGCACCTGGAGCGGCCTGCGTTGCGCAGGACGGTCGGCGCGCAGCGCCGAATCTCCCAAGGAGGAGGCTCGGTGCGGAGCAGCGAGGGGGACCGGAGGTCCCCTACTTGACAGCCATGCGGCGGAGGGCGAAACGGAGCACGGACGGCGCGTAGCGGCCCGTGGCGGAGGCGACGCGGACGAAGTTGCTCGTCTCGACCACGGGCGTTCCACGGAGAACGGCGCGGACGGTCTTCCTGGCGACGACATCGGCCGGCTGCGCCTTCGGGTCGGGGGCATCGTAGCCGACCATTCCCTCGGCACGGGTGGCGTGCTCGCGGAACGGCGTGTCGACGGGGCCGGGTCGGATCACCACGACCCGAACGCCGACGGCGGCGAGCTCGGAGCGGAGCGACATCGCGATCGCCTCGAGGGCGAATTTGGACGCCGCGTAGGCCGCGTACTTGGGGGCGGCGACCACGCCTGCCACGGACGACATCATCACGACGGTCCCGCGAGCTCGCTCGAGGTGCGGGGCGGCGAGCTGTACGAGTCGGAGTGGCGCGACCACGTTGAGCTCGAACAGATCCCGCAGCTGCTGGATGTCGATCTTCGTGGCCGGCGAATAAAAGCCACGACCTGCATTGTTGATGAGCACGTCGATGCCGCCGTGGTCGACGGCGTGCCGGACGAGGTCGACCCGGTGCTCCTCGTCGGTGACGTCTCCGGGGACGACCACCGCGCGGGCGCCGCGCGCAGCGACCTCCGCGGCGACCTCATCCAGCGCCTGACGGCCACGCGCGGACAGGATGAGCGTGGCCTTCTCGTCCGCCCAGGCGAGCGCGAGCGCGCGGCCGATCCCCATCGAGGCGCCAGTGATGATCACGGTCGACATGAGCGTGAGAGTATCCTGCCGTAGAGCTCAGCGAGGCGGGTCCTTGCCCATCATGCGGCGGGTGTTCTTCGTGATCGCTGCGGCATATACCGAGAAGGGCGCGAAGCGCTTGAGCATCCAGGCGGCCTTGCCGTCCGGATGCGTGAGGATGTGAAAATCGCCACGCTGGACCCCCTTGAAGGTGAGGTCGGCAATCTCGTCCGCTCCGCGAGCCGCCTTGTTCACGAGCTTGTTCGTGACGGCCGCGATGTCGGGGTTGCCGGCACGCATGGTCTCGGTGAGGTTCGTCCGAAAGAACGATGGGCAGACGACCGACACGGCGATCTTGTCGCGCGCGAGCTCGACGGAGAGCGTCTCCGAGATCGCGACGACCGCAGCCTTCGTCGCGTTGTAAGCGGACATCATCGGGGGGTGGATGAGGCCCGCCATCGAGGACACATTCACGAAGCGGCCGCCGCTGTGCTTTCTGAACAGCGGAGTGAACACGCGGCAACCGCGCACGACGCCGAGGAGGTTGATATCGATGATCCAGCGCCAGTCCTCGATGGAGATGTCGGTGATTCCCCCGCCGATCGCGACGCCTGCGTTGTTGACGACGATGTCGACGCCGCCCCAGTGCTCCTCCAGCCACGTCGCGGCGGCCTCGAGATCGGCCTCCTTCGTCACGTCGCAGCGGAGCGAGTGCGCGGTCGCGCCGAGATTGCGGAGCGCGGCGAGCGTCTCGGCGAGGCGCTCGTCGTGGATGTCGCCGACGCAGACGCGATAGCCCGCGCGTGCCCAGCGCTCGGCGATGGCTCGGCCGAAGCCGGAGGCTCCGCCCGTGACGAAGATGCGCTTGCCCTCGCCGCTGGCCTCTGTCGACATGTTCCCGGAGCCTATAAGAAACCCGGTCTCAACGCGGCAGCATCGCGTCGAGCTCGTCCGGTAGCGAGAGAAAATCGGCGGCCGTGAACCGCGCGCCCGCGGCGACCAGGGCGGACGCGGAGACGTTCGTGGTGATGCCGACGACGATCATCCCCGCTGCAGCGGCGGCCTTGATCCCGTTCGCGGCGTCCTCGAAGGCCACGCATGCCGTCGGCGCGACGCCCAAGCGGTCGGCCGCAGCGAGAAAGATGTCGGGCGCGGGCTTGCCGCGGAGGCCCTCCGAAGCGACGACCGCGTCGAACCGTTCGGACCACGCGAGGCCGTCGAGGACCATCGAGCGATTGGCCGGAGGTGCGGAGCTCGCGACGGCGAGCTTCACGCCAGCGGAACGCAGTCGATCGAGCAACTCGGTCGCCCCGCGATGAGGCATGAGCTTCGAGCCGTAGAGCGCGCGATAGGTCGACTCTTTCTCCTCGGAGAGCGCGGCAATCTCCTCGCGGGTCAGCTCGCGACCGAGGAAGCGCGGAAAGATGTCCTCGTTCTTCAGGCCGTTGAACGACTGGAACGTGGCGTCATCCATCGCGGCGACCCCGTGCCGGCTCGCCAGCGCGCGAAACGCTTCGAAGTGGAAGCGAATGTTGTCGACCAGAGTCCCGTCGAGATCGAAGACGACGCCTTGAATCATCGAAAGCGAGCGCGAGCGCAGCGAGCGAGCGCGCTACCTGACAAAGAGAGCGAGCGAAGCGAGCGCGCGTCGAGATCGAAGACGACGCCTTCGACCTTCACTCAGGTCGGAGGTACGCGTTCTTGATCAGCTTCAGGATGAACTGGACGGTGTCGAGGTCCGTCGAGAGGCTCTTGTTGAGCACGGTCTCGAGGTGACCGTAGTTGTGCGCAAGCTGGAGGATGTCGAGCTCTTCGGGCTTCAGATCGCGCAGCGGCGGGATGACCGGCTGCGAGAGCACGAGGCGCGTGTTGAGGTCGGGAAGCTCGTTGCGGATCTCGTTGAACTCGTCGAGCTGTCGGAGACCCTCCATGAGGACCTCCTGGACGCTGACCGTGAGCTCGTTCGGGAATTCGCGCTCGTCCGGCGGATCGAGATCGAAGAGGCCCTTCTGCCAGGTGAGCATCCGGAAGATGCTCTTCATCGGCGGGACGTCTTCGAGATCGTTGATCGAGGCGTAGTAGATGACGCCCTTCCTCATGTAGATCTTGCCGACGTCGTCCGCCTCGGTGCGGATGACGAGGACGCCGCTCTTCTTCGAGGTGCCGAAGAGCTGGAGGAGGTCGGGGAGCGGGACCTCCTCGATGCTGCCGCTCATTGTGCGCGCCTGCGTGGTGCGGCGTGCTGCGGCAACGTTCTCGAGGTTGGCCTTCGCGTCGGTGCTGTCAGCGCGCTGCGCGCCCTCGCCGGCGATCACCTTGAGGATGCTCGTGCCGATGAGAACGCGATCGCCCTCCTTGAGGCGCGCGCGCTTGATCTTCTCGCCGTTGACGAACGAGCCGTTCGTGGACCCGAGGTCCTCGATCCAGATCTGATCCTGCTGCATCGTGATGCGCGCGTGTTTACGGCTCACCATGTCCTCGACGAGCACCATGTCGAGATCGCTGGAGCGGCCGACGATGATTGGCTTGTCGTTGACGATCGGAAACTCGCCGCCTTGATACTTGCCGCTGATGAAGCGCAAGACGTACGAGCGCCCGCCGCCGGGGCGCATCGACGGCACCTGAGATGCCTTGTGAGCGGGGTCTTGCATCAGCTTTTAGGCCCAGAATGGGCTTATCACGATCGAGTCGGGGGGGCGGGGGCGAACAACCGAGCAGACGCGCACGCGCGCGAGACCGGATCCGTGGGATCTTCCAAACGATTCCCGAAAGAAAGAGTATCGAGCCCACCCAAAAAAGGTCAAGTCGCGGTATTGGAAGGACTCAGCCATGGCGGATACGCATGCGCAGGTGGGTGGGACATTACGGCTTCTCGGGGCTGGAGGCGACCCGTTCGGGACGCATCGCGCGCTCGAGCCTGAGGGCTCCCTCCCGCAGCCCGCCCAGCGGCTGAGCAACGATTTCACGAGGATCTACGCGGGCGAGCTGCTCCTGGCGGTCGATACACTGAACGTCGATGCCGCCAGCTTCCGTCAGATGGAGGAGGAGGGAGCCAGGGCCGGCGAGAACCCCGAGGTTGCGGTTTCCCGCCTCGTGCGGCAAACGGTCGAGAGCCGCGGCAAACAGCACAACCCTGTCACCGGGTCGGGCGGGATGCTGCTCGGGAGGGTGCTCCAGGCCCATCCGGGCCGCCCCGACGCGGCCCAGCTGACTCCGGGAACGCGAATCGCCACCCTCGTCTCGCTCTCGCTGACTCCTCTTCGCGTCGACCGGATCCTCGCCATCCGCACCCCGAGCGCGCAGCTCGACATCGAGGGCGAGGCCGTCCTCTTCGCGACCGGCGCGTACGCCCGCATGCCCGACGATATGCCGGATCGCCTCGCGCTTGCCGTCCTCGACGTCGCCGGCGCAGCACCGCAAGTGGCGCGACTCGTCAAGCCGGGCGCGAGCGTCTGTATCTTCGGCGCAGGCGGCAAGAGCGGCATCCTCTGCGCCGCCGAGGCGCGGCGGACGGGCGGCAAGACCTCGCGCGTCATAGGGATCGAGAGCCACGCGCCGTTCGCGAACGATCTCCGCGCGCTCGGGATCTGCGACGACGTGCTGTCCCTCGACGCGCGGGATCCGGCCGCGGTTCGCTCGGCGGTGCTGGCGGCGAACAACGGCCGCGAGGTCGACCTCTCCTTCTCCTGCGTCAACGTTACCGACGCCGAGATGAGCGCGATCCTCGTCACCCGTGACCGAGGGATTGCTTACTTCTTCGCGATGTCGACGAGCTTCACGAAGGCGGCGCTCGGCGCCGAGGGCGTCGGCAAGGACGTCGATCTGATGATCGGCAACGGGTTTGCGCACGGTCATGCCGAGCACTCGCTGAGGATGATGAGAGAGATGCCCGCGATACGGGCGCTGTTCGAGAAGCGCTACGGGTAAGGGCGCGCTCTTGACGGCTCCTCGCCGACGGAGTTTTCTGCGCTCGAAATGAGCTTCGCTCCTCGCTCCATCGCCGACGTCGCCGCCGAGCTCGGCCTCGGCCCTGATGACTACGAGCCGTACGGTCGCGGCAAGGCCAAGCTCTCGCTGTCGCTGGGGCAGCGGCCTCCGCGCGGCAAGGGTCGCCTCATCCTCGTCACCGCCATCAACCCGACGCCGGCGGGCGAGGGCAAGACGACCACGTCGATCAGCCTGGCCATGGGGATGCGCCGGCTCGGCAAGAACGCGGTCCTCGCGCTCCGCGAGCCTTCGCTCGGCCCGGTCTTCGGCGTGAAGGGCGGCGGTACGGGGGGCGGCAAGGCGTCGCTCACGCCCGCCGACGACATCAATCTCCACTTCACCGGCGACATCCACGCGATCACGACCGCGCACAACCTCCTGTCCGCGCTGGTCGACAACGCGATCTACTTCGGCGACGTCATCCCGGACAAAGGCGAGATCGATCCTCGCCAGGTCACGTGGGGACGCTCGATGGACATGAACGACCGCTTCTTGCGGCGCTGCATCGTCGGGCTCGGCGGAAAGGCCAGCGGGACGCCGCGCGAGGAGCGCTTCGACATCACCGCCGCCAGCGAGATCATGGCGATCATGGCCCTCGCGGCGGACCACGAAGATCTGGAGCAGCGCCTCTCGCGCATCGTGATCGGGCAGACGTACGACGGAAAAGCCGTGACCGCGGGTGACCTCCAGGCGGCCGGCGCGATGACCGCCGTGCTCCGCGACGCGCTCTTGCCGAACCTCGTCCAGACGGAAGAGGGCGGTCCCGCCGTCGTCCATTGCGGTCCGTTCGGCAACATCGCGCACGGCTGCAACAGCATCCTCGCGACGCGCCTCGCCATGAACCTCGGCGACTACGCGATCACCGAGGCCGGCTTCGGCTTCGATCTCGGCGGCGAGAAGTTCCTCGACATCAAGTGCCGTCAGGCGGGGATCTGGCCGCGCGCGCTCGTGATCGTCGCCACGCTCCGCGCGCTGAAGATGCACGGCGGCGCCCCCGTGAAGACCTGCGGACAGCCCGACCTCGAGAAGCTGAAGAAGGGCATCGAGCACCTCGAGAAGCACCTGGAGACGGCTCGAGCCTTCGGCCTCAAGCCGATCGTCGCCATCAACGTCTTCCCGAACGATACCGAGGAGGAGATCCTCGTGGTCGAGAGGGCCGTCGAGGCGCTCGGCGCGCGGCTTGCCCGCTCGGAGGGCTTCGGCAAGGGCGGTGAAGGCGCGCTCGACCTCGCGCGCGTGGTCTGCGAGGTCGTCGACGCGACGGACGCGGCTCCTCCGGCGGCGCGCTACCTCTACGAGCTCACCGATACACCGCAGGAGAAGATCCGCAAGATCGCTCAGAGTGTGTATGGCGCGAAGGAGGTCCTCTTCACGGCGGCGGCGGAGAAGAACCTCCAGCGCATCCGGGACCTCGGCTACGCCGATCTGCCCATCTGCATGGCCAAGACGCAGATGTCCCTCACCGACGACCCGGCGATCTTCGGTCGCCCGCGCGACTTCGCGATCACCGTCCGTGAGGTGCGCCTCTCCGCGGGTGCAGGCTTCCTCGTCCCGCTCACGGGCGACATGATGACGATGCCCGGCCTCCCGAAGGTCCCCGCCTCACGCGGCATCCGGCTCCTGCCCACCGGCAAGATCAAGGGCCTCATGCAGAACGATTGAGATCAGGTGCGCTGGGCGGCCGACGCAGGCGTCGAGAGATCCACGATGAGGTCGTCGCCGGAGATACGAAGCGTGACGGGCGGCAAGGCACGCAGCGCCGGCCCGCTCATCGACGTGCCGTCCGCCGAGAACGTGCTTCCGTGGCACGGACAGAGGAACGCAGGGCCGGACGGCGCGATCACCGCGCGGACCGCGTCGCCACAGTCACGAGGGCTCAACGTCGGAGACCTGCAGTCGGCTCCAGCGCCGCACAGCGAGACGGTGCAGCATGCATGCGTGCATATTGCACTGAGTGCGTAGAACCCGCGCTCGTCGCGGGCGACGATCGCTGCCGTCTGGTCGTCGAGAGAACGCAGCATCACCTCGCCGACACCGAGCCTGGCGGCGCCTGGGAAAACGAGCTCCTTGGACTCGACGACGCAGTACCCCAGGCCGGGCCCCGCAGCGGCTTTGCCGCACGCGCCCGCAGGGGGCTTGCCGGCGCTCGCCGACGTCCCGTCCGAGCTGGAGGTGCAAGCGCCCAGCGTGGCGCCCGCTGTGAGCAAGAACAGGTGCCTCCGTCCGATCACGGCTTACACTTGCCGGTCACGACGTCGCATGTGAGCGGCGTATGGCAGTCCGCGTCGCGCGTACAGGGGAAGGCGCATGCGCGATCCGTCGGCCCGAAGCCGACAGGAGGCGTCGTCGAGAAGAGCTGACACACATACCCCTCGGCCTTGCGACACTCGTCGTCCGTCGTGCAGCTCTTGAAGCAGCCCGGCGTCTCTCCTCCAAGCGACACGCACGTCGCGCCGGGCGGACAGACATGCACGTCGTCACACGGCTCCATGAAGCAGTAGCCGCCCCTGTAGTTGTCTCCTGCCTCGGTCTGACACGCCGAGCGGCCATCCGTGCCGCAATCGACCGTGCTCGCGCATGGGGTGCCGATCTTGTTCGTCGCCGCCGGAGCACACTTGCCCCCGGCGTTCGCCCTGTCGCAGGTCTGACCGCTGTCGCATTGGCTGCTGTCCGTGCACTGTGCGCCGAGCCCTTTCGACGGTGCCACGTTGTCTGGCGGGCAGTCGAAGAGGAGCTCGAGGGTGTCGATCTCCAGCGCACCGTTTTCGCTCTCTTGTTCGATTGCCGCCAGGTCGCCCCTCGCGATCGCGGCGTCCATGCCGGCGAGCGACGTCTCGATGTCGCCGACTACCGTGGCGGTCCCGCCGACGCGGTGGCACGTCGGCACCTTCACGCCGATGGCATCTCTCGTGGCGTTGAAATCGGATCTCAGGCTCGCGACGTCCTTCTTCACGTCATCGAGGCTGGCGTACTTCGCGTCGAGGCCGACCTGACGGAAGACCGCGTCCATCCGCAAGATCCCCTTCGGCGCATCGGGATGGAAGAAGTCGAACAGCTCCGGACACGCGAGCCCGACCAGGTTCGCCGCGAGGGCGGCACCTTTCTGGTCCTTCGCCGCGATCGCGGCGTCGAGGCTCACGATGGCGTCGTCCACCATCTTGACCGCGCCCGCAGGGAGCGAGGGGTTCGCGGCCTTGCCACGGTTCCAGACCTGCTTCAGCAGCCCGAGAACCGAGGAGGCGCGCCCGAAGTCGGGTTTGTAGTCCGGATAGGAGCCGAAGGTCGTCGTGACGAGCCCTTCGCCGTCCCGCTCGACATCGCGGAGATCGGCCGGAACGATCCCGGCGCCGACCGACGGCGCCGTACCTGGTGCGCCGGCCTGCGAGCTGCCGCACGCAACGACGACGAGACTGACCGCGACGAAAGACGGAATCGACCTCATGGCTCGTGCCCTCCTGGGCAGAACACCGCATCAAAGGTACCCGCGAGCGTCGACGACGCGAACGTGAGCGAGAACGTGCCCTGCACGGACGTCTTCGGCGTGAGCCCCGCGAGGGAGACGTCGCCGGCGCGGCTCGACTCCTCCTTGGGCGTCGCCGTCTGTGAGGACAACGTGTAGTTGACGGAGGCTTCGCCTGGCGCAGGCGTCGGCGTGGTGACGACCGTATAGGTCTTAAGGTCGCTCCCGAATGCCTTCATTTCCAGCACTCGCGTGCCTTCGGGGATCTTCGTGTCCCAGCCCGGATTCTGCAGCTCACCGCACGCTACGGGCTTCGAGAACACGTAGACGACGGTGGTCGTGGGATCGTCGGGCGCGCCTGCCCAGAGCGCTCCGCCGACGGCGCCGAAGGGCGAGCCGTCGATCGAGCCCATGACGGTTCCGTTCCCGGAGCCGCCGACGGATGGCGCATCCGTACCGGCCGCTGCGTCCGACGGACCGGCATCGACGCCGACGCTCGAGCCACCGCTCGATGACGAGCCGCACCCCGCGGCGGCGATCGACATCACGGCCAACAGCGCGAAGCTCGGTGGGCGAGCCAGCGGCTTCCTCGACGACGCGTCTTCTGGAGCGTTCACGGTCTCTCTTTGCCGATCGACGTTCCTGCCTTCAGTGGCGGCCGTCGATTTCTCGACGGCACCTCCCACCGCTCGCGGATGCGCCCCGAATGCCGCTCACTCGAGTGCGGGGCGGGCGGCGTCGTACGGGGCGGGGAGCGGCGTCGTGGTCGTCTCATCCGCGGCCGGCAGAGAGATCACGAACTTCGAGCCGAAGCCGGCCTGACTCTGCACGTAGATGCTGCCGCCTGCGTTCTGCACGATACTCTGGCTGATCGCGAGGCCGAGCCCGGTCCCCTTCTCCTTCGTCGTGAAGAACGGGACGAACAGGTTCTTCAGGACCTTCTGGCTGATCCCCGGGCCGGTGTCGTGGACCGAGATCTCGACGACCTCACCCGTCCCGTCCTGCGGAGTCCGCAGCGCCCCTGACCGCTCGCTGTTCGGCGACCATCCCGCACGAGGCGCGCGCCGATGGTTCGTCGCCACGGTCACCTTTCCGTGCCCATCCATCGCGTGGATGGCGTTGTGCACGAGGTTCAACAGGACCTGCCGCAGCTTCTCTGGGTCGATCCGCGCTCGCGGCATCGGCTCTGCGAGCTCGAGCTTCACGTCGACCCCCTCGGCCTGCTGGCTCGACAAGATCTGAACCGTGCGCCTCACGGCGGCGTTGACGTCGACGGGCACGGGGTTTCCCGCGTGGGGCCGCGCGTAGTCGAGGAAGCTCCCGACGACGCGGTTCAGCCGATCCGTCTCCTCGAGAATGATGCCGAGGAACTCCTTGGTCTGAGGGTCCTCATCGTTCGCCCCGACACCGAGCTCCTCGAGGAGCTGGGCCGCGCCCTTGATCGCACCGAGGGGGTTCTTCACCTCGTGCGCGAGGCCGGCGGCCATCGAGCCGAGCGCCGCGAGGCGATCGCGCTCCTTCATCCGCGCGTAGATTCGACTGTTGGCGATGGCGACGCCCATTTGCGCGGCGATCGTCTCGAGGAGCGCGATCTCCTCCGGAGTGAACGCGTCGCGAACGCGCTCGTCTGCGACGCACAGGAGGCCCACGAGCTCCTCGGAGTCGCCGCGAATCGCGAGGATGACCGAGCTCTTGATCGGACCGAGCGCCTCCACGGCGGTCATCGTCGGTGCGAGGGCCTCGCGAGCGATTGCGTTGGCCGCGTCGCGATCGTTCTCGGCCTCGCGTGCAATCTCTTCGAGCGAGAGCGACATTCCCAGGCGCTCGAGCAGCGGGCGCATGGCGAGCGCCTCGAGCCGCGGCGGCGGCGTCGCGCCGACCTGGCCAACCACGTCGAAGCCGCTGTCATCGAGGTCGCGCAGGTAGATCGCGCAGGACGTCACGCGCCGTGAGCGCTCGAGCCCCGCGAGGACCACCTGGATCATCTCCTCGTTCTCGAGCGTGTGCGCGAGACGACGACGCAGCTCCACCACGCTGGTCTCGAGGTCGTAGCGCTCCCGGAAGAAGAAGCGATTGATGCGCGTCTCGATCTGGTGCTCGAGCGGCTCGAAGAGGACGAGGAACACGATCGCCGCCAGGACGGCGTTCAGGTACATCGCGCCGAAGCGCCCGATGTACGTGATGAAGACGTAGAAAATTCCCGCGAGCGAGAACGCCAGCGCTGTCGAGACGAGGAGCCTCCCGGAGAGCTCGTAGAGGTCGGCGAGGCGCGGCCGCGTGAGCGACTCGGCGAGGACGAAGAGGAAGACGACCGCCAGCACGGCGCCGATCGGCGGGAGGTAGACGCCAAGGAACGACAGAAAATCGCCCATCGTGAACGTCATCGCGACCGCGCCGACCGCCGCGAGGAAGCGGATGCGATCGCGAACGGCGCGTGACGGGCTCTTCTGACCGCGCTGCCAGAGCGCGATGAGCGCGGCGGCGAGCAGGCCGAACACGTAGAGGTAGACCGCGCCGAGCACGGCGGCTCGCACCCATGGACCGGCTTGCTGGTAAGGCGAGAGCGCGACCGCGAGCATCGGCAGCGCAAGGGCGGTTGCGATCTTCGGGAGCCGCGAGCGCGTGCTTGGGGCCTTCGCGTCCCGCGACTCCTCGAGCGGCGCGATCGACCCGAAGAGATGGACCGCGAACTGCGGCAAGAGGACGGTGAGCACGGCCGTGACGCGCTCGAAACCGACGTCCTTCATCAGGTCAGTGAGCGACTGGCTCACGTACCAGAAGGCGACGCAGGCCGAGAACGCAGCAAACAGCCAGTGCTGCATCCGCCTTCCGCGGAGCAGCATCGATAGTGCGATCGCGAACGCGATGACTCCGCAGAAGAGCGTCGTCCTTGCGCGCAGGTCCTCCATCGGAGGTGGAAGATAGCGCGTTTAGGACGAGGGCTCTCCGGAGAGACCGCGCCGAATCAGGGCTTCTTGCTGTCGCTGTTCGGGTCGGGCGGCGTGGTCGTGATGTTCTTCGACTGCCACGGCTCCGGATGCGGGCCTTCGCGGTCGAGCCACGGCTCGGGGTGCGGACCTTGGCCTTCGTCGTCGGCGCGGGTCTTGAGCTCGAGGGCTCGCGTCGGACCGCCGTTGAAGGCCGCGTTGGCCTCGTCGCCGTTGACGACATTGTGGGCGCGGTTCGAGACGATGCTGCTCTCGTCCGTCCCGTCGGTGCTGCTCGTCTCCCCGGTGCAGCCCGCGAGGGCCAGCGATGCGAGTGCGAGGAACGCGAGGACAGGAGTTACACGAGTCATGTTGATGCGTTTCATAGGCTCCCCTCCGAGGACGCCGATAGACCGTACTGCTTCACGAGCTGAGAGAGGCGCGGCCGTTTCATGCCGAGCAGCGCCGCAGCGCGCGTGATGTTTCCCTTGGTTTCCAGAAGGGCGCGCGCGATGCAGTCGCGCTCGATCTGGCGCTTCATATCGGACAGCGAGACCGCTCCCTGGCGGACCTGCGCGTAGGCGACCGACGTGGCGCCGGACTCGGTGTCGGGAAGCGCGCCGGAGGCGTCGTCATCGCCCTCACCGTCGCTGCTCACGCCGCTCACGCCACTAGGAAGAGGTGCGGGCACGAGGCTCGGACGCAGCGAGAGCGGAGGCTGAGATGCGGGCCCAGCCTGGGCAACAGCGCGGAAGTCGTCCACGTTGTCGATCAGGTCGCTCGCGGAGATGCACTCGCCGTCGGCGAAGAGCGAGACCGCGCGGAGCACGTTCTCGAGCTCGCGGATGTTGCCCGGCCAGCGGTGACGCTGAAGCAGCTCGAGGGCGTCCGTGCCGATGGTCTTCGGGGTCTCGGAACGCTCGTCGGCGATACGGCCGAGGAGGTGGTCGGCGATCTTCGGCAGGTCGCCGAGGCGCGCGCGGAGCGGCGGCACTTCGAGCGTGATGCCGCGGAGGCGGTAGTAGAGGTCCTCGCGGAACTCGCCGCGCTCGACCATCGCCTTGAGGTCGCGGTGCGTCGCGCAAATCACGCGAACGTTCGCGCGAATGGGCTGCGCCCCGCCGACGCGCTCGAACGTCTTCTCCTGGAGGACGCGGAGCAGGGCGACCTGCGTACGCGAGGAGATGTCGCCGATCTCATCGAGGAAGAGCGTGCCGCCGTCGGCCATCTCGAAGCGCCCACGACGACGCGAGGCCGCGCCGGTGAATGCACCCTTCTCGTGCCCGAAGAGCTCGGAGAGGAGGAGAGTCTCGACGAGGGCCGCGCAGTTGAGGCTGACGAGCGGGCCGTTCGCGCGCTCGCTCGCGCGGTGGAGCGCTTCGGCGACGAGCTCCTTGCCTGTGCCGCTCTCACCGCGGATGAGGACCGTGCTGTTCGCGCGGGCGACCTTGCCGATGGCGACGATGAGGCTGCGGATCTCCGGGTCGTTACCGATGATCTCGCGCGCCGGACCGCTCTCGGTGCGAGTGAGCAGGCGCTGCGTGCGCGGTGCCTCCTCCTCGACGTCGGGCTCCATCGTCACGCTCGCGAGCGAGGCGTTGAGTCGCGAGACGGCGACGATCTCCGGCTTCGCGAGGAATGCGGCGCGGATGTCCGCGGGGAGGCCCGCCGCTACCTGGTCGCGAACCGCGATGGCGCGGCAGCAATGAGATTGCGCGGCCTGCAGGTCGCCGGCGTCGCGGCAGAGCGTGGCGAGGAGCGCGTGGATCTCGGCGAGCAGGTCCTCCTCGCCGCAAGCACGCGCACGAGAGAGAGCCTCGCTCGCAGCGTCGAGGGCGGCTCCGGGGAGCGCACCGCGAGCGCGGAGCTCGTGGGCCCGGAGGATGGCCGCCTCGGCGTCGGTACGACCGCCGGTGGCGAGCTGCTGAGCCTGCGCGACCGCGGACGCGGCGCGAGCGAGGTCGCCATCCTCGAGAGCGACACGTGCGGCGACGAAGAGGACGGCGCTGAGGACGTCCTTGTCGCCGGACACTTCGGCGTCCGCCTGGGCGGCCTCGATCTCGCGACGGGCGAGCTCGGTGTTCTTGCGGGCAAGCGCGATCTGCGCGGCGACGCGCTTGTAGTGAGCGGTGCGCGCCGGCGCAGAGGCGCCAACGAGGAGACGGCGACCGAACGCGATGGCATGCTCCGCGTGCTCGGTGAGACCGAGACGAAGGCGGAGCTCCGCGAGGTTGGCGATCGTGTGCGCGGTGGCGACGCGACCGCGCAGCGTCTGACGGAAGCGGACCGCCTGATCCCAGCTCGCGAGCGCCGCGCCGTAGTCATGCTGGCGGTACGCGATGACACCGAGGTTCGCGAACGCATAGGCACGCGCTCGGTCCTCACCGAGGCGAGCACCGTCGTCGAGGACACGCTCGAGCGTCGCGCGTGCGTCGTCGAGAAGCCCCTTCGAGATGAGGGCGATGCCCCGATTGAGGCGAGCGCGGAGCTCGGCCGTGGCCTCGCCGGCCGCCGAAGCGGTGAGCGCGTCCTCGGCGAAGTGCGCGTCGGCGTCGTCCCAGCGCGCCTCGACCAGGTTGATCTTGCCGATCGTGTTGCGGCCACTGAGGCGTGTCGATGCCGTCGTGGCGAGCGTGATCGCGCGGGTCGCGTGCTCGGTGGCGAGCTTGAGGTTACCGCCGAGGTAGCTGAGCTCGGCGAGCTCGGAGGCGACACGTGCGCGAAGCTCGTCGTTGTTCGCAGCGGCTTCGGCCTTCTGCAGGGAGACGCGCGCGGCGACGAGGTCGCCGAGCTGCATGAGGGCGCGACCCATGAGGAGCGCAATGGTCGGATCCTCGGGCGAGAGCACCGTGGCGCTCTCGCACCAGCGCTGCGCGTCGTTCGCCTCGCCCATCGCGAGCGCACGGTGAGCGCCGCGCACGCGGAGGAGGAGCCCACCTTCGCCGGTGACCGGCGCGACCGCGGAGAACCAGCGGCTGTTGATCTCGTAGGTCGCCTGGCTGTCCTCGATCCCGCGGACCGCCTTGGCGATCGCGGCGTCTGCCGCCTCGATGGCGCCGGCAGCGACGAGCAGCTCGGCGGCGCGCGCGTACGCCCACGGATCGGGGTCGAAGCCAGGGCCGCCCGCGAGGATCCGCGCGGTGGCGAGGCGCTCGCCATCGGTCGCGTTGGCTTCGATCGCGGAGGGGTCGCAGCTCATCGAGAGGGAGACGAGGAAGTTCGTGCGCGTCGCGAGCGAGGCGCACACGAGCTCGTCGACCGCGGCGAGCGCGTCATCGCCTAGCGTGGCGAGGGTGGGAAGCGGCAGCGAACGGCCTGCGAGCGCAAGGCACGCGAGCACGCCACGAGCGGCGTCGCTCAGATTCGCACTCTCGAGGAGCGCGGCGGGATCCGACGGCGCCACGCGGCGCGCCTTCGACCACCAGGCCTCGAGCGAGCGGATGTCCTGGCCGGGGAGGTCGACGTGCGCCTCCTGGGCGACGGCGCTCAACCAGCGAAGCTTGTCGGCGGCGCTGAGCTCCGAGGAGAGATCGAACGTCGCGAAGGGAACGCCTTCGGTGCGCGACAACTCGTTGACCAGCGTGACCTGCGCGAGCTCCGAAGAGGTGACGAGCACGACGAGGACGCGCGTGATGCGAGCGAGCTCGGTCGCGACGGCGCGATCCCACGTGCCCTCGCTGGGGAGGACGGATACGACGGCAGCGTGCTTCGCGGATGCGGCCTGGACGATCGCTTCCGCGCACGCATGCGGGTCGCTCGAAACCGCACCGAGACCGAGCTGGGTCGCGAGCTCACGGAAGAGAGGGGCGCGCGTGCTCGACGCGCTCAGTGCCGACCAGCCGCTGGAGCGGAGGCGGCGGGCGGCATGCGCCATGATCGCGGCGTGCACACCCTGAGGAGCGCGAACGAGAAGCACTCCAGCCGAGGCAGGCGCGAGGAGCCGTTCGTCGAGCTCGACGAAGCTGCCAACGTGGGCGGCCGCGGCCGCGGGGGTGCCGCGACCGTCGGAAACTAGGGATAGAGGGACGGCGGGGTGTGCCAAAGCCGAAGGAACCTACTCGAAAGATGCCCTTGTTCAAGGACGGAAGAAGCCTCTGTCGCGTCTCGCGACCGCTTGTGAAGACTAGCGGTCCG
>JANXVA010000639.1 GCA_025351875.1 Myxococcales bacterium | reverse complement strand
TCATCTGGTAGGCGACGAGCTGCTCGTCGGGGCCCTTGCGGTCCTTGTAGTAGGCCTCGATCACCTCGTGCTGACCCCAGTGAGGAGACGTCTTCACCATGTAGACGTCGACGCCCCACAGGGCGAACACGAACGCAAAGGCACAGAAGGCGGCCACCGCATGACGGCGCGTCGCGCGGATCGCGATGCCAACGGAGAGCACCACGCCGACGACCGTGAAGCCGCCGAGGATGCCCGCGAAGTCGAGCGACTCCGGCCACGCACGACGGTAGTTGTACGTGAAGAGCTGCAGCAGCCGGATCGCGCCAGGCTGGTCGGCGCCCTCCGGCTTGATCACGAGGTCGCGACCGACGAGCACGAGGACGAGCGCACCGAGCAGCGCCGCGCCGGCGATCATGAGCTGCTCGTGCGAACGCCGCCGAGCCTCGAGGACGGTCTCGCCCTCGACCTTCACGCCGCCGCGATACGGGGACACGTCCGTCGTGGCGACGCGCTGACCGCCCGGCGCCTCGGCCCCGTCGGCGTTGCGCAGCGCGAACGCGACGAGCGCCGTGACCGCGAAGCCGACGAAGGCAATGATCACGGCGATGCCGAAGTGGCCTTCGGCATTCGCGGCTGGCGCAGCACCGAGGAGTGAGCCCGCCCAGGCGCGCGAGGCGCCGTACGTCGCGAGCGCCGCTCCGCCGCCCAGGCCGAGCGCGTAGAACGGAACCATCCCGCGCTTCACGAGCGGACGATCGCCGAGCACGTCGTCGAGCACGACGCCCACGAGCATCGCCGCCGGCGGCACAGCCGGGAAGATGTAGTGGTGGAACTTCGTGCCCATGAACGTGAACAGGAAGAACGCGAAGAGGAACCACATCACGAGCATGACGGACGCGTCGCCCACCGCCGAGCCTTCGGACCCCGCAGGCGCGTCGGTCGTCTTCCCCTCGAAGGCCTTCCACAGCGGCGAGAGCAGGCCCTGCGAGCGAGAGAGAGCCGAGTCGCTGCGGCGGAAGCCCCAGATGAGGCCGAGCGGGACGAGGCCCGTCCACGGGAACAGCGCGTAACCGAGCTGCCAGAGGTAGAAACGAATGCCGGTGTCGTCGCCCTCGTTCGTGTCGTGCACGTGCGAATACGCGCGGTTGAACATGTCGTGGAAGATCAGCCGATCGGTGAACGGCGACCCGTGGCGGATGTACATCGCCACGTACCAGGGCAGCGCCACCGCCAGGATGACGAGCACACCCGTGAGGATCTCGAGGCGGAGCAGCTCGCTCCAGCGGCGCTTCGTCGCGACGTACGCGAACGCGCAGAGCATCGGGAGGCCGAAGCCTGCCGGGCCCTTGGCCATCGTCGCGATCGCCGCACACAGCCAGGCCGCGATGTAGAGGAGGCGACGCGTGCGACGCTCTCCCCAGTTCAAGTAGAGCGCACTGCCGAGGACGAAGCTCCAGCCGACGGCCTGCAGCGACGGCTCGAAGCCGCCGAAATAGCGGACGACCGAGGGCCACACGCCAGTCGGGTTCGAGCCGACGGACTTCGGCACCGAGGCCGGTGCGTGCATCACGCACGCTTCGTTGCCGGGCAGGCCGCAGTTGGTCGCCGAGCCGCTCTTGAACTCGTCCCAGTGGAAGCGGAAGCCCTTCGGACCGTCGCCCCACACCACGAGCTCGATGTTGCGCGAGAGGAGATAGAGGATCTGCGGGAGCGCGCAGAGAAGCACGACACCGAAGACGAGGTGCCAGAGCGAGAGGCGCCACTTGCGGCCGAACGCGTCGACCTCGTAGACGCTGACGCGCTGGTCCTCGTGGGTGTTGAGGCCGTTCAGGAGAAGCCCCATCGCGCCCGTCATCGCGGCGACGAACGGCATGTCCGTCATCGTCTGGTGGGCGAGGAAGAACCAGTCGGCCATCGTCGCGAGAACGAGCGCGCCGAGGAGGCCCGCGCGTCGCCCGAAGACCTTCGCGACGCCCTTGTAGAGCAGGTACATCGCCACGAGCGTCATGAGGACGTTCGGCGTGCGCACGACCCACTCCGGGTGGGCC
This sequence comes from Myxococcales bacterium, assembly GCA_025351875.1. Classification (GTDB taxonomy): domain Bacteria; phylum Myxococcota_A; class Polyangia; order Polyangiales; family Polyangiaceae; genus Labilithrix. The sequence goes on along the minus strand of JANXVA010000639.1, from coordinate 1,250 downwards.
GTCCATGCGCCGCTCGCGCCCGTCATCATCATGTCGGCGTGGTAGCCGGTGCCGAGCGAGGCCATCGCGAGCGACTGGACCCAGAAGTTGAGGATCGGCTTCGACCAGAACCACCCGTCCTGCGCCCACCACAGCGAGACCCAGTCGTCGCGAGCGAGGATCTCGCGCGCGACCTCGCCGTAGTGCGTCTCCCAGGGATCCCAGAGGGACTGGAGGCCCATCGCCGGAAAGTAGAGGAAGGCGCCGATCGCGAGCACCCAGAAGCCGTGACGCTGCAGGAGCGGGCGCTCGAGGCCGAGCTCGTCGAGCTTCCACGGGCCGAGGATCTTGCCGACGTTGAACACGGCGGCGACGAGCCCGAGGAACGACGCGGTGACGGTGAGCGAGCCGAGCCACCACGGGCCGACGGCCGCCTGGGCCATCGCGAGGAAGCCGCAAAAGGCGAGGAGCGCGACGACCGCCGCGACCGCCGCGGGACCGACATGGCTTCCGGAGGTGCGGGCGGTGACGTGCCCATCGGCGTCGTCGAACGTGCCGAGCAGGTCCATCACGCCGATCGCCGTGATCGCGACGAAGACCAGGCCGGCAGGGACGCCCCACCAGTTCTGGCCGTTCTTCGCCATGAGGAGGAACGCCGGGACGCCCCCCGCGAGGATGGTCGCGAGTGCGCGGCGTTTCAGCGGGTTGCCCCGGGGAAGGAGATCGGGCTCCTTGGCGTCGTCCGCCTTGGCCGCGTCGTCCTTCGCGTCGTCGTTCTTCGCCTGCGCGTCGTCCGCGTCGTCGCCTTCGGCTTCGCCGTCGCGCTCGTCGAGGCGCGCTTCGGGCTTCGAAGAGCTCTCCTCGATCGCCGTTTCGAGCGCTTCCTTCTTCGGAAGCGTCTCGTCCTTCGCGTCGTCCGTAGGGGTCGTCTCGCTCATGCGGAAGACGGCTCGTTTAGCATATTTACGGCGCGGAATAGACCCTGGTTTCGCGGTTCTTCGCGCGAAAAACGCCCACGGCCTTCCGGACGTCGTGTGATTGAAGGGCCCTCAGAGCTCGTCGGCCAGCCTGCGGGCTTCCTCGAGGCGCGCGCGCGCGTCGAGCAGCTGTTGCTTCTGTGCGTTCGTCTCGTCGATGACCTCCTTCGGAGCGCGCTCCAGGAAGTTCTTCGAGGACATCTTCTTCTCGATCATCCCGAGGTCCTTCTCGATCGACTTGAGGCCGCGCTCGATGCGAACGATCTCCTCGTCCTTCGTCACGAGCCCCTTCAG
>JANXVA010000628.1 GCA_025351875.1 Myxococcales bacterium | reverse complement strand
CGTGTTCGTGAAGCTCCTCGACTTCGGCGTCGCCAAGCTCCTCACGCCGCAGCAGGGCCCGGCGCTGACGAGCTTCGACGCGGTCGTCGGCTCGGCGCCTTACATGGCACCGGAGCAGATCCGCGGAGAAGCCATCGACGGCCGGACCGACCTCTTCGCGCTCGGCGTGACGCTCTACGAGATGCTCGCGGGGCAGAGGCCGTTCGTGGCAGCGCCGAACGAGAACGTGATGGCGACGATCCTCCGCGGCGGTCCGATTGCGCCGCTTGCGGGCGTGCCGGGAGCGCTGGAGGCCGCAGTCCTTCGGGCGCTCACGCCCTCGCCCTCGGCGCGCTGGACGAGCGCGGAGGAGATGACCGCCGCGCTGCTTCCGTTCGTGTCGCGAGAGCAGCTCAACGCGCTCGCCACGACAGCGACGGCGATCCGTGCGCCAGCCTCCGTCACCAGCGTCGGCACGCGGACGGCCGAGGCAGCGCTCTGGGGACCTCCGACGATCGCGCGGACGATCGACCAGACCGCGGGGACGATCGATCAGACCGCGGGGTTCTCGTCACCCGCGCCAACGGCGCCGACCGCTCCGCCGCCGCCTTGGCCGAGCGAGCATCGCCCGAGCCTCGCGCATCCGTCCCCTGCCGCGTACGCACCAAGGCCCGCTCGTTCGCTGGCGCCGTTCCTCATCGGGGGCGGCGCCATGCTCGCGCTGGTGCTCTTCGTCGTGGGACTCGGCGTCCTCGCGTGGACCTCAGGGGTCACGCCCGACAGCCTGACGCCTGCGCCCGCCCCGACGCCGCCGCCGCTCTCGACCGTGACGATCGGGCCCGTCGTCGGGAGCTGCAAGAGCTCGGGGTTCTGCTTCGAAACAACGAGCTTCTTCACCCCGAAAGATGCGCAAGCGAAGTGCACGAAGGACCGCGGCAGCACGTGGCGCGACGGGCCGTGCGATCGCAGCGGCTCGTTCGGCGGTTGCCGCCACGCGAACGGCGGACTGACCATCTGGTACTACCCGCCGAGCGAGAAGAAGAAGGTTACCGAGGACTGCTCGCGCGACGGCGTCCCCGTGGTGCCTTAGAAGGCGCTCAGCCGCGGCTCGTCACCAGACGCGGACGCGGCCCTCGGGCGCGAGGAAGAGCGCTTCACCTGGCTTCGGGGCGAAGGCCGCGTACCACGCGTCGAGATTGCGCACGGTGTCGCCGCGGTACTCCGGCGGAGCGTGGCCATCGGTCACGAGACGGCCGCGCGCCTTTGCCTCGCGGACCTTCGTCCGCCAGCCTTGCGCGAACGCGATGAAGAACTGCTGCTCGCCAGTGAAGCCCTCGACCTCGGGCGCCGGCCTTCCGCCGAGCGAGAGCTGGTAGGCGTCGAATGCGGCCGACAGCCCGGCGAGGTCGGCGATGTTCTCGCCGAGCGTCTGCTTTCCGTTCACCGACGCGTCAGGGAAGGGCTTGTACGCGTCGTACTGCTTCGCGAGCGCCGCGCCGGACGCCTTGAAGTGCGCGAGGTCCTCGGCCGTCCACCAGTTCGACATCTTGCCCGTCGCGTCGAAGAGGGCGCCCTGGTCGTCGAAGGAGTGGCTGATCTCGTGACCGATGATCGCGCCCATCGCCCCGTAGTTCGCAGCAAGGGAGCGCGCCGGGTCGAAGAGCGGCGGCTGGAGGATCGCCGCGGGGAACTGCAGCGCGTTGCGCACCGGCAAATTCACGGCGTTGACCATCTGCGGGGTCATCACCCACTCGCCGCGATCGATTGGCTTGCCGAGCTTTGCGAGGTTGCGGCGAAGCTCGAAGAGCTCTGCGCGCTCGAGGTTGCCGAGCGCTTCGCCGCGCGCGATCTTGAGCCCGGAGTAGTCGCGGAAGCGATCGGGATACCCGACGCCGACCTCGAGGGTCGCGAGCTTGGCCTTCGCGCGCGCCTTGGTGGTCGGGCTCATCCACGCGAGCGCGTCGATGCGACGGCCGAACCCTGCGATGAGGTTCTTCACCATCTCCTGCGCGCGCGCCTTCTCCGACGCCGGGAAGTAGCGGTCGACGTAGAGCTTGCCCACGGCCTCGCCGAGGGCCTCGCTGGTGACCTCGACGCCGCGCTTCCAGCGCTCGCGGAGCTCCTCGGTGCCGTTGATGGCCTTGCTGTAGAAGGCGAAGTGCTCGGCGACGAATGCCTTGGGAAGGAACGGAGACGCGTGATCGAGCGCGTGGAAGACGAGGTACTCCTTCCAGACGTCGATTGGCTCGCTCGCGACGAGCGCCGCGAGGCCGGTGACCGCCTTCGGGCTCCACGCGACGAAGGCCGTCTGCTTGTCGAGACCGGCCGCCGCGAGGAAGGCGTTCCAGTCCATCCCCGGCGCCTTCACGTCCAGGTCCTTGCGAGACCAGTGGTTGTTGCCCTTCTCGGCGTCGCCTGCGTCCTCGCGCGTCGCATGCGTGGCGGCGATCTTCTTCTCGAGGTCGACGATGCGAGCCGCCTTCGCGGCGGCGTCTTTCACGTGCGCGAGCTCGAGGACGGCAGCGACGTGCGCCTGGTACTTCGTCCGCATCTCGGTCATGCGCGGTGAGGCGTCGAGGTAGTACTCACGGTCGGGCATACCGAGGCCGCCCTGGAGGAGGAACGACGCGTAGCGCGTGGGGTCGTCGAGATCCTGCGCGACCCAGAGACCGAGCACATTCGCCGTGTGGAGCTCGGTGGCGTTGAGCACGTCGACGTCCGCGCGGACCGTGGCGCCGAGCGCCTTGGCGAGGGCTGGCTTGCTCGCGACGGCAGCGATGGACGCGAGGCGCTTGTCGAGCGGCGCGAGGCCCTTGCCCTCGATCGTGGCTTCGTCCATGAACGCCGCGAAGTAGTCGCCGACGAGCAGCGCGTTCGGGTTCCCCTTCGCCTCGCCGATCTCACGAATCAGCTTCGCCGTGCGCTCGTTGGTGAGCTCGCTGACCTGCGCGCCGACGCCCCAGCTGCTGCGGTCCTTCGGGATCTCGGTCGCCGCGAGCCAAGCGCCGTTGGCGTAGCGGTAGAAGTCGACGCCCGGGGGCACCGACGGGTCCATGCCGTCGCGCATCGAGCCGGCCTTCACGTCCTTCCACGCACCGCCAGGGCTCACCCGTACCTTCATGCTCGCTTCCGCGCCCACGGCCGAGGCCGACGGGGCAGGAGGCAGCGGAGCGGCCGGAGGGCTCGCGGCGGGTGAGCATGCGGCCGCGGTGACGAGGGCCAGCGCCGAAACGCGCAGGCTCGAGAAGCGCAGGAGGCTTGAACGCATACCCGCTCATCGGCGGACTGCGCGCGGGCGTCAACGTTCGCGCGAACGCGGACCGCGTTCGATGGGGTACGATGTCCGAATGAGGCGCGCTCGAGCCTGTTGTGCCCTCGCGGCTTCCCTCGCGATCGGTGGGTGCTCGTTGCTCACGGACGTCGGCGGTCTGTCGGGCGGAGCCGTCGCGACGGGGGAGGGCGGCACGCTCGGCGCGGATGCCGAGGCGGAGTCGTCGGCCTCGGGGGACGGAGGGGTGGACGCACTCGTGGAGGCCGCGCCCAGCGCGGACTGCACGGGCACGCACTTCTTCTGCACCGACTTCGACAAGAAGTCGCTGACGGAAGAGTGGGACGTCGTCACAGCCGGCAAGGGCACGCTCGACCGCGACATGACGGCGTCGGTCTCGATGCCCTTCTCGCTCCTCGTGACCCATCCGGAAGGAAACCTCGCGACCGCGCCCATCGTGGCGAAGACGCTTCCCGCGTCGGGCATCGGCGGACTGCGATGCCGCTTCAACTACCGCCGCGACATGGTCGAGAGCACCGGCGTGCTCGTCGTCCTCACGTTGGACTTCAAGACGTCGACGACGGAGCACCTCTTCGTCGAGATCAAGGACGGCCAGGACAAGGGCCGCGTCTACCTGGCGGCGATCCAGCCTGACGGCGGCACGCTCGACGATTTCCCGATCGTCCCGACGTTCTCGACCTCGATCGGATCGTGGGCCGCCGTCGACTGGAACCTCGATCTGCGCGCGCTGCGGTCGACGCTGAAGAGCAACGGCAAGCTCATCGATGAGGGGGCCGTTCCCGCCTTCGACGTCGCTCGGGTCGTCAGCATCAAGCTCACGCTCGGGCTCGGCAACTTCATCGCGCCGCAGGGCCCTTGGCAGGTCCGCTACGACGACTTCGTCTGCGACACACTCCCGTGACTCGAACCTCGGTGCTGTCGGTCGACAGTGTGACGGGTGTGCTCGAAGGGAGCGTTGCGGACCCCGCCGCGTCTGCTCTCGCCTCCGAGCCTCCCCCCTGCCGAGCCTAGAGTGGGTGGGCCTCGATGCCCGCGCGGATCGCCTCGAGCGGCGGGATGTTGCCGACCTTGTAGTTGAGGTCATAGGCGGCGGCGCGGATCGCGCCGATCTGCTCATCGACGCGCTCGGGAGCGGTACCGCCGGCGCTCTTCTTCGCGCGCACCGCGACCTTCGGATCGAGCACCGCGAGGACGTCCGCGTCGAACTCCGCGTGGACCGTCACGGCGTCCGCGAGCAGCAGCTTCGCGAGGTCGATCTTCTTCTCCTTCGCGAGGTGGACGAGCTGGCCCGTGGCCTTGTAGGCCTCGCGGAACGGCACGCCCTTGCGGACGAGCGCCTCGGCGACGTCCGTCGCCTGCGTCGAGCCGTCGGAGACCGCGAGCAGGCAGCGCTCGGGATCGAACGCGAGGTGAATCATCGCCGCGCGCACGGCACGAACGGCGCCGCGGACGAGCGGGCCGGTGTCGAGGACGGGCTGGCGGTCGTCCTGGAGATCGCGCGCGTAGCCCGAAGGGAGCCCCTTCACGAGCATCATCATGGCGTTCAGGTTGCCGACGCCGCGCGCCGTCTTCCCGCGAACGAGCTCGAAGACGTCAGGGTTCTTCTTCTGCGGCATCATGCTGGAGCCGGCGGCGATGGCGTCGCCGATCTTCAGGAAGGCGAACTCGCTCGTCGTGAAATCGATCACGTCAGTGGCGAGGCGGCTCAGCGCGAGCAGCACGCGCGCGCCGCCCCACGTCCAGTCGAGGACGAAATCGCGATCGCCGATCGTGTCCAACGCATTGGAGGTGGTGCCATTGAAGTGGAGGAGCTCGGCGACGATGTCGCGGTCGATCGGGAGCGACGTGCCCGAGCACGCCCCGCAGCCCAGCGGCGAGACGTTCGTGCGATCGAGCGCGACGCCGAGCGCGTCGGCCCCGCGCAGCAGCTGGTTCGCCCACGCGGCGATGAGGAAGCCCGCAGTGATCGGCTGCGCACGCTGACGATGCGTGTACGCCGGCAGGACGACCTCGCGCTCGTCCGTCGCGCGCTCGGCGAGCTCCGTCACGAGGTTCGACACCTCGCCGAGCGTGCGCGCCGCCTGGTCGCGCACGTGGAGCCGAAGCGCGGTCGCGACTTGATCGTTGCGGGACCGCGCGGCGTGGAGCCGCTTGCCGACCTGACCGAGCTCCTTCGTGAGCAGCGACTCGATCGCCATGTGGACGTCTTCTTCGCCGTCCGCGAGCACGAGCTTGCCGGCCGTCGCTTCGTCGAACATGCGGAGCAGCGAGCCGCGGAGCTTCTGCGCGTCCTCGAGCTCGAGGAGCCCGACCTTGCGAAGCATCGTCACGTGGGCCGCGCTGCCCAGCAGATCTTCGCGGACGAGCGAGCGGTCGTGCTCGAGCGACGTCGTCCACGCGAGAAGCTCCGGCACCATCTCGGTCCGGCCCGTGGCGTCGGTCCGAGCGATGCCGCCCTCGTTCGCACAGCAGGGGTCGTCCTGCGCCGTAGTCTCGGTGTTCATTCTCGCCTTGGGTATGACCGGCGCTTCACAGTCGGCGGGTCACGTTTCCGACGGGGCGATCCTTAGCGCGAATCGAGCCGAGATCAGTGCGCGCCGCGCGGATCGCCGCCGCCGGGGGCTGCGCGGGCGGTCGCCGTCGCCGTCGCCGTCGCGGATCCGGCGGGAATCCCCGACAGATCGGTCGTTTCCTTCGCCGGGGTGCTCAGCGCCCAGAGAAGCCCGACTGTGAGGAACAGGAGCGCACCGACGGCAGGCAGCCACATCGGCGTGTGCGGCTCGGGCAGAGGCGGCGGGCCGTGATGGCCGTGTGCTTCCGCATGTGAATCCGCCTGATTTCCCTCACTTGCGCTCATGAGATCACCCAGCGTGTGTTTCCCATCCTTCCGTTGTTCGTGTCAAGGCATGGCGGCGTCCACCGTCCGCCGTCGACCTCGGAGGGGGTGGCGTCGACCCGGCACGGCAGGTGCTAGATTCAGAGGTCGAATGGCGCGCCCGGCACTCCTCGCAAGTCGCTTTCTCCTGTCCTCGGTCGTGTTCGGGAGCGTCGCCCTCGGCACCGTGAGCGTGTCGGCCGCCCCGCCGCCGCCCCTCCCGTCGCTTCCCGGAGGTCAGGCCCCTGCCGGCCCGCCCGCCGCCGGAGCCCTCACCGGCGGGGCCACGCCCGCGCCCGACGTCTCGGGCTTCACGGCCGAACAGGTCCGCCGCGGGGTGGTGCAGGTCGAGCAGGCCGGACGCCCGCTCGCGGTCGGCACCGTGCTCCTGAGGGACGGGCGCGTCCTCACGGCGCTCTCTCCCCTCGCAACGATCGACCAGCCAGAGATCCGCTACGCGGACGGCACGGTCGTGAAGGCGAAGATTGGCCACAAAGACAAGGCCTGGGACCTCGCGCTCCTCATTCCGCAGACCGGAAAATGGGACGGCGGCCTCGTTCCGACCGACGCCGATCCGCAGGGCGCCGATCTCCGTTCGTTCCTCCCCAGGACCGGCAAGCTCACGCCGGCTCCGGTCGCCGTGAAGGGTCGCATCGATCCGAAATCGAAGGACGGCGACGTGCTCCGCGGCGCGCTCGACGTCGATCTGAAGGGCAGCGCGAGCACGCCTGGCGCCCCGCTCCTCGACGGCAACGGAAGGGTGGTCGGCATCCTCGTGAAGGCCTGCAAGGACACCGGGGCGCCCGCCGCGGATGCGAAGGGCGCCCCCCCGGGCACCAGCCCTCCCTGCACGGCGATCACCGTCGGGGCCCCCGTTTACGCCCTCCGAGGCTTCCTGGTGAAGACTCCCGCGACCGCAATTCAGCCCGCGCCCTGGCTCGGCCTCGGCGGGGCTCCGAGCGAGGCGGGCAATGTGAAGGGCGTCAAAGTGATGGGCCTCGCCCCAGGAAGTCCCGCAGAAAAGGCCGGTTTGAAGGCCGGTGACACACCCGACACCATCGTCGCCGTCGACGGTGTTCCGGTCGAGACCCCCGAGCAACTCGCCGATGTCATCGCCAAGCGCGCGATCGGGCAGCAGGTCAAGCTTCTCGTCTTCAGTGGAGGCAAATTCCGGGAGGCCCAGGTCACGCTGAGGCCGGCTCCGTAAACCTCGGTTGACACGGAGGGGTCGTGCCCACGACCATCACTTTCGTGGCACTCCGCATCGAGGTAGCCGGCGAAACGAACGTCGGCATGAAGCGCACGCACAACGAGGACAATTTCTCGATCATCGAGGACAGTGGCCTCTATGTCGTCGCAGACGGAATGGGAGGCCACGCCTCCGGCGAGGTCGCCAGCAAGATGGCGGTCGATTCGCTGAAGGAGTTCTTCGCCGCGACGGCGCAGGATCCCGAGCGGACCTGGCCGTACAAGATGGATCGCGCGAAGGGCTACGAGGAGAACCGGCTCATCACCGGCATCAAGCTCGCGAACCTGCGCATCTACGAGACGGCCCAGCGCGAAGCGGGCAAGCGCGGCATGGGCACCACCATCGTCGTGATGTTCGCGGTGGAGGAAGGCGTCTACGTCGCGCACGTCGGCGACTCGCGCGGCTACCGCGTCCGCGACGGCAAGATCGAGCAGCTCACCGAGGACCACTCGCTGCTGAACGACTACATCAAGATGAAGCGCCTCACGCCCGAGGAGATCGCGAACTTCCCTCACAAGAACGTCATCGTGCGCGCGCTCGGCATGAAGGACACCGTGAAGGTCGACACGCGCTTCGAGACTCCGCGCGCCGGCGACATCTACATCCTCTGCTCCGACGGCCTCTCCGGCCCGGTCGAGGATCCCGAGATGCTCGAGATCTGCATGAAGTACAAGGACCTGAAGCAGATCGCCTCGAAGCTCATCGAGCACGGCAACCAGAACGGCGGCCCGGACAACATCACCGTCATCCTCGCGCGCTGGGTCGACGACTCCACCGCGTAACCGAGCGGGGCCGCGCGTCCGCCGGCGAGCGCTACCCTGCGTGCAGTACCGACTCGCGGCGCCGCAAGGCCGGCGCAGCGCCGCGAGGGAACGAGTCTTCGCAAAGTAACGTCGTCAGGGCTTCGTTTTCTCGATCATGTGGTCGATCACGGCACTGTGCTCGTGCTGCGGGCTGAACATGATGATCTCGGCGTCCGCCTCGACCTTCACGTTGTGACCGGGCGGCCAGTAGAAGAGATCGTTGGCCTTCACGGTCTCCTGTTCGCCCTTCGCATCGGTCGTCGTGAGCTGGCCGCGCAACACGAAGCCCCAGTGCGGGCACTGACAGAGATTGCCCTCGAGCCCCTGGAAGAGCGGCGTCGTGTCGACGCCGGCAGAGAGGGTGAAGTACTCGCCGCTGATCTTGTCGAACCCCTTCACGCTGCCGAACTCGGTGCGCTGGCGGATGATCGCTCCGGGGATTTCCATCCGGACATTCACTGCATCTTTGGTCACGTGCATAATCGTTTCCTCTTTCTCTTTTTTCGTTGCTGATCGGGTCACTTGCGGACGGCGCGCGTGATCACGTACGTACGCGGCTGCTCGAAGCCGAGCGGGCTCGCGAACGTCTCGTGCCACGCCACCATCGCGCGCTTGAATTCCTCGCGCCGCCCGTCGTCGAGGCTCGCGGCCAGCGTCTTTGCAGGACCGTAGTGGTTGACCCACAGGTCCCACGCCTTTTCGCCGGACGCGTAGCGGAAGCGGTTCGTTCCGTCCTCGAAGGCGAGCTCGAAGCTGCCGCCGAGGAGCTCACGCAGGCGCTCGACCTTTCCCCATGCGAACGGCGAGGGCGGCGCGGGCTGCGCCGCGGGTGCCGCCATGAACGGCTTCATGACGGCGAACATGTTCGCGATGTTGCCGTCGTCCTTCCACGTCGCGAGCACGACGCGACCGCCGCGCTTGACGACGCGCGCGAGCTCGGACGCCGCGTCCTCGGGTCTCGACGCGAACATGACGCCAAATGTCGACACGACCGCGTCGAGCTCGCCATCTCCGAACGGAAGCTTCTCGGCGTCACCGTGGCGATAGTCGATCGCGAGCTCGTGCTTCGAAGCAGTCGCGCGCGCGTAGTCGAGCATCTGCTCGGCGATGTCGACGCCGCTGACGACCGTGCCCGGGAAGCGCTGTGCCACGATGCGAGAAGCCCACCCCGTGCCCGTTGCGAGGTCGAGCACGTGCTCGCCGGCGGCAGGTCTGAGCCGCTCGACGGCGTGCTCGATCGCGTCAGCGATGCTGCGGCTGATCTCGTCGTAACGTCCGCCGGGTGCGTTCCACACGGCTCGCGCCTTGTCGTTGTGTGGCTGAATGGGCTGGCTCATCGCGTCGCCTCCTGACGACGGACAATGAGCGACGCTCGTGGAAGCGAGCGTGGGAAGGACCGTGGAAAGTGCGGGCTAGGCCGTATCGGTCCCGGTCTCGACGCCCTCGAAGAGCGCCGTCGAGAGGTAGCGCTCGCCGGTATCGGGCAGCATCGCGAGGATCACGCTTCCCTTCGCGGCCTTCGCGGCGATCTCGAGCGCAGCCGCGAACGTCGCGCCCGACGAGATGCCGCAGAAGATGCCCTCGCGCCGCCCGAGCTCGCGCGCCGTCGCGATCGCCTTGTCGTCGGTGACGGCGATGAGCTCGTCGACCACCTCACGGTCGAGCACCGTCGGCATGAAGTCGGGCGTCCAGCCCTGGATCTTGTGCGGCTTCCATTCGCCGCCCGCGAGCAGCGAGGCGCCGGCCGGCTCGCATGCGACGATCTTCGTCTCCGGTCGGGCGCGCTTGATGACCTCACCGGCGCCGGTGAGCGTGCCGCCGGTGCCCCAGCCCGTGACCCAGTAGTCGAGCCGTGAGCTCGCGAAGTCGGACAAGATCTCCGGGCCGGTCGTCTGACGGTGGAACGCCGGGTTCGCCTCGTTGTCGAACTGCCGCGCGAGGAACCAGCCCCGCTCCTCGGCGAGCCGAGCTGCGACCTTCACGGCGCCGCTCGCGCGCTCGGCCGCGGGCGTGAGGACGACCTTGGCCCCGTAGCCGCGCATGATCTGTCGTCGTTCGACGGAGAATGACTCGGGCATGATCGCGACGAACGGGTAGCCACGTGCGGCACACACGAGCGCCAGCGCAATGCCGGTGTTGCCCGAGGTCGCCTCGACGACGGTCTGGCCGGGTCGCAGCAACCCGCTCCGCTCGGCGTCCTGGACGACGCCGAGCGCGAGACGGTCCTTGACCGAGCCACCGGGGTTCGCGGCCTCGACTTTGACGTAGATCGTGACGTGCGCGGGCGCGAGCCGGTTGATGCGGACCACTGGCGTCCGACCAATGGTCTGCGAGATGTCGTCGTACAACATGGTCGGCTATGGTAGCGCGATGAGCGCGCACGGGGTCGAACTGCGCCTCGTCGGACCGGTGACCGTCATGCGTGACGGTCTCCCGGCGGCGCTGCCCCGGTCCCGCAAGGTCCTCGCGCTGCTCGCGTTCCTGGCCCTCGAGCCATCGCCGCACTCGCGGTCGCGACTCTGCGACCTCTTCTGGGATGCGCCGAACGATCCGCGCGGTGAGCTGCGATGGTGCCTGAGCAAGCTCCGCGCGATCGTCGACGGCGTGGGCCGACGTCGCGTGGTCACGACCGGCAACGCACTGATCTCGCTCGACACGTCCGATGCGTTCGTCGACACCGTGGAAATCGACCGGATCGCGAAGTCCGGCCTCGGAAACGCAACGACCGAGCGACTCAGCACGGCGTACGAGCTTTTCCGTGGGGAGGTCCTCGAAGGCGTCGAGGTCGACGGCGGTCCGGAGCTCACGACGTGGCTCACGGCCGTGCGACAGCGCTATCGAACGATACGCGTCGCGATCGCGAGCGAGCTCGCGGTCCGCGCCGAGCCGGGCTCCGACGAAGCATGGCGGCGG
>JANXVA010000626.1 GCA_025351875.1 Myxococcales bacterium | reverse complement strand
CTCGTCGCGTCGCTCGTCGCGACGGCCCCCATCATCTCCGTCCCGTCCAGCATCCAGACGCTCTACGGCAAGAGCACCAGAGCTCGGCTTCGCACTCGCTACTGGTTCGACGCGAACGCGGTGTTCCCCGCGCGGCTCGTCCTGTACGACGTCGACACGAACTACCGCACCACCATCGACAACACGCCGCCATGGAAATGGATTGCCTACGATCGCGCACGCGGCGTCGTGCTCGCGCCTTCTGAGCTCTTTCTCGCGCTGGCGGCGGCGAATCAGGATCCCGAGTTCCTCGCGAACGCAGCGGTGAATCTCTTGCTGGACGGCGTGGACCGCCATGCTGCCCCAGCGGAAGCGGGCGAGAAGACGCGGATCGAGGGGCGCGAGCTCGTCTTCGACTACTCGACGGATACGATGCCGTTTCGGCGCTTCATGACCTCGTGGAAGAAGGCAATCATGCGCTGCCGCGTGAACCTCGACACGGCCGCAGTGAGCCCTTGCACGACGACGGTGGTCGAAGTTCCAAGTGAAGGCTCGATGGCCAGGCCCGCTCCGCCCGGGGACAGCGATCCGCATCGCAGGAAGTAGCGGCCGCGACCGCCACCTCGTCGTTCCCCACCCGAGTCACGCCGGGCGCCGCCTCAGGGGCAGATGTAGCCCGCAATATTCAGCGCGGCGGCGGTGCCGGCGCGTGTCCCGCAATGGCCGCTCGACCAGTTGGCCTCGTCGATGTGGACGGTGCTGCCGCTCACGCTGTTCACGTACGCGACATGACCGTAGTAGCTGGTCGTCTTGATCACGGCGACGCACCCCGCGTGCGGCGTGTGCCGGTTGATCTGACGGACCTTGTCGGCGTAGCTGGTGAGCCCGTACGGAAGGCGCGGCTGGCGGCACCGTGCGTAGAGCACGCAGTTGTCGCAAGGACCGCAGCCGCTGAGCTCGCTCGAGATGGTGCCGGGCGGGACGTCGTCGATGGACGTCCCGGGATCCGCGCCGTCGAGCGCGGACTCGTTACCTTCACCGGGGCCTTGCTCTGCCGAACAACCCGCCGCGAGCGCTGCGGCAAGGCCGAGACCGACGACCATCGTGACACCGGACGACCAGGTCTTCTTCTGCATGACGGAATACCTCAGCAAGCTGCGTGCCCTGCATTCCTGGCCGATCCCTTGCGCATTCTCCTGCGCAACGCTCGCCGGTGATCCTCCTCTCGGTGGAGGCAGGGCCGTGAACGAAGAGGGGTGCTGCCCTCGTTGGCGGCTACTTCTTCGGATGCGCCTCGAAGAAGGAGATCACCCGCTCACCCCACGTGAATGCGTTCGGGAGCTTGCAAGGAACGGCGTACTGGGGCGCGAACGGATCCATCGTGCTCCCCGGAAAACAGTGACCCTTCGCGTCGCCCCAGGGCCCCGTGGGCTCCGTCTCGTACGAGTGCTCGAAGCTCTCGAAGACCGTGCCCTTCGCGTTGCTCCAGCGCGTATGCGTGTAGTTTGCATCGCCATCGACGACCGTCGGCGTGCCTAGCCCCCATGCGGCGATCGCTTGCGCGCGGATGCGTGACGTGCAGCCGAGCGGGACCGGCGTGTCGGTTCGGCCCATCAGGAAGAGGACGGGGACCTCGACGGAAGGCATCCCGTTCTGCTGGCTCGCGTCGAACGGGCAGCTCACCTCGTTCACGCCGTTGCAGGTGAAGCCGTTCGACGTGCCGGCCGAGGATCCCGCTGTACCAGGCGCGACCGAAGCGAAGAGATCGGCGTGCTTGCAGAGGAGGCGCCACGCGACGAAGCCGCCGCGCGAGAACCCGGTGACGTGGTTCTTCTTCGGGTCGGTGCGGAAGACCTCGGCGACCTTCTCGAGGATCGTGATGACCGTCTCGTCGTCGGACGGGTGCCACGTGCTGCCGGGGCCACCTGGCCACGGCGGGCCGGTCGGCGCGATCACGACGAAGCCGCGCTGCTTGCCGAGCGCCTTCAGGTTCGTGTTCGCGTCCATGAGCGCGCCGTTGCCGGTGTCGCCGTGGATCTCGGTGATGAGGCCGCACCCGGGCTTCATGCACGCAGGCGGGATCGTGACGTCGACCAGCAAGCCCTCGCACGTGAAGGTGTGCTCGCCGGGCGTGACGTCGGTGATGCAACCGCTCGGCACGGGCGGCGGCACCGCGGCCGCGCTGTCGCCGCTCGAGGTGCTCGCGTCGCCCCCGCCCGCTGTCTGTCCGGTGCCGGGGCCTCCCGTGCTCGCGGTAGGCCTGGTCCCGCCAAGGTCGTTCGTCGTGTCCGAGCCGCTGCACGCGGCCAGCACGACGCTGACGATTGCCGCGGCAGCCGCGACGGAGAGCACCTTCCGTCGCATGCGCATCCCCCGAAGTGTGCGCCCGCTCTCGGCGGACGCAAACGACTTGCGCGACTTGCGCACCGAGCGCGCGAGGCGTTTCCTCCGCTGCCCCAGCGATGGGGCAGCCACGATCCACGCGCTCCGACAGATCCGCGCGAAATTGGGACGAATTGCCGAGATGTAAGTGTGGCCGATGCCGCGTCGATGACGCAGCCCGATTTCTGCGGTCCGGCGTCGAGCTGCGCGAAGCAGTGCTCGGAGCGTTATCCGAGCGGCGAGTGCAAGACGTACAAGGCCGACTTCTGCAAGGCGACCTCGCCTGCGCCCACGTGAACCAAGTTCTGCGCCGAGCGCTACCCCAGCGGCGAGTGCAAGAGCTACGGTTCCGACCTCTGTCAGTGAGCGCGCTTCTCGAGCACCTTCACCGACTCGCCGCCGGCGGTGCCGCCGTCCTTGAGCTTCAGTAGCCAGTCGGCCGCCTTGTCACGCGCGACGCTCACCGGCTTGCCCGCGGTCAGGTTGGTGGCGTAGCCCGGCGTGTTCGACAGCGTGCCCGCGCAGCCTTTCGCGTCGCACGTCGACACCTCGACCCACATCCACTCGTCCTTCGCGCCGCCGTCGAGGCGCGAGGACTCCGGGATCGGGAATGGCCCTTTCACGAAGAGCGAGCCTTCTCCGGCCTCCAGGCGCTTCACCGCGCCGGGTAGATCGCGGCGCGCGCGCGCGGCGATCGACTCGAGCTCCTTGTCCATCTTCGCGAACACCACCTTCGGCACCTCGCCGAAGAGGCCGCCGATCGCGCCGTCCCACACCTCGCGGGTCGCGCCGCCCGGCGGCACCAGCTCGAGCATCTCGTTGTCGGGATCGCCTTCGGTGCGATCGACGTCGATCGCCTCGAGCGCCAGCGGGCGAGACGCCTTGGGATTCTTCGCGAGATCCTGGGCCCGGTGCGAGGAGACGCGCGCCACGTCCGCGAGCGTCACCACGATCGGCAGCTCGCTCTTCGTCGCCGCCGCCCAGCTCGCGGCCGCGTTCATGACGTTCGCGAGGGAGGGGCCGGCCTCCATGCTCGAGCCGTGCATCGTGAAGTCGGGGCTCCCGAAGCGCGCCATGCCGAGCGTGAGGAGGCGCGCGGTACCGTCCTCCTGACGGTACAGCTGCACCGAGATCTGACGAGGGGCGAACACGTTCTGCCCGAGCGGCACGGTGATCACCCGCTGCGCATGCTGCTCCACCGTCTCGATGCGCCGTACGGCCTCGTCGTAGACGAGCCCCGAGAGCGCCTCGGCGACCACGGCCGCGGCCGCGAAGGCGGCACGGGCAGGTAGCTGGTCGATCGTCGACGGCCCGTGCGTGCGGATGACGACGATCGCCGTGCGAGCTCCGATCGTCGCGCGCTCCCCCGGCGTGAGGCCGGACGCGATCGTGTCGTACGAGTCCTTCGCGGGCATGATGTAGTCGTCGGACTTCGTGATCTCGACCTCGAAGCGATCGTGATCGAGCACGAAGGTCCGGAGCGCTTCACAGGTCCCGCCGCAGTGACGTGTGTCGAAGAGCTTGCCGATCGCCTCGGCGGTCGCGACCTTCGCCACCTCCACCTCGGGTTTGTCGGTGAGGATCGCGAGCTCGGCGCTCGCCTCGGGGAGCCGCTCGAGCGCGCCGCTCGTCTTGCCTTCGCCAAGCCCGGCCGCGCCTGCGTCCGCGCCGAGACCGCCGTCCGCTCCGCCGTCGCCTGACGCAGTCGTGTCGTGCTTCGGTAGCGCCAGCCAGACGATGAGCCCGAGCCCGATGACGAGCACGGCCAGGGCCCCGAGCCCAACGCGGTCGGTCTCGGCCCAGCCAGGCTGACTTCGACGCACAGGTTTTCGTTCGATGTCTGCCATGGTCGCGACCGCGGGGTAACGTTGCCACGACGGGCGGGCAGAGGTAGAACGAAAACCGTAACTCCTGATTGAGTTACGGCTGTGCTAGCGCAGCGCGTCATTTCTTTGGTATAACTAGGGGTCCATGGCGCTTCCTGGGGCGGTCGGTCTCTATGATCCGCGGAACGAGCACGACGCGTGCGGTCTCGGCTTTGTCGTCGACCTGAAGGGCGGGGCATCGCACCGCACCGTCGAGATGGGCCTCGAGATCCTGCGCCGCCTCGCGCACCGCGGCGCGGCGGGCTCCGACCCAACGACGGGCGACGGCGCCGGCATCCTCGTCCAGATCCCCCACCGATACTACGAGCGCGTCCTCTACCACGAGGGCAAGGAGCTTCCGCTCGCAGGCGACTACGGCGTCGCGCAGTGCTTCCTCTCGCGTGACGACATCAAGCGTGAGCTTCAGATGAAGACGCTCACGGACATCGTCCGCTACCACAACCAGAAGGTCATCGGCTGGCGCGACGTCCCCGTCGACATCCGCGTCATAGGGCCTGTCGCCCGCGCATCGATGCCGGTGATGAAGCAGCTGTTCATCGCGCGCATGAGCGACTCGCGCGCGTTCGAGCGCACGCTCTTCATGATCCGCAAGCGCGCCGGCAAGATGTGCTCGGCGAAGGGCTACGGCGACGACTTCTACGTCGCGAGCCTGTCCTCGAAGACCGTCGTCTACAAGGGCCTCATGCTACCCGAGAAGCTGACGGAGTTCTTCCACGACCTCCAGGCCGACGACTTCCAGAGCCGTCTCGCGCTCGTCCACTCGCGCTTCTCGACCAACACGTTCCCCACCTGGGAGCGCGCGCACCCCTACCGGCGCATCGCCCACAACGGCGAGATCAACACGCTCCGCGGCAACCAGAACTGGATGCGCGCGCGCGAGTCGCTCCTCGCCTCGAAGCTCTTCGAGGAGCACCTCTCGGACTTCAAGCCGATCATCCGTCCCGACGGCTCCGACTCGGCGTCGCTCGACAACGTCGTCGACTTCCTCGTCGCGGGCGGTCGCTCGCTGCCGCACGTCATGATGATGCTCGTGCCCGAGGCGTGGGCGACGCAGGCCGACATGCCCGAGCACAAGCGCGCGTTCTACGAGTACCACGCGTCTCTCGTCGAGCCCTGGGACGGTCCTGCCGCGCTCGTCTTCACCGACGGTGACGTCATCGGCGCCACGCTCGACCGCAACGGCCTCCGGCCCGCGAAATACGTGGTGACGAAGAGCGGGCTCGTCGTCATGTCGAGCGAGCTCGGCGTGCTCACGTTTCCGCCCGAAGACATCGTCGAGAAGGGCCGCCTCGCGCCGGGCAAGATGTTCCTCGTCGACGTGAACCAGCGACGCATCGTCTCCGACGCGGAGATCAAGCGCGAGGTCGCGACCCGGAAGCCTTACGGCGAGTGGGTCTCGCGGAACAAGATCGAGCTCGCGCACCTCCCCGACGTGCCTGCGCTCTTCTCGCTCGATCGTGAGGAGCGCGCGCGGCTCTGGCGTGCCTTCGGCTACACGCGCGAGGACATGAGCGTCCTCTTGGCGCCGATGGCGATGAACGGTGAGGAGCCGACCGGCAGCATGGGGACGGACATCCCCGTCGCGGTGCTCAGCGACCGCCCCGTCACGCTGTTCCGGTACTTCAAGCAGCAGTTCGCGCAGGTCACGAACCCGCCCATCGACCCGATCCGCGAGGATCTCGTCATGAGCCTCGTGAGCTGCGTGGGCGGCGAAGGCAATCTCCTCGAGGAGACGCCCGGCCAGTGTCGCCTCCTCGAGCTGCCTCACCCGATCCTCACGAACGGCGATCTCGCCAAGCTCCTCCGCAGCGGTGACGTCGAACCGCGCGAGTTCCGCGCCGCCACGCTCCCCGCGCACTTCGCCGCGGCTGGCGATCCGGCCGAGGCCCTGAAGTCCGCGATCGAGGATCTCCAGGCTCGCGCCTCGCGCGCGGTCGATGAGGGCTACAGCATCCTCGTCGTCACCGACCGTGGCGTCACGGCGCATCACGTCCCCATCCCGAGCCTGCTCGCCGTCGCCGCCGTGCACCATCACCTGATCCGCGAGGGCAAGCGCGTGCGCGTCGGTCTCGTCGCGGAGAGCGGCGACGCCCGCGAGGTCGCCGACATCGCGCTGCTCATCGGCTTCGGTGCCGGTGCCGTGAATCCATACCTCGCGTTCGAATCGATCACCGAGATCGTGCAGGAGCAAACCGAGATCTCCGACAAGCCCGCCGTCGACCTCGCGACCGCGACGAAGAACTACATCTACGCGCTGAAGAAGGGCCTGCTCAAGGTGATGAGCAAGATGGGCATCAGCACCATCGCCAGCTACCACGGCGCGCAGATCTTCGAGGCGATCGGCATCTCCAAGTCCGTCGTCGATGCCTATTTTACCGGCACTTCGTCTCCGCTCGGCGGCATCGGCATCGCGGAGATCGCTGTCGAGGCCCGCATGCGCCACGCCGAGGGCTTCGCTCCCGCCGACCCGACGCGCGACCTCGACGTCGGCGGTGTCTACGCGTGGCGCGCGACCGGCGAGCGCCACCTCTGGACGCCTTCGAGCATCGCCTCGCTCCAGAAGGCCGTGCGCCTCTCCGACGCGAAGTCCTACGCCGAGTACGCGGCGCTCATCAACGATCAAGCCGAGCGCCCCGTGACGCTGCGCGGGCTGCTCGACCTCGTGCCCGTCGGCCTGCCCGTTCCGCTTGCCGAGGTCGAGGACGCGCGCTCGATCGTGCACCGCTTCGCGACCGGAGCGATGAGCTTCGGCAGCATCTCGAAGGAGGCCCACGAGAACCTCGCCATCGCGATGAACCGCATCGGCGGCCGCAGCAACACCGGCGAGGGCGGCGAGGACGACGCTCGCTACGCGCTCGACGCGAAGGGCGACGCACGCCGCTCCGCGATCAAGCAGGTCGCGAGCGGCCGCTTCGGGGTCACGGCGCACTACCTCGTCAACGCCGACGAGATCCAGATCAAGATGGCCCAGGGAGCGAAGCCCGGCGAAGGCGGGCAGCTCCCCGGTCACAAGGTCGACTCCGTCATCGCGCGCGTCCGCCACTCGACGCAGGGCGTGACGCTGATCTCGCCTCCTCCGCACCACGACATCTATTCGATCGAGGATCTCGCGCAGCTCATCTTCGATCTGAAGAACGTCAACCCGCGCGCACGCATCAGCGTGAAGCTCGTCAGCGAGACGGGCGTGGGCACCGTCGCCGCGGGCGTCGCGAAGGCCCACGCCGACGTCATCCTCATCGCTGGTCACGACGGCGGTACCGGCGCGAGCCCAGTCTCGTCGATCCAGCACGCCGGCACGCCGTGGGAGCTCGGTCTCGCCGAGGCGCAGCAGGTCCTGCTCCTCAACGATCTGCGCTCGCGCGTCACGCTCCAGGTCGACGGCCAGCTCAAGACCGGCCGCGACGTCGCGTTTGCCGCGCTCTTCGGCGCAGAGGAGTTCGGCTTCGCGACTGCGCCGCTCGTCGCGAGCGGCTGCATCATGATGCGAAAGTGCCATCTCAACACCTGCCCTGTCGGCGTCGCAACGCAGGACCCGGTGCTGCGCGCGCGCTTCACGGGAACGCCCGAGCACGTCGTGAACTACATGTTCTTCGTCGCCGAGGAGCTGCGAGCGATCATGGCCATGCTTGGTTTTCGCACCGTCCAGGAGATGGTCGGGCGCGTCGAGTGCGTCGTGCGACGCGAGGACATCAAGCAGCCGAAGGCGCGCTCGCTCGACTTCGGGCGCATGCTCACTGCCCCGAAGCCGAACGCGGTGCGCCACCGCGCGATCGAGCAGGACCACGGCATCGCGCACGTCGCCGACCGCACCCTCATCGAGTGCGCCCGCCCGGCGCTCGAGCGCGGTGAGCGGGTCACCATTAGCTTCGGGATCACCAACGCGCACCGCACGTTCGGCGCGATGCTCGCCGGAGAGGTCGCGCGTCGCTTCGGCGCCGACGGGCTCGCCGAGGGCTGCATCGGCATCGAGGTGACCGGCACGGCGGGCCAGTCGTTCGGCGCCTTCGCGACGAAGGGCATGACCCTCTCGCTCGAGGGCGACGCCAACGACTACGTCGGTAAGGGCCTCTCCGGCGGCATCCTCGCGGTGCGTCCGCCCGAGGCGTCCACGTTCGTCGCCGCCGACAACGTCATCGTCGGCAACACCGTGCTCTACGGCGCCACGAGCGGGCGAGCCTTCTTCTCGGGCCGCGCGGGCGAGCGCTTCGCCGTGCGCAACAGCGGCGCCTCGGCGGTCGTCGAGGGAACGGGCGACCACGGCTGCGAGTACATGACCGGCGGCGTCGTCGTCGTCCTCGGTCCGACGGGCCGCAACTTCGGCGCCGGCATGAGCGGCGGTCTCGCGTTCGTCCTCGACGAGGACGGTGCGTTCACCTCTCGCTGCAACCTGGGCATGGTCGGCGTCGAGGCGCTCGAGCTCGACGACGAGGGGCGCGTCTTCGCGCTCCTCGAGGAGC
>JANXVA010000623.1 GCA_025351875.1 Myxococcales bacterium | reverse complement strand
CGCCGCGAGCCCCGACAGCTCGTACGGGAAGGCCAACACGTACTGCCGCAAGGGCACCGACGGCAGCACGCGGTTCACCAGGTGCGCCGCGCTCCCGGCCGTGCGCCGGCCGCCGCAGCTCGGGCAAAGCCCACGCAGCTTGCACGAGAACGCGACGGCCATCAGCTCGCTGCACGCCGTGCACTGCGCGTGGACGAAGCCTCGCGCAAAGTCCCCGCACCCGAGGTACGAGCGAAACTCGTCCACCACGTACTTCGGCAGCGGCCCCGCGTACGACTTGCCCACATGCTGCAAGAAGGCGTCGAGGTGCTCCTTCACCAGCGCGTACAGGACGGTCTCCTGAGGCTGGCGCGGGACGTAGGGCGTGGACAGCCGCGACACGCCCCGCCGTCAGCAAGCCAAGGGCTCTCCACGCGTCGCTGCAATCTCGCCACCTTGCGCTCATCGTCACCTGGCCCGGACACGTCCGCCCTGTCCTCGCGCCACCCGATGGGAGGCTGATTGCCTTCATGCCAGGCCCTGCTCGCCGGCGCCGCGGGTGGAGCTGCGCACCAGCTCGACACGTCACTCGATCGCGACGTCAAGCGCTGCCTCCGACATGCACGGCCGCTCACCGTCTTCGTCATCGACGTCGATCACTTCAAGCGCGATGCTCCCATCCCTCGCATCACGCGCGAGCGCTCGCGGCGCGAAGTCGACGCCGCCCCGCGCGAAGGTCGTGACGACGCCGGCGCGGGTCATCTTGTGCCATCGGCTACATCGCCGGCGGCGCCGTGGAGACGAACAAGGGTCGTCAGAAGTCGGTGGGTGACGCGAAGTCGCTCGCTACCGACGTCGCCAAGTCGCGCGATCAGCTCAAGACGATCGCGGAGCGACGCGTGATTTCTGTCGCGTGTCCGACGCGAGCGACGCCGCGACGCGCGCGAAGACGTTCGCGTGGATCAGCACGCTCACGCTCATCGGCGGCGGCGTCACGACGCTCGTCGCCTTCGTGCTGCCTCGCGAGCAGGTGCAGAAGTGGGGCGGAACACGCGGGACCGTGACGCTCGGCCTCGGCACGCTCAGCATCACCGGGATGTGAGGGCGTTCACGGTGTGTGGCCGCCGCTCTCGGTGACGTCGACGAACCACGTGCCGCGTGACGTGACGAGGAAGACGCGCGCCGCGGCCTTTCCCCCGTACACGCGGAACGCCCTGAGCGTCGGCGTGTCCTGCATGACCCCGTTCATCACGAGATCGTCGTAGAGCACCACGTCGTGCGCCGCCGCGAGGCGATCGATCGGCGCGACGCGCATGGCGGTGAGCTGCCTGCGGCGCAAGCGGAGATCGCACGACGCGGAGCTAGCGAGCGGCTCGGGGCCGAGCAGACACGCCTCGAGATCCGCCCGGGCGCCCTCGAAAACCTCCTCCTGGCGCGCGCGGTGCGCGTCGTGGACCATGACCGAGGCGACGACGATGCCGAGCACGATGGCGGTCGTCAGGAGCCCGATCCGGCGGTTACGCCGGGCGACCCGCTGCGCGGCGCCGATGTGATCCGGGCCGTCTGGGATCTTCGGCGGCCGAGCCGGGGCAACGCGGTAGGGCACACAAGCTACACCTGTCACCGTGCGCAGCGCGCGAGAGCCTTCAGCGAAGCGCGAGCCGATAGCCGACCCCCAGCATGGTCTCGATGACCGTCGACGAGGCTTCGTTGCCTCCGAGCTTGCCCCGGAGCCGGTTGATGTGGACGCGGAGATCGTTGAGCCGCCCGTCATCCTCGGCGCCCCAGACCCGACGCAGCAGCTCCTCACGCGGGACCACGCGTCCTCCGGCGAGCATGAGCTCGACGAGCAGCCGATACTCGATACGTCCCAGCTCGAGACGCTCTCCCCCGTGGCGCACCACGCCTGCGTCCATATCGAGCGCGAGGTCCCCGAACCGCATCGCCCGCTTCAGCGAGGCCGAACGCAGCCTCCGGACCGCGAGCCGGAGCCGAGCGAGGAGCTCCCGCTGCGAATGCGGATACGCGACGGCGTCCGCCGCGCCCGCGTCGAGCGCACGTGCCACCGCGGCCTCGCCTGGGGAGGAGGTCAGGACGAGCACCGGGGTCGACGTCGACCCGCACAGGCGCGACAGCTCGTGCGCCGGATTCGCGGGCGGCGCGACGAGGACGACCACGGCGAAGACGGTCGACGTCAGCGCACGCTGCGCCTCCTCCATGCTGTCGACGCAAGAGACGCGATAGGCCTTCTCCTCGAGGAGGCGAAGGAGACCGTCCCGATGCCGCCCGGGCTCACTGACGAGCGCGATGCGATCACTTGTTGTCGATGTCATGCTTCAAGAACAGGGCGCCGTCGGTGACGACCCTGTCTCCCGCCTGGAGGCCGCCGAGAACGCGCACGCGCCCGTCGATCTCGGGTCCGACGTCCACGTTCACGGGCTGGAACACGTTTCCCCGCGCGACGATGACGCGGAACTTCCCCGATTCGTTCAGCACCGCTCGGGCGGGGATGACGAGGACCTTCTTTCCCGTAGCGTCGGCGAGCGAGATCTTCGCGAACATCTCGGGCTTGAGCTTGCCGCCCGGATTGGGCACGACGCACCGGAGCTTCACCGTGCGGCTCGTCGGGTCGACGACGTCGCCGAGCCGCGCCACCGCGCCCGTGAAGGTCTCCCCGGGGTAGGCGGGCACGCTGACGCTCACCATCGCCCCGGAGTTGACGAGCGCGAGATCCTGCTCGTAGACGTCGGCGCTGATCCAGACGGTCTCGAGGTTCGTGATCGTCATGAGCGGCGCGGTCGCGTCGGCGCGGACCTCCTGTCCGACGAGCGCGTTGCGCTCCACGACCGTCCCGGCGATCTGCGCGCGAACAGACACGGCGACCGCCGGATCACTCGCGGAGATGCCGATCGAACGAAGCTGAGCGGTCGTTCGCGCAACGTCTGACTTCGACTTCTGGAGGTCGGCCTCGGCCTGAGCGACCTCCTTCTCGGAGACCGCGCCGTCGACCTTGAGCTTGTGCACGCGGTCGACGGTCTTCTGCGCGATCATCATGTCTTGCAGTGTCTTCTGCGCGTCGGCCTGGAGCTGTCCGACCTGCGGCGAGCTCAGTTCGATGAGCGATTGCCCAGGTTTCACGCGATCCCCGAGCTTCACCAGGATCGCCGTAGCGCGCCCGTCGATGGGCGTCGCGACGCGCTGCGTGTGATCTTCGTCGAAGCCAACACGCCCGCTCAGGGAGATGTTCGGCGCCGCGTCGCTCGGCTTCAGCTCCTCGATCTTGACGAACTTGAGCGCGGGATTCGTGGGTTCGAGAGTGACCCCGGCGTGCGCGGGCTCCGCGACGGAAGGCGGAGTCGCCTTGACCCGTTCGGGGCACCCCACGCACGCCGCAGCGGCGACGACCAGGGCCAGCACGGTGAAGCGATTCATTGCGCTCTCCTTCCAGTTGAATGGGCGACGTCGATCCGAGCCTGCCGGTAGTCGTGCTGCGCACGCAGGTACTGCGCCCTCGTCTCGATGAACGTGCGCTGCGACTCGAGCAGCTCGATGAGCGAGACCGACCCGGCCCGGTACGAGCTCTCCGCGACCTGGAGCGCCCGCTCTGCGCGCTCCAGCATCCCGCCCTGCTCGTAGAGGTCGAGCAGGCCCGACGCTCGCTCCAGGCGGCGCACGGACTGGGCGACCTCGCTCCGGATCTGGAGCTCGAGCCGGGCCACGTCGTTGTCGAAGCGCTTCGCGTCGTTGTGCGCGCGGGCGATGTTCGCCTGGTTACGGTCGAAGACCGGGAGAGGGAGGGAAAGCGTCAGCGCGAGCGCATTCGGATTGTCTCCCGAGACCTGGAAGCCGCTGTGCGTGAGCGCCACGCCGAGCGAGATGTCCGGATAGGCCTCGCGCTTCGCGGACGAGAGCGTCGACTCCGCGAGCTCGCGCCCCTGGCTCGCGGCGCGGAGATCGGGGCGTTCCGCGAGCGCGTGTGTGGTCAGCGCTGCGAGCGACGGCGCGGTGCGCGGCTCGTTGGGCATGAATGCCGCCCCCGGGAGCTCGCCGGCCGAGCCGAGCCCGCACAACGTGGCCAGGCGCTGCCGGGCCAGGTCGAGCTCGGTGTCCGCGTCGACGACGGCGTTCTGGTACTTCATCCCCTCGAGCTCGATCTTGCGGAAGTCAGCCTCCGAGATCTCGCCGGCGCGGAACCGCGCTCCTGAGATGCGAATCGTGTCGTCGTACCGGGCCTTCATCGTGTGGGCGAGCTCGTTCTCGAGCTGCTCTCTCACGAGGTCGGCGAACGCGGCGCGGACGGAGTATGCGATCTCGCGGACGGCATCCTCGACGAGGAGCCGACGGTGCTCGATGCCCTTGTCGGCGGCGTGCATGCGAGCGCTGCGCTTGGCCCAGACGTCGATGATCTCGCTGACGCCCACCGTGTGCACGAGCTGCGAGAGCGGCCCTGGGTCGATGCCGCGGTCCTGGGGGTTCCCCTGCCCGACCACGATGTTGCCGGCCGTGTAGCTGAAGACCGGATTCGGATACACGGACGCGGCGATGCGGTCGATCTGCGCGGCCTCGATGTCGAGCTTCGTCGCGAGGATGTCGCGGTTCCGCTGGAGCGCGAGGCTCACGGCCTGATCGATGTTCATCCCGCCCTCGGCGCGCGCAGGGCTCCCGTACGCGAGCAGGCCGATCGCCACGGCGAGCGCAGCCAAGAGGCGCCTCACGGTCGCACCCCCGTGGCACGGCGCGCGCGCCGCTTCTCGCGGCCGGTGCCGAACCAGTTGTCGAACAGCTCGTAGAGGGTCGGCAGCAGCAGCAGCGTCAGCAGCGTCGAGGAGATGAGCCCTCCGATGATGACGATCGCGAACGGCCGTTGCGTGTCCGAACCGATGGCGTGCGACAGCGCCGCCGGCAAGAGCCCGAGCGAGGCGAGCATCGCCGTCATGAGCACCGGGCGGAGGCGCTGCGAGACGGCCTCGATGATCGCGTGCTTCGCGTCCCCGCCGTGCTTCTCGCGCGCCTGGCGCACGTAGGTGATGAGCAACACTCCATCCATGACCGCCACTCCGAACAGGGTGATGAATCCGACCGCCGCGGAGACGCTGAGCACCGTGTGCGTCAGGTAGAGCGCGAACACCCCGCCCACCATCGCGAACGGCACGTCGAGGAGCACGACGATCGCCGGGAGCGCCGAGCGGAACGTGAGATAGAGAAGCCCGAAGATCACGAGGATCGAGATCGGGACGATGAACATGATTCGACGCATCGCGCGGCGCTGGTTCTCGAACTCGCCGCCCCAGGTCATGTAGTAGCCGTCGGGTAGCGGGACCTCCGCGGCCACGCGGCGCTGCGCCTCGTCGACGAACGAGCCCATGTCACGGCCCTCGATGTTCGTCTTCAGCGCGAGGAAGCGCCCGCCCTGCTCGCGGTTGATCTGCGTGCGACCGGCGTCGATGCCGACCTTCGCGAGGCTCGAAAGCGGCACGCGCGCCGCGCCGAAGGGGACTTCGAGCGAACCGATGACGTGCGTGTCGCCCTCCTCGGGGGACGGCAGCTTGACGCGAACGCCGACCTTGCGCTCGGCCTCCCAGAGGAAGGTCGCGAGCTTTCCTCCGAACGCGCTCTCGAGCACGTCCTCGACCATCCGCACTTGGAGGCCGAGGCGCGAGATCGCCTCGCGGTCGATGTCGGAGACGATGTGCTGCGCCCGGCCGGCGCGATAAACCTCGACGTCGCGAGCGCCATTGGTGGAGCTGATGATGCGCCGGACATCCTCGAGCTTCGCTTGCATCAGCGAGAGGTCGTCGCCGTAGATCTTGAGGACGACCTGACCGCGAATGCCGGAGATCGACTCCTCGACGCGATCCTTGATGGGCTGGCTGAAGTTGAACGTGACGCCGGGGCGCTTCGTGAGCTCCTCGCGCATGGCGTCGACCACCTGCTCCTTCGAGCGCCCCGAGTGCCAGTCCTTCTCGGCTTTCATGATGACGAACGTCTCCGCCTGGTTCGGCGCCTCGTCGTCGGTGCCGTCCTCCGGGTGCCCCTGCTCGGTGAGCACGTCCTTCACCTCCGGGAATCGCAGGAGCGCGAGCCGCACCTCCTTGAGAACCTCCGCGCCTCGCTGCAGCGAGACGGCGCTCGGCATCGTGACGGTGATGTGGACGTCGCCCTCGTTCATCTCCGGCAGGAACTCCGTCCCGAGCTTCGGGACGAGCGAGAGCGCGAAGAAGAGGACCGCGAAGCCGGCGATGCGCGTGGTGATCGGGAACCGCAGCGCGAGGCGGAGGGCCGTCAGGTAGCGCGCCTTGAGGAAGACGAGGAACTCGGGCTCGACCTCCTTCACCGTCTCGTTGCGGAGGAGCACCGCGGTGAGCGCCGGTACTGCTGTGAGCGTGAACAGCAGCGCGCCCCCGAGCGCGAACGCATACGTGAGCGCGACGGGCCGGAAGATGCGGCCTTCGACGCGTTCGAGCGTGAAGATCGGCAGCATCGCCGCGATGATGATCGACATCGAGAAGAGGATCGGGCGAAGCACCTCCTTGGCGGCCTTGGCCACGACCTTCGGCACGTCCTCCGGAGCCGTCTTGTGCTCGGCGAGGTGGCGGTAGGTGTTCTCGACGAGGATGACCGCCCCGTCGAGGAGGATGCCGAAGTCGATCGTTCCCATCGAGAGCAGGTTGGCCGGAACGCCCGCGTAGTAGAGACCCACGAACGCGGTGAGGAGCGCGAGCGGCATCGTGATCGCGACGATGAGCGAACCGCGGAAAGCGCGGAGGAACAGCCAGAGGATCAGCGCAACGAGTGCAGCGCCCTCGAGCATGTTGTGCGAGACCGTGGTGAGCGTCGTGTCGACGAGCCGCGTACGGTCGTAGAAGGCAGAGATCTTCATTCCCTTCGGGAGCACGTCGCGATTGAGCCGTTCGATGTCCTTGTGGACGGCGTCGAGCACGTCGCGAGGGTTCTCGCCACGGCGGAGGAGAATGGTTCCCTCGATCGAGTCGTCGGAATCGCCACGGGCGACCGCGCCACGGCGCGGCGTGTACCCCTCGACCACCCTCGCCACGTTGCGAACGAGCACGGGGGTGCCGTTCTGGACCGTGATGACCGTGTTCTCGATGTCCTGCGGCGTACGCAGGTATCCGCGCGCACGGATCACGAACTCGCTCTCACCGAAGGGCAGGTACCCACCCGAGGTCGCGCCGTTCGACGCGCTCACCGCGTCGATCAGGTCCTTCAGCGCGAGGCCCTGCGAGCGGAGGCGCGTGGGGTCGGCGAGGACGTGCCACTCCTTCTGGAAGCCTCCGAAGCTGACGACGTCGGCGACGCCCGCGACCGCCTTGAGCTGCTTCGAGACCACCCAGTCCTGCCAGCTGCGCAGCTCGCTCGGGGTGTGGTGGTCGCTCTCGAGCGTGTACTGGTAGACCTGACCGACGGGGGTGTCGTTGGGGCCGAGGGTCGGCGTGATGCCATCGGGCACGTCGGCGTCGCGAAGCTTCTCGGCGATCTGCTGGCGCGCGAAGTAGATATCGACGCCGTCCTCGAACGTCACGATGACCTGCGACAGGCCGAAGGACGTGATGGATCGCTGAACGAGCGCGTTCGGGACACCGACGAGGGAGCGCTCGACGGGGATCGTGATCTGCTTCTCGACCTCCTCGGCCGCCTGACCGGGATAGAGCGTGATCACCATGACCTGGACGTTCGTGACGTCCGGGAACGCCTCGATCTTGAGCTTCTCGAAGGTGAAGACGCCGAAGATCACGAACGCGACGCTCACGAAGAGCGTGGCAGCCCGCCGCGTCACAGCGAGATCGATGAGGCGTTCGAGCATCTCGCGACAACGTTGCACGCGCGGAGCCTTCGGACATGACGCTGCTATTAACTTTGCGTAAGCGCCTGCGCGCTCGGATCGCTAGCGAGCAATCCCTAGCTCGGGGTTCCATCCCGCGCAGGTCGCCCCGGGGAAGGCCGTCGCGAGCTTCTCCAGGAAACTCGCGATCGCCTCTTCCTCGCTCGTCCCGGTGTAGGTCATGGCGACCATCGCGACGGACTCGTGCTCGCGCTTCGAGAACAACGACGCCGAGATCACGAGGACGTTCTTGTCGTGGCTCCCGTGGTGCGACGGCGCAGGATTGGAGCGTGGGTTCGGACCACCGCGGCGCCCTCCCCTGCCGCCGCCGCCTGTCGCGCGAGAGTAGGGCATCGTAGGCGAGAACGTCGGAGAAGGGCGGTGGAGCGGCGGAGGGGCTGGGTCCTTTGGAGGGCGAAGTTCCAAGGGTGCTGGAAAAGCGGCGGTTGGTTGCGTGCGCGAGACGCGGCAGCGCCAAGGCGCGACGTGTCGCGTGGTCTGTCGATGTCGG
>JANXVA010000604.1 GCA_025351875.1 Myxococcales bacterium | reverse complement strand
CGACATCGCCGCGGCGCCGCGTGCCACCGCACCGTCGGTCCCGGCGTTCCCCGCACCCGCACGCATGCCGTCGTACGCGTCCGTGACTCCGAAGCGCGGCCTCAGCGGCGTCGCGATCGGCGTGATCGCGTTCTCCGCTCTCGCGCTCGTGGGTCTGGTCGGCATCGGCGGCTACGCGGCGAGCCGCGCGCTCACCGAGAAGTCCGAACCCGTCGCGGCTGCGAACGAGTCTGCCGAGGTCCCGCCGAGCGCCGTCGTCGCTCCCGCGGCTGCTCCTGCTCCTGAGGCGCCCAACGCTTCGCCGAGCACGATCGGCACCGGCTTCGCGATCGACGTCTCCGCGCTTCCGACCGCGCCCGTTCCGGGCGCCGCTCCGCGCATCGCTACCGGCCGCACGACGGCACCGTCGGCTCCGGCCGGCGCGCCCCTCGCGGCGGCCGGGCCCGTGGCGCCCGCACCCGTCAACAAGTCTTCGGGCGGCGCACTTCCTCCGCCAGGCGGAGGCAAGGTCGCGTCGGCGCCGCTCGCGGCTCCGGGCGCTCCGCTCCCGCCGCCTGCCGCGGCGGCTCCTGCTCCGGCCGCGCCTGTCGTGGTCGCCACGACCGGTACGGTGCGTGTCGACCCGAACCTGCGCGCCGTCGTCGTCGACGGCAGCTTCCGTCGCGCGAACGACGGCGTCGTCGTCGTCGCGTGCGGCTCCCACCGCATCAAGGTCGGCATGAAGAGCGAGCAGTCCGTGAACGTGCCGTGCGGCGGCTCGGTCGCGCTCTGAGCCCAGGTTACGGTGTCAGTGCCGGCGGCTTCTTTTCGCCGGCGAGGACCTTCTTCGCGAGATCGAGGTCGAGCTCGTTTTCCCAGCGCGCGACGACGATCGTCGCCACCGCATTGCCGACGAAGTTCGTGAGCGCGCGCGCCTCGGACATGAAACGGTCGATCCCGAGCAGTAGCGTGATCCCGACGACGGGCACGCTGCTCGTCGACGACAGTGTCGCCGCAAGCGTGACGAAACCGCTGCCCGTGACCCCCGCCGCGCCCTTCGACGTGAGAAGCAGGACGAGGAGTAGCCGTGCCTCGTCGCCTGGAGAGAGCTCGACGTCGAGCGCTTGCGCGACGAAGAGCGCGGCCATCGTCAGATAGATCGCGGTGCCGTCGAGGTTGAACGAGTAGCCCGTCGGTACCACGAGCCGCACGACCGACGGACTGCAGCCGAGGCCTTCGAGCTTGGCCATCAGCCGTGGCAACGCCGATTCGGATGACGACGTGCCGAGTACGATGACGAGCTCTTCGCGCAGGTACTTGACGAGCCGCACGATCGAGAGGCCCATCGTCCTCATCACGGCGCCGAGCACCAGGAAGACGAAGAGCAGCGCCGTCGCATAGAAGGCGCCCATGAGCTTCGCGAGGCTCCCGAGCGTCCCCACGCCATACTTGGCGATTGTGAAGGCCATCGCGCCGAAGGCTCCGAGCGGCGCGACGCGCATCACGATGCCCACGATCGCGAAGACGCCCGTCGAGAACTGCTCGAGGAGCTTCACGACCGTCGCCGCGCGCTCTCCCACGCTGGCGAGCGCGCTCCCCATGAGCACGGCGAGCAGGAGGATCTGGAGCACGTCACCGTCGACGAACGCGCCGACGAAGCTGTTGGGGATGATCGCGAGCAGGTGCTCGACCACGCCGTGCGCCGGCGCGTGACCGGCGAGCGTCTTGTCGAGCGCGGAGGTATCCATGTTCGCGGCTGTGGCGTGGATGCCGGCGCCGGGCTTCACCACGTGCGCCATCGTGAGCCCGATGATCAACGCCGCCGTGGTCATGAGCTCGAACCAGAGGATGGCCTTGCCGCCGACGCGGCCGACCTTCTTCAGGTCCTTCATCCCGGCGATACCGACTGCCACCGTCGTGAAGACGATGGGGCCGATGAGCATCTTGATGAGCTTCACGAAGCCGTCGCCGAGGGGCTTCATCTGGACGCCCCACTCGGGCTTCAGCCAGCCGAGCAGGACGCCTGCCGCGATCGCCACCAGCACCTGGACGTAGAGGCTCGGTCCGCGCCCCTTCTTCTTTGCGGGGGTTTCGGTGGCAAGCGTTTCCGGCGTGAGCTCCACGACTGGAGCGTAGGACGGCAGAGAACGATTCTGCTGCAGAATCGCGCTCGGTCCTCTAGGGTCCGCCGGACGTCGATGCGTTGGGTCACACGGTTCGTCCTGGGCATTGGGGCGCTGAGCACTGCGCTCGGCTCCTCGGGCTGTGCAGCGGTCTTCCGCGACGGCAAGGTACCGGTGCGCGTGGAGTCCGACCCGCCCGGCGCCAGCGTGGCGGCGAAGGATGGGACGGGCACGGCTCCCCTCGAGCTGCCCATCCCGCGCTCGGGGATCACCGAGCTGCACGTGACGATGACGGGCTATGACGAGCACCACGCGCTCGTGCGCAAGCACGTCAACGGCTGGTGGCTCACCGCCGATCTCGCGACGTGCATCGTGCCCGTCCTCCTCTGCGTGCCGTTGATCGTCGACGCGATCAGCGGCGCGTGGAACGACGTCGACCCGAAGTATCGCGCGCGCCTGGTTCCGCTCGGGACCAGCGGTGTCCCGACCTTCGGGCCGGACGGAACGTACTACGTGCTGCAGCCCTCGATGCCCGCTCCCCGCGCGCAGCCTGCGGCCGCGCCGTCCTCGCCGCCGCCGGTCGCCCCGAAGGTGAGCGAGGCGAGCCCGATGAGCGACTCCGAGCGCAAGGCGTCGGCCCGCGCTGCCTATCAGGAGGGCATCGAGATGCAGGCCCAGAAGAACTGGCCCGTGGCGCTCGCGCGGTTTCAGTTCGCGCAACGCCTCGTCGACGCGCCGACCCACCTCCTGCACATCGCGCAGTGCATGGTCGCCGTCGGCAAGCTCGTCGAAGCGCAAGAGAGCTACGAGACGCTCACGCACGGCGGGATGTCGGCCGGCGCGCCCGAGCCGTTTCGCGAGGCGCTGGAGACCGGCAAGCGAGAGCTCGCCGACCTCCAGCCCCGGATCCCGACGTTACGGATCGAGGTGCGACCGGCGCCGGGAACGCTCCGCAACCTTGCGCTCTCGCTGAACGGGCGCCCGCTCCCTGCCGAGGTGATCGGCATCGCGCGCCCGCTGAACCCGGGCACCTACCAGATCACGGCGACCGCATGGGGGATCCCTCCCGCGAAGCCCGTGCAAGTGACGCTCGGCGAGCGCGATGTGCGGACGATCGAGGTCATTCTCGGGCGGTAACGCGGCGGAGCAGGCTGCGACTCGGCCTGTCGCGCGGCGAAAAAAACGCGCGTCTATTACCCCTAGGGGTAAAGACGGGCCCGTTGCAGCCGTGACATCTTTCCGAGTCAATGCGGAGCGGCCTTACTTTCCTCGTCGTCGACGACGATGCGGCCGTACGTCGACTCGTCGTCCGGGGGCTCTCCGTGCACGGCGACGTCGAGGCTGTCGGTACGTGCGCGGCCGCCAGGCTCTCGTTCCGTGCGCGGGACTACGACGCGATCATCATGGATGTTCGCCTGCCGGATGGCTCGGGCCTCGAGCTCATCGAGCTCGCGAGAAAGCGAAGCCCCGCGGCGATCGTCCTGGTGCTGACGGGTAGCAAGCAGCACGCGGTCATCGAGCGCACGCTCGAGGCAGGCGCCCGCTACCTCCTCAAGCCTTGCGACACCAAGCACCTCGACCTGGTCGCGGCAGAGGCCCTCTCTCGTCGGACCGCCGCCAGGCGTCGGACGACGCTGACGCTCGAGCGCTGGGCCAAGGACTACTCCCTGACCAAGGTGGAGGTCGAGCTGCTCGCGCTCGGAGCAGAGGGCGTAGCGCGCCATGAGTTCAGCGAGCGGCACGACGTGCGCCCGGACACGATTCGAAGGCAGATCCAGATGCTGCTCCAGAAGACCGGCGACGACACCTTCGAACGGGCGGTCAACAGCCTGCTGCGAGAGGCCCTCGAGGAGCCGACGTGACCGCAAAGAAGAGCCGACGATGATGGGCCATGAGCTGGTCGCGCTCCTTGCGCAGGAGGGCTTCTCCGTCGTGCGTCGCTCGCAGTCGTACGTCTGGCTCGGACGCGGCAAGGCCGTTCTCCTCATCGACACGAATGGCGAGATCGCCGCCGACGTCGCTCGGGAGATCCTCGACCGCGCACGCAACGGCACCGCGTGATGCGCGGTAGTCTCAGTCGAGCAGCGCCAGGAGCTCGTCCTTCGTGATTCCGCCCGCGTGGTCGGCGTCGCCGAGCGCGACGTCCGCGAGCGCGCGCTTCTTCGCCTGCAGCGCGAAGATGCGCTCCTCCACGGTGTCCTTCGCGACCATGCGATAGACCATCACGGGGCGATCCTGGCCGATGCGGTGCGCGCGGTCGGCGGCCTGATCTTCGACGGCGGGGTTCCACCACGGGTCGAGCAGGAAGACGTGGTCGGCGGCGGTGAGGTTGAGGCCGGTGCCGCCGGCCTTCAGAGACACGAGCATGACCGGCGGACCGTCAGCGCTCTGGAACTCACCGACCACCGCTCCACGATCGCGGGTCGAGCCGTCGAGGCGCGTGAACTTGATGCCTGCATTCTGCAAGTGAGGCTCGACGAGGTCGAGCAGGCCCGTCCACTGCGAGAAGACGAGCGCCTTGTGGCCGTCCGAGGCGGCCTCCTCGAGGGCCTCGAGCAAGCGCTCGATCTTCGACGACGAGGTCGCGTGCTGACCCGGCACGAGCTCGGGGTGGCACGCCGCCTGGCGAAGGCGGAGCAGAGCCTCGAGCGCCACGAGCACGCTGCCGCCGCCGCCCTGGGCGAGCTTCGCGGCGACGTCCTTCTTCGTGGCGACGCGCACGGCGTCGTAGATGCTGCGCTCCGTCTCGTCGAGCTCGACGTGGAGGACGGCCTCGCTGCGCGGCGGCAATTCGGGGAGGACCTCGCGCTTCATGCGCCGGAGGACGAACGGGCGGATCTTCGAGCGGAGGCGCTTCGCGGCTTGCGGCTCGCCCGAGGCGATCGGACCGTTGTAGCGCTCCTGGAAGTCGCTTCGCCCGCCGAGGAGGCCCGGGTTGGCGAAGTGCATGATGCTCCAGAGCTCCTCGAGGCGGTTCTCGACGGGCGTACCGCTGAGCGCGACGCGGAACTTGCCGCGCAGCTGGAACGCCGCGCGCGCCGTCTGGCTCGTCTCGTTCTTGATCGCCTGCGCCTCGTCGAGGACGACGACGTCCCACTCCTCGTCGGCGAGGTGGTCGACGTCGAGGCGGAGCACGGCGTAGGTGGTGAGCGTGACGTCCGCGGTGCGGTCGATCTCGCGCTCGGTGCCGTGATAAATCGCCGTCTTCAGGCCGGGGCGGAAGCGCGCGATCTCCTCCGCCCAGTTGTAGACGACGCTCTTGGGCGACACGACGAGCGTGCGCCCGCGCATCGCGCAGATGGTCTGCAGCGTCTTGCCGAGACCCATGTCGTCGGCGAGGATCGCGCCGAGCTCGGCGTCGCGGAGGAACGAGAGCCAGTCGACGCCGATCTCCTGGTAGTGGCGAAGGCTCGCGTCGAGGTCGGCCGGGAGCTTCACACGCGGGATGCCGGCGAAGTCCTTGACGAGCGGCGCGAGCTTTTCGACGCTCAGCGGCTTCGGCACGTCGAGCGCCTCGCAGAGCGCGCCGAGATCGGGGAGCGCGGCGGTGGCGAGCTTCTTCGTGCTCGCGTCGCGGGCCGCGAGGAGATCCGCGACGCGATGTCCGTGCTCCTCGAGCCAGCCGGCCGGGAGCGGCGCCCAGCCCCCGCCTTCGAGCGGGACGAGATCGAGCCCGTCGCGCCACGCGCGGATGACCGTCGCGGCGTCGGCGCGTTTCCGCGAATGGGCCGGCGCGTCCGCCTCGTCGGCGTGCTCGAACACGACGTCGAACGTGCCGTCCTCGCTCATGACGAGACGCGGGAGCAGGGGCTTGCCCTCGAAGACCGCGCCGTCCTCGTCGTCACCGGCGCGCTTCTGCCACTCGCGGAGCTTGCCCGCGAACTTCGTCGCGTCGTTGCCGTCGAAGTCGACGCGGCGGCCGGGAACCATGTCCAGCTCGGCACGGAGGCGCTGCACGAGCTGGCGCTCCTCGTCCTTGCGTCGGAGCGGGACCTGCTTGGCCTTCCCGATGGCGATCACGTCGTCGCCGTCGATGCGCGCGATCGGCGGATCGCCGTAGACGAGCAGCGGCAGCACCGAGAGCGTGTGCCCGTGGTGCGAGAGGTCCATCGCGATACGCGGCTTCACGTCGACGGCGCGCTTCGGGAGCTTCTTCGTCGTGATGATGATGGCGAGCTTCTTCTCGAGCTCGGGGAGGACCTTCGTGACGAGCTCGGTCTCCTGGGCCTTCGGGAAGGTGCGCGAGAGCGGGAGCTTCTCGAGGAACTCACCGGTCGTCTCCACCTCGGCGAGCGGGCGCAGCACGCCGGCGCAACGCACGACGCCCATCGAGACGATCTCCTCGATGGCTGGATCCTTCTCGATGCGAAGCACGAAGCCTCCGCCTGGCGCATCCTCGACGACGGCACGCGGCAACAGAGGCTCGCCCGAGACCTGCACAGGTGCGCCCTCGAAGAACACCTCGGCGCCGCTGGAGAGCGCGCGGAAGATCTGCGCGACGTACCCGGCAGGAATGATCTCGCGTGCCGGCGCGCCGACGATACGATCGACCGTGAGATCCTCGTGGGTCGGCTCGAGACCCGCTGGCGCACGGCCCTTCGCGAGGCCCGACGTGAGCGTCGCGCCGAGCTTCTCCTCGCGGCCACCCGGGAAGATGACGAAGCGCTCGAGGGCGAGACGCCGCTCCTTCTTCGCGAAGCGATAGACGAGCCGTAGACGCGCATTGTCGTCCGCCGTCGCGCCGGTGCCCTCGGCGACGTCACCGGCGTTCAGCGCGATCGTTGCGGCGACCACGTGTGGGCATGGGTCGGTCTTGCCACCGCAATCGCACGACCATTCCTCGTCTTCGAGGTAGAGGGTGACCGTCGGCGCGACCAGGTGCCCGGGGGCGCGAACACGCAGCGTGACCTCGCTCGCCTTCTGGGAGTCGCGACTGACCGCCTTCTCGCGGGCGAGCTTCACGCCCTGGCCCCAAATCGCAGGCAGCGTGGCCTTCTTGACGGCGTCGAGAAAGGACTGCATCGAAATCAACCACTCTCCTTACCAGATCGAGGCCCACGACTCCGGCCGATCGTGTCTTCGGGTGATCGCGAGGGCTCAGCAGGAGCGAGGTCGGGCACGGGCACGCGCGCGGCCTCGTCGAGACGCTCGCCGAGGAGCGCCGCGATGCGGGCGAGCTGCGCGGCGCGAACGCCTGCGCGCCCACGACCGAGCGTGGCGAGCGAAGCGGGCTCGACCGCGAGCTTGTCGAGCACGGCCTCCATCGTGCCGACGCGGCCACGCATGAGCACGCGCGAGACCTGTCGGAGGTCCAGGCGCGACTTCGGCAGCTCTCCACCCGCGGCGCCGAAGATTCCGACGGCGTAGTGGCCCCAGGAGCAGACGATGTCGTCGTCGTGGACGAACGCGCGCCAGCGCGCGTAGAGGTCGTCGAGCGATACGCCTCCCATCAGGGCCTCGGCGTCGAGGCCAACGTGCGGCGGCGTGCTGGGCGCGAGCGGGTTGCGCGGACGCACGATCAGATCGAGCGTCTCGCCGGTCGCCGGGCGATGCGCGACGAAATGGACCAGCTCCTCACGATGCGAAGTGCGGAGCTCCTTGCTCCGGTACGGCCACGCGTTGGCCTCTCCCGTGATGCAGACGAGGTTCGCGCGTCGCTCGGCGAGCGCAGCGGGGATACGCGGCCGCTTCTGGGGTGCCTGACCTTTGTTGTGCCGCACGCGCGCGCCGCGGACCTCCGTAGCGAAGGAGATCTGCTTGTCGATCATCGCGCGGAACGGGACGAGGAGCGCGCGGAGTCTCGGAGGATCGCGCTCGAGCACGCCGAGCACGTGGACGAGCGCCTCGATGGTGGAGACGTACGCTTCGTCGGGCTCCCGGCGGATCCGGTATTCGCTCGGCGTCGGCGCCTTGAACGCGTAGCGCGGAAGCTTCGCGATCACGGGGTTCACGCGAACGAGCTTCCGCGCCTGCCACCACGTTCCGTCGACCACGACCAGCGTGACGGGACCGACCGGCGGAGCCGTGAAGACGTCGAGGGCGTCGTCGCTCGGATAAAGGAGGACCGCGGGCCTCTCGGGGTCTTCGAGCGCGGCCGCGAGCGCGGGCGACGTCTGGAAATCGACGCCGACGTGGAGCTCCGAGTTCGGCAGGCACAGGTTCGCCATGCGCGCCGTCCCGATCGCCATGTCCTCCTCGCGCGGATGCTGGAGCAGCACCACACGCGTCTTCGTTTCGACGGACGTGAGGTGCTCGCAATAGCAGACCCGCACGGGGCGCTGGCAGCGCGGACACACCGCGCGCGGCTCGAAGTCGAGCGGCAGGGAGCGCTTCACGACGTTCCGCTCCGCGGATCGTGACGGAGCGCGCCCTCGGGGATTCCGCCGGTGACGTCCGCCGTCTCGAAGTCGCCGCGCGACCAGAGCGTGCGCTCCACCATCGCGCGGAAGACGTGGAGCAGCGCCTGCTCGACCTCCGGACCGCGCTCGCCCTCGAGGACGCGGAGGCACCGGCCGATCGCCTCGACCGTCGCGAGCCCGAAGGGATGCGCCTCCGAGCGCAGGCGATAGATCGACGGCTCGCCGACCGGCAGGGACACGCAGGGAACGTCCTTCATGCCCGGCACGCGGTTGCGCACCTTCGAGGCCTGGCGCCAGTTGCCATCGGGGACGATGAGCGAGACTGGCCGATCGTCGCCGGCCACGTGCGCGACCGACTCGAGCGGCACGGCGCCCTCGTGAGGGAAGAGGAAGACCGGTCGCGTGTCGGCCTCGAGAGGGATCAAGTCGGCGGGCTCCTCGGCGCGGCCCCGCACGATCACGCGGCTGTTCTCCATCGCCTCGACGGCGAGTCGCCCCGTGTTGGTCGGCTTCCGGTCCTCGGCGCGATGGATCACGAGGACCAGGCGCGTGCGCGTCGCGAGCTTCGGAATGAGCGCGCACACGCAGAGGCTCGAGTGCATCCGGCAGCGCATGCAGCGGCTCGCGGCGTTGTTGCGCCGGCTCACGCGCAGGCCCCGGTGGGAAGCTCGAGCTGGAGGAGCGCGGACGTGAAGTCCTCGGGGAGCGGAGCTTCGACCGTGATGCGCGTCCCGGTCACGGGGTGCTCGAAGCCGAGACTGGAGGCATGCAGGCCCAGGCGGTGAAAGTTGTATTGTGCACGGTAATGCCGGTTGATGACGCCGGAACCATAGGCGACGTCGCCGATGAGCGGGTGGTTCAGGTGCCGGAGGTGACGGCGTATCTGGTGCAGGCGGCCCGTCTCGGGGATCGCGAGGACGAGCGAGCAGCGGTCGACGGGCGAGCGCAGTACGAGACGAAAGCGCGTGCGGGCGGCAACGCGCGGGCCGTCCTCGCTCCTGGGGATCGGGTAGTCGATGAGTCCCTCGGCGGGCGGCGTGCCGCGGACGAGCGCGAGGTACGCCTTGTCCATGCGCCCCTCCTCGAACGACTTGGAGAGCACAGCCGCGGCCTCGCGGGTCCGCGCGAAGAGCAGCGCGCCGCTCGTGCCGCGGTCTAGGCGGTGGAGCGGGTGGACGTGTGCGCCGCCGAGCGCGTCGCGAACGCGGAACAGCGCGACGTCGTCGTCATTGTCCCAGCCTCGATGGACGAGGAGCCCCGACGGTTTGTTCGCGACGACGACGTGCTCGTCGACGAAGAGGAGCTCGATGGGCCCCGTCACGAGGAGGCTCCTCCCGCGGCGTGACGGCGATCCATCTCGTTGCAGACGACGGTGATCGCGTCGTCCGCGTGGATGCTGATCGGCCCGACGCCGATGGCCGTGGCGCCGAGCGCGTCGAGCCTGGCGCGCGTGGCCTCGTCGAAGCCGTGGTGGTCGCCGACGAACACGACGACGTCGTCGGAGGCGAGCGGGCCGTCGCGGAGATCGCGCGCGTTCTCCTCGAGCACGTAGGCATGCGCACCTGCGGTCCCGAGGTCGGCGAGGACGGTCTCCAGCCCGCCACGCGCGACCGCGAGCCCGGGGCGGATCTCGTTCCAGACGCCGAGCTCGGCCTCTGGCGGCGTGCGTGCGAGCGCCTTCTGCACGAGGATCGCGAGCATGCGCTCGTCGGGGCGGATGAAGCGGACGCTCCGACCGTCGACCCGCAGGGTCCGAGGCGCGAGAGGCCCGCCGAGCAGCACGAGGTAGACGACCGTGTCGCGCCTCAGCCCGTGCGAGACGAGCAACGCCGAGCGGAGGCAGCGAAGGAGGATGTCGAGCCGCCCGCTCGTTCCCGCGATGTCGATGAGCGAAAAGTCCGGCGAGGCCGTCGCCTTCTGTCCGAGGATCACGAAGCGGCGTGTCATGACACCGGTTCGGCCATCAGGAGGCGATTCTTGGGCGTGATCGTCTCGGGGATGAGATGCGTGTAGATTGCATATCCGCTCGCCCGCAGACGCGCTGCGCGTGTCATGTCGATGGCGAGGGGAGCGTCGACCCAGCCACCGACTCCGCCGTGATCGCAGGTGGCCTTCTCGTGGCAACAGGGGAGCACGACGACGCGTGCCCGTGCCGCGATTGCGCTCGTGAGCACGTCGTCCGTGAGCGCGCCGCACGCATGGGCGGACACGACGATGTCGCCCGGCTGCACGACGACGTCGGCGATGTCGCCGACCTCGAGGGTGATGCGTCCGCTGAGGCGCGGCCACTCGGCGGCGAGCGCCGCGGCGATCTTGGCCGAGCTGGGTGGAAGGCGGCTGTCGACGGCGAGCGCGCTCGGCGACGTGTCGTCGAGCAGGAGCATGAGATGCGCGACCAGACCGTGCCCACACGCGAGGTCGACGATGCGGCCTCCGCGGAATCGCCGACGTGCACGGCGCGCGAGCTCCCACGATTCGTAGAGCTCCTTGCGCGGCAGGCAGTCCGCCTGGCAGACGGTGCGGCCGATCCGGTCGAACAACGTGTCGCTCGGGAAGTGCTGGGCCGACCTCGGCGTGAGCTTGACCCGGCTCGAATGCGCGAAGCCGTTGGGCACGATGCGCGGCACTCTACCAGCAACGGCGCGTTTCTCTGCGCTCGCCCTTCCGCCGCGCGCGGATCGTGCTCACTGTGTCCGCGTGAGCAAGGCTTTCACGCGGGAGGATGCGGACGCGAGCTTCGAGCTGCCTCAGCCGTCGGCGCGTCTCTCCGAAGCTCGCCTCACAGCGTACGGCGCCCGGCTCGTCCGTGAGAGGTTGGTCGAGCTCGAGCGCACGGGTAACGGGAGCGAGTCGGCGACTCGCCTACGCGTCCTGCTCGAGCGTGCGGAGGTGGTCGATCCGGCGGGCGCCGATCACGCCGCGATCGGCGCCCGCGTGATGACGCGCTCGGCGTCGGGCGTGACGCGTACGGTGGTCATCGTCACCCCTGACGAGGTCGGCCTCGTCCCCTCGGCGGTGAGCGCCGCCTCTCCGCTCGCTCGCGCGCTCCTCGGCGCGCGTGTCGGGGAGACCGTGGAGGTCGAGCTGCCACGCGGCTCCGAGGAGCTGACCGTCACAGCGATCGACTGGCCGAGCTGACGTCGCGAGGTCGCTTGACCAACTGAGATGTGAATGAGCGCGTGGCTCCGCTCGTGACGACCCGTTCACGCTTGCCGCGGTCTCCGCCAAGCCCATGCGCCCGTGCGTGCGGCATGTGACGTGCTTCGACGGCTTCGAATCGGGTGAGGGGCTCTTGTGCGTCGAGACGCCGTGCGCGATCACGCTGCCGTACGGGGACTACGAGCTGGTGTTCCGAGGTACCCGCGACAGCGAGCGCGTGAGCACCGCGACGCTCGTCGTGCGTCGCGACACCGTCGTTCTCAATCACACGCTCGGCCGCGTGCACACACCGTCCGGCCAGACGGTCGCGTGGGTGATGGCGGGGATTGGCGTGGGGATCCTGGCCGTGGCCTACGCGATCGCCGAGCAGAACATGAAGCAGACGGGCCACGCCTCGCAGGACTCGCACCACGAGGGCCGATCGCGGGCGCGAGCGTCGGGCTGCGCTTCTGATCGTCTCGTCCGAGGGGCCGCGAGCTCGCGCGCGTGTCATGCTTCCAGGAATGCCCGCGAGCTCCGAGACTGCGCTGCGGGGGCTGGCGCGGATCGTCGACCTGCCCGTGCGGGTTGGCGCGGTCGCTCGTCGCGCGGAGCGGAACCCGGAGGCGTTCGTCGCGGCTCTGGAGTCACTGGTGGTCGAGTCCGGTCTGGGCTCGACAGCCGCCGCCGACGCCGTGCTCGCGTGCGCGCTCTGGTTGCTCGAGCAGGATGACGCTTACCTCTCCAAGCTGCACGCGATTGCGGTCCGCGAGGGACACGCGCTCGTCTCGGCGATGCTCGCGGATGCCGCTCCCCATCGCGGCCTCGCGCCCGGGGGCCGTCTTTTGGCACTCGACATTCCGAGCACGGCACGCGTCGTGCGCCGCCTGTTCGTGCAGAGCGGCGGCTACCACTACTACCTGATCGATGGAGTCCGCTACGAGTCCTGGTCGGGGGGGGACGCTCCGGTGGATCCCTCGCCGAAGCTCGCGACGTGGGAAGAGTATGCGAGCCACTTCGAGGAGCTCCTGGAGCGATGCCGCGCCGCGCCTTTCGCGTGGAGGCCGATGCACCCCGCGTCGGTGCGGAGCGCGGTGACGCGTCTCGGCCAGCACCACAGCCCGTTCACCGTCGGGAGGCTCCTGGACGACCCCTCGGTCCGCGAGGCCGATGTGATCGCCGTCGCGGCACGTCGTCCGACCACGCCTGCCATCGTCCGATCGATCACCTCACGTTCGCGGTGGATCCGGCTTCCCAACGTGCGGGCCGCGCTCCTCGCGAACCCGTGCACGCCTACGCGGGTCGCGCTGCTCCTGGCGGCGACGTGCTTGCCGCGACTGCCCGGCATCGTCGCCGCCGGCAACGTTCATCCGCGCGTCCTCGAGCTGGCGAGGCTCGTCAGGGCCCGGGCAGAAAACCGCGCTGCGCCATCGGCGGGGTGACGCTTGGGCGCAGGTCGCGACACGCTCGACCCCTTCGTTGGACGTCAAGAGAACGGCCGACCTTGCCTTGCGTGCACCTACATCGCTGCTAGGGTGGGAGCTGTGTTCGCCTCAGCCCGAGTTTCTGCCCTTATCGCGTGTGCTTTCCTCCCGCTCTCGATGATCGCATGTGCGACTGAGAGCGACCAAAGCGCCGAAACTCCTGACGAATCTTCGGAGATGGAGGCCTCGGACCTGTCCTCGCGGACCCTCCGTCTCGCCGCCGGGCAGACCTCGACGTTCACCCTCCGCCAGGCGACCGCCGGCGATCTCGCCCTGACGGTCGACTGCCGGCCGTCCTCGAACCCGGACGACCCGGGCCCCGTCTTCAAGCTCTCCGCGGGCGATCTCGGCACCTCGCCCTCCGACCCGCCGCGCGCCGGCTACTGGTCGCGCACGGGCGCCGTCACCGCCGGCTCGCACGTGATGACGTTCACGAACCTCGCTGGACCGGCGACGTGCACGATCCGCGCGGCGGCCGTGCCGACCGCCGCGACCTGCCGCTCGTCGTTCTCGTTCCGCTCGCCGAACACGAACCACACGCACTTCAAGGTCGGCTCCGACACCTCCGGCGACTGGGAGTCGTTCCCGGTCTCCGGCAACCACTGGGGCGCGTGGGCCAAGTGGTCGAGCGTCTACCCGAAGGCGATCAAGCGCGGCTTCCTCCTCCACAACCTCGAGCACGGCGGACTCGTGTTCTCGTACAAGTGCGCCGACAACTCGAGCGCCGCGTGCAAGGCGGCGCAGGACAAGCTCGTCGCGATCGCGCAGGGCATCGGCCCGCGCGTCCTCGTCACGGCCGATCCGACGCAGCCCGAGATGTTCGCGATCCGCGGCTGGCGCTACGGCTACTCCTCCAGCTGTCTCGACGAGACGAGCGCGAAGCAGTTCGCGCAGGCTCACTACCGCCAGGGCCGCGAGGACGCAGACGCGGATCCGCCCGTCCCGTACGACCCGTCGACCACGAACGTCCCCTGCGAGGACCTCATGGCAGCCCCGGACTCGTGCGCACGATGATCACCGAGATGAAGCTGTCGCTCTGAACCGACCGGCTAGAACGACCATCCGGCCGCGAGGAGCAGTCGGGGCAGGACGTGTGGCTCGATGCCGAGCGGCAGCCGGCGGTTGTCGGTTGGCACGGCGTACGCGAGGTACATCACGCCGATGCCACCGCCGAGGGTGAAGCCGGAGCCCGTCACCTTCTGAACGCCGAGATCGAACGCGGCGCCGGGCGCGCTGAAGCGAACGAGCTCCGCTGACGCGAGATCGGCGCCGAGCCGCGCGTACGCCAGCGGCATCGAGACGAACGACCCGCCGACGAACAGACCGTCGGCGCCGCCCTTCCCCGAATAGAGCCGGTAGCCGAGCTCGCCGCCGAGCGTCGAGCCGCCGTGCTCGTGGACCTCGTCGCGCGCCGAGAGCGCCTTGACGAGCCAGAGCGGTACCGACTGCGAGTAGAGCGACGCCGTCAGCACGTGATGCGGGAACGGCGAGACCTCCACGTTGCCGCCGTAGCGCTCGAACGCGAGCCCGAGCGGGTTCACCGTCACAGTGACGAAGCGCCGCGTGTCGTCGTTGCTCTCGCGTGGCGTTTGATGCCGATCCTCGTCCTGCGCCTGGGCGAGCGAGGTTCCAGTGAGGCCCGCGAGAACGAGCGCGCCCGATACGAGCCATCCTGACCAACGCGCCATGGGAGGCGTTTGGTGCAGGTTGTGTGCCTCTCGTGGCCGGTGTCGGCGGAGGGCCGCGCTCGAAACGCAGCGCGACCCGAAGACTCTAGAAGAGGCCGTTGGCCTTGCGGACGACACCGAAGAGATCGCCGACGTCGTAGAAATCGACGCTCACGAAGGTCGGGGCACGGCCCGCGTCGGTGGTGCATTGCGCGACGCGATCGCCGAGCACCGTC
Source organism: Myxococcales bacterium (assembly GCA_025351875.1). Lineage (GTDB taxonomy): Bacteria > Myxococcota_A > Polyangia > Polyangiales > Polyangiaceae > Labilithrix. The sequence continues at coordinate 13,638 of JANXVA010000604.1, read as the reverse complement.
GTGACGTTCACCTCACGCGCGAGCGCCACGTCCGCGAACGGGCGGCCCAGCCAGTGGTTCACCAGGAAGAGCGCGTTCGTCTTCGTGCCGCGCCCGAGCGCGCACGTGAACTCCTCCCTCTTCATGAAGGAGTAAGGCGTGTCCCACATCTCGTCGGCGTAGGCGCGATGCAGGTACGCGGGCGTGCCGCCCTCTTTCTCCTCGAAGAGGACGACGCGCTTGCCGCTGTCGACGAGCTCACGAAGCGTCGGCCACGGCGTGCCCTTGGGGTGCGTATACGCGTAGTCGACGAGGCCGCTCGCGCGGACCACCGCGTCGGTGTCGGCATCGTCGACATCGTTCTCGAAGATGACGCTGAAGATCTCGCCCGGGCTGGCGTCGAGGAACTTCGTGATCGTGCAGAGGCCGTCGAGCAGGCGCGTGTGGCCCAGCGCGCACGGGCCGTGACAGAGGTAGACCTGGTCGGCCGCGCTCTTGCCGTCGATGTGGCCGGCGGTGTTCTCGTTCGCGTCGGCATCGTAGTAGTGGAGGTCCAGCATCATGCCGCGGATGCCGTCGGCGAGCTGACGCTCGATGTTGTGTGTCTGGTTCGGCGGAGTCCAGCCGTCATCCGCGTTCGACATCGCGTTGTGCGTCATCGGCACGGTGACCCGATCGTAGGTGCGCGTGCACAGCTCGGCCGCGCCGTTGCAAGTGGCCGCGGGAGCGGTGTTCCGTGCGATGCGCGCGCAGGTCTGCGGAAGCGTGCTCGGAGGCGCCGCCGGAGCAGGCGAGGTGGTGCCCGACGATTCGCTCGAGCAACCCGCCTGCGGGGCGAGCGCGACGCAGGAGAGCGCGAGCGCGATCGTCGCCGATCGTGCGGGTGTCATGGATCAGGCGCGGTCGCGGAGGGTAGGGGGAGCTTCGCGAGTCGCCTCGAGGATCGCGAGGATGCGATCGAGGCGCTCGAGCACCTCCTTCGAGCCCGCGAGCGGCGCCTGTGTCGGTGCTGCGGCCGGCGCGGGAGCGGGAACGGGCGCCGTCGGCGTGTCGAAGATCTTCGCGGCCATCGCCGGCCCGTAGGTCATGAGCGCCGTGCCGATCGCCTTGCCGCGCGGCGTCTTCGCGAAGATGTCCGAGTACCCGACCGAGAGGTTCGTCGACACGTACACGAGCGCGTCGTAGTAGCTCTTCACCTTGGGGTTGTGACCGCGTTCGGCCTTGTAGAAGAGCCACGCACCACCGAGCACGGCCGCCAGCACGGAGCCCATCGGATCCTTCGCGAAGCCCTCACGGACGCCGCCCTTGAAGCGATCGAGCGCGTCTTTCCCCATGTCGGGCGAGGTTGCGGCAGCGATCGCCGCGAGGAGAAGGAGCGGGCGCGGGTTCATTCGCCCGGAATCCTACGCCGCGACATCGGCTCGCGCTACGCTCGCGGATCGGGTCATGCTCGCGACCTTCCTCGCCGTTGCGCTGTCGTTCCCGTGTGTCGTCTACACGGTGCTCCTCGGCATCTCGATCCTCTACTGGGGTTTCGTGATGGTCGGCGCCGTCCACCTCGATGGTGGTGACGGCGCGCTCGACGGCGCGGCGGACGGCGCGGCGGACGGGATCGACGGCGGCGGGCACGCCGATGGCGGCGGTCACGCGGACGGCGGCGACGGCGGCGACGGCGACGGTGGTGACGCCGACGGCGGGACCGATGGCGCTCACCATGGCGCCCTCGCCGCCGCGATGGCGTCGCTCAAGCTACGTTCTGCGCCCGCCACGCTCGTGCTCAGCGTGATCGTCCTGTTTTCGTGGCTCTTCAGCATCTTCGGGATGCAGGCCTCCGCCGCCTGGGTGCCCGAGGGCCTCATGGGCCTCGCGCGCTTCGCGGTGCTCTTCGTCGTGCCGATCATCGCTCTCCCGTTCACCTCGATTGCCATCCGCCCACTCGCGAAGGTCTTCGTGCCCTCGAACGCCGCGAAGAACGAGAGCCTCGTCGGCAAGGTCTGCACCGTCCGCACCGGCACGGTGACCGATCGCTTCGGTGAGGCGCTCCTCGAGGACGGAGGCGCCGGCCTCGTCGTCCGCGTCCGCGTCGAGACGGGCGAGAAGCTGAAGCGCGGCGACCAGGTCGTCATCGTCTCCTACGACGGCGACCGCCAGGAGTTCACCGTCGCGGCGATGGATAACCTCCTCGACGAGCGCGAGCACGGCGACGACAAGGGCGACGACCCTCCGCCGAAGGCCCGGCAGGCCCGCCGTTGAGCGAGCAGGCGGTCGCGACCGCGATCGGACTGCGGCCCACGAAAAACGGCTGAAATTAGCGCCTCCATTCCCGGGCGCGTTGTGCGACGCTTCGCGCCCGTTCGAGCTGGGTGCGCGATCTGTCCGCTCTTCATTATTGGAGCACGGTGCGCGCGAAGGAGTGAGGGGTTGTCATGAGTGAGCAGGTGCTTCCGATCGTCATCGCGGTGGTCGTTGGATTCGTGTTGGTGCTGGGGCTGCTCGCGCTGATCGCGCGCTTCTACCGCCAGGTCGAGCAGGGCAAGGCGCTCATCGTGAACACGGTGAGCAAGGAGCCCGTCGTCGCGTTCACCGGCGCGATCGTCTACCCGATCATCAATCGCTCCGAGGTGATGGACCTCTCCGTCAAGACGATCGACATCGACCGCCGTGGCAAGGAAGGCCTCATCTGCAACGACAACATCCGCGCAGACATCAACGTCACCTTCTTCGTTCGCGTGAACAAGACGCGCGATGACGTGCTCAAGGTCGCCCAGTCACTCGGCTGCGCCCGCGCGAGCGACCCGAAGGCCCTCGAGGAGCTCTTCGCAGCGAAGTTCGCCGAGGCCTTGAAGACCGTCGGCAAGCACTTCAATTTCGACCAGCTCTATACGAAGCGCGACGAGTTCAAGGACAAGATCATCGAGGTCATCGGCAAGGACCTGAACGGCTTCATCCTCGACGACGCCGCCATCGACTACCTCGAGCAGACCCCGCTCGAGGCGCTCGACAAAGACAACATCATGGACGCCGACGGCATCCGGAAGATCACCGAGATCACCGTCCAGCACAACGTTCAGACCAACGAGCTCCGCCAGAAGGAGCGCATGGAGATGGGCAGCCAGAACCTGAACGCCGACGAGGCGATCTTCCGGTTCGAGCAGCGCCGCGCCGAGGCCGAGGCCAAGAAGGCGAAGGAGATCGCCGTCGCCCAGGCCCGCGAGCAGAACGAGGCCGCGCGCGTCACCTCCGACGAGCAGAAGAAGACGCTCCTCGTGCACCACAAGAACGAGGAGGAGTCGCTCATCGCCAACGAGGCGAAGCTGCGCGGCGTCGCCGTCGCCCAGAAGAACCGCGAGCGCGAGATCGCCGTCGAGACCGAGCGCGTCGAGAAGGCGCGTCAGCTCGAGGTCATCGGCCGCGAGCGCGAGGTCTCTCTCGTCGGCATCTCGCGCGACAAGGAGGTGGAGCTCCAGAAGAAGGAGATCGCCGACGTCGTCCGCGCCCGCATCGCCGTCGACAAGACGGTCGCCGTCGAGGAAGAGAACATCAAGGACGTGCGCACGATCGCGACGGCGAACCGCGAGCGCGAACAGATGAAGATCAAGGCCGATGCCGACGCGTCGACCACCATGGTCAAGCTCGTCAAGGCGGCCGAGGCGAGCGAGGAGGCGGCGAAGCACGCGGCTCGTCAGAAGACGATCACCGCCGACGCCGAGCTCGATACCGCCGACAAGCTCGCGCGCGCGAAGATCCGCCTCGCCGAAGGCAACCAGGCCGAGGCCGCCGCCGAGGGCCTCGCGAAGGCTCGCGTGAAGGAGGCTGACGCCGTCGCGACCGAGAAGCTCGGTCTCGTCGAGGCGCGCGTACAGCTCGAGAAGATGCAGTCCGTCGCCGCCGGCGAGGAGAAGCACGGGCTGGCGAAGGCACGCGTGAAGGTCGCCGACGCCGACGCGATTCAGAAGTTCGGTCTCGCCGAGGCCGCGACGATGACCGCCAAGCTCTCGGCGGAAGCCGCGGGCGAGGAGATGATGGGAATGGCGGGCGTGAAGGTCCGCGAGGCCGACAACGCCGTCATCCAGGCACGCGGCGTGGCCGAGGCGAGCAACGTGCGCGAGAAGCTGCTCGCCGAGGCCGCCGGCATCGCCGAGAAGGCCGTCTCGATGAAGGCCCTCGACGAGGCCAGCCGTGAGCACGAGGAGTTCCGCCTCACGCTCGACAAGGAGAGGACGGTCGAGCTCGAGACCATCCACGCGAAGCGGGACATGGCCGCGGCCTCCGCGCAGATCCTCGCGCAGGCGTTCACGAACGCCAAGTTCAACATCGTCGGCGGCGACGGCGCGTTCTTCGATCGCTTCGTGAAGGCCGTGTCGGTCGGTCAGTCGATCGACGGCGTCATGGACTCGAGCGAGAACGTGAAGAACATGGTGCAGTCCGCGATGCGCCCGGATGACGACGCCGTCCTCGGCCTGGTCGAGAAGCTCCTCGTGAACGATCCGGCCGCGCAGGCGCGTCTGGCCTCGTTCCGCGGCACGCAGGGCGCAGGCGAATAACCCCGCCTCGCGCCGATGACGCAGCAGATCGAGACGGCCAAGGTGGCGGGCGGTGCGCCGCCTGCGGCCAAGGATGCGAACGGCAACGGCGGGGCCACCATGGAAGGTGGCTCCTACGACGTCATTCGCAAGCGGCTGCTCGAGCAGGCCGCCGAGCTGGCCGTCAAGGCCGAGACGCTCAACGCGAGGCGAAAGAAGGTCTTCGGCGGTGCCGAGCTCGCGCTCATCGCCAACGAGCGCATTCGCACCGAGCACAACTGCATCGCCCGCGACCTCGTCAGCGTCGCCGGTCACATGCTCTTCGGCTTCCAGGTCTTCATGGGCTTGAAGACGGAGACGGGCGTAGGCGACGTGTTCGCCTTCTACAACTTCGAGAAGAAGAGCGAGGAGGAGTGGGATCTCTCTCAGGTCCCCTTCGAGGGGCCCGGCGCGTTCCTCACCGATGAGGGCTTCGTCAAGGAGCTACGCGACACCTTCAAGTACTACGCGAAGGACGCGCGCCTCCTCCGCCTCAAGAGGACCGACACGCGCCTGCTCGCGTCCGTGCAGATCGGCGCGACGGTCCGCGACGCGAAGGTCTTTCGCTGGGCGATCGACTCGTCGGGACGCCTCACGTACATGGACGCCCGCGGCGACGAGGAGATCCAGCCGCCGAAGCAACACGACTTCACGTGGACGCCCACGCGCCGCGAGGACCAGGTCGCCGGTCCGCACCCGCACCTCAACATTCTCGACACCGTCTTCGTCGAGACGGTCGGCGGCGACCTCACGATCAAGGTCGAGAACAACACCAAGGACGGCAGGGGCATCTACCGCGAGCCCGTCGACGACGCGAACCAGACGCTCGACGACGCCGACGTGTCCTGGGCGAAGGTCGGAACGCTCATCCTCCTTCGCGTGAAGCCGTTCCGCGAGGAGAAGTACCGCTACCTGGTGTTCGATTCGCGCGCGAAGAAGGTCGTGCGCGTCGACGCCATCGGCCTCTCCTGCCAGGAGCTGCCCGAGGATCACGGCATCGTATTCCCCGGCGGGTACTACCTGCAGAGCGGCGACTACAAGCTCTTCGATTCCGACTCGCGAGCAAACGACGACCTCGAGCTGGAGCGCGAGCTCAAGTCGCCCAACGGTGAAGATGTACTTTACATCTATCATCGGCGCGACGAGGGCGAGTACCTCCTCCTCCCGTACAACCTGATCCGCAAGGAGATCACGAGCCCGCTCCGCGCGCATGGCTACAGCCTCTTCGCTGACGGAACGATGGCGCTCTTCCGCGCGGTCTCCGAGCCTACGCGTGTCCACCCGATGCAGATCTGGCGGACGCCCTTCAGCACCGTCGAGCACGCCGCCGCCGCGCCTCGCGACGCGAGCTACCTCGGCAAGGTGGGCAACGCCGATCTGGTGCGCGGGATCTCCGACGCGCTCAGCCTCCGCCGCCTCGCCACGACCGAGCGACCGACGCGCACCACCTACGAGGACCTCGTCGCCGCGCTGAATCGCACGGTCGACGCGCACTACTGGCTCGGTCACGCCGAGACGGGCGACATCCTCTCGACCGTCCAGACGATGAAGAAGACCGCCGGGCTCGTCCTCGACGAGTTCGACAAGGTCGAGGCCATCGAGAAGCGCGCCAACGAGGCGCTCACCAAGGCGACCGCGAGCCAGAAGGAGCTGCTCCTCCGGGTGCGCCCCGACGACCTCCACGTCGTCGAGGATTTTCTCCGCGCGCTGAGCACGCTACGCAACCAGCGCGGTCAGCTCATCACGCTGAAGGAGCTGCGCGGGGTCGACGTTCACGCCGTGGCGAAGCTCGAGGGCGAGGTCGCCGCGCAGTTCGAGGAGGTCAGCAAGGCGTGCGTCTCGTTCTTCCTGGAAGAGAACGCGTTCAAGCCGCTCGTCGATCGGCTCGACGCGCTCGTCGTCGCCGTCGAGAAGATCGAGAAGGCGACCGAGCTCGCGCCGTTCCAGGAAGAGCTCGACGTGGTGCAGCAGGGGCTCACGCTCCTCGCCGAGGTGGTCGGCGGTCTGAAGATCGACGACGCCACCGCGCGTACACGAATCCTGGAGGGTGTCTCGGAGGCCTTCTCGCAGCAGAACCGCGCGCGCGCGGTCTGGCAGGGGCGCAAGAAGGAGCTCTCCGTCCGCGAGGGCAAGGCCGAGTTCGGCGCGCAGTTCCGCCTCTTCGGTCAGGCCGTCACCGGTGCGATTGCGCTCTGCGACACGCCCGAGGCGTGCGATGAGCAGACGTCCAAGCTGCTCCTCCAGCTCGAGGAGCTCGAGGGGAAGTTCGGGGAGTTCGACGAGTTCACCGCCGATCTCGCGCAGAAGCGCGAGGAGGTGAACGACGCCATCGGCGCGAAACGGCAGCAGCTCCTCGACGAGCGCCATCGTCGCGCGCAGAACCTGATGACCGCTGCCGAGCGCATCATCGCGGGCGTCGTGCGTCGCGCCAAGACGTTCGCGAACGTCGACGAGCTGAACGCATACTTCGCATCCGACTCGATGGTCCTCAAGCTCGGCGACCTCGGCGCCCAGCTCCTCGCGCTCGGCGACACGGTTCGCTCCGACGAGGTCCAGTCGAAGATCAAGTCCGCACGACAGGACGCGCTCCGCGCGCTCCGCGACAAGACCGAGCTCTCCGGCGGCGTCGACAACGTCATCAAGTTCGGACAGCACAGCTTCAGCGTGCAGACGCAGCCGCTCGAGCTCGTCCTCGTCCCGCGGAGCGGGGTGATGACGCTGCACCTCAGCGGGACGGACTACTTCGAGGCCATCGAGGACGAAGGCCTCGCGAGCGCGAAGGATCTCTGGGAACAGACGCTGGTCTCCGAATCAGCCGGACCTGAGGGGGTCTACCGCGGCGAATTCCTTGCAGCATGCATGCTCTTCGACGCCGAGGACGGCAAGGGCGGCCTCACCATCGAGGCGCTCGCCGACGCTGCACGCGATGGCAACAAGCTCGTCGAGATGGTCCGCGCCTATTCGGCGGATCGCCTCGACGAGGGCTACGAGCGCGGCATCCACGACACCGACAGCGCCAAGATCCTCGAGAAGCTCGTCGCGCTCCGCGCGTCGGCCGGGCTCCTTCGCTTCTCTCCCGACGCCCGCGGCCTCGCCTCGCTCTACTGGGCGTCACTCGACGCCGAGGCCCGCAAGGTCCTGCACGCGCGTGGTCGGAGCCTCGGTCGCCTGCGCGCCGAAACGGCGCAAGGCGGAGCCCAGGCAGCCCTCGCCGCCGAGCTCGAGGCTCCCATCGCTGCGCGCGCCAAGGAGCTCACGCTCACCGCGGGGCGCGGCGATCTTGCGGCCGCATCGCGCTACCTCGTCGAGGAGCTCGCCGCCGACAAGATCGGCTTCGTCGCCAGCGCTTCTGCAGACAGCCTGTGCCGCGGCCTCACCACGTTCCTCGACGAGAACGGCAGCCGCCGCGCCTTCGAGGACGAGCTGAAGGCCCTCGACCACCACGTCGGCGCGAAGCTGAGCGTCGCGCTCGCGTACGTCGATGCGTTCGTCGGGAAGAAGCACATCGAGCACGCGCGCCCGTTCGTGCGCGAGGCCGCGGTCATGCTCGTCACCGATCGCGGCGTCGAGCGGGAGGCAAGCGCGGCCACCGTCGAGGCCACCGTCGAGGGCCTCCTCGGCTCGCACTCGCGCATCCAGAATCGCACGATGCGCGTCGCGATCGACGAGGTGCTCGGCCGCCTCGTCCCATTCGTGACCGAGCACGCCGTGCGCTTCCGCGCGTTCCGCCAGCTGAAGGCGCAGATCGTCGAGCGCGAGAAGCGCCGCCTCCGCATGAGCGAGTTCACGCCGCGCGTCCTCACGTCCTTCGTGCGCAACCAGCTCATCGACAAGGTCTACCTTCCGCTCGTCGGCGCGAACCTCGCCAAGCAGATCGGCTCGGTCGGCGACAAGAAGCGCACCGACCTCATGGGCATGCTCCTGCTCGTATCGCCCCCTGGCTACGGCAAGACGACCCTCATGGAGTACGTCGCGAGCAAGCTCGGGCTCGTGTTCATGAAGGTGAACGGCCCCGCCATCGGCCACGAGGTCACCTCGCTCGACCCCGCGGACGCGAAGACGGCCACGGCGCGTCAGGAGGTCGAGAAGATCAACCTCGCCTTCGAGATGGGCAACAACGTGATGCTCTACCTGGACGACATCCAGCACACGAGCTCGGAGCTGCTCCAGAAGTTCATCTCGCTCTGCGACGGCCAGCGCAAGGTCGAGGGCGTCTGGAAGGGACGCTCGCGCACGTACGATCTTCGCGGCAAGAAGTTCTGCATCGTCATGGCGGGCAACCCGTACACGGAGACGGGCACGCGCTTCCAGATCCCGGACATGCTCGCGAACCGCGCCGACACCTACAACCTCGGCGACATCCTCGGGGGCGCCGAGGATCTCTTTGCTTCGAGCTATCTCGAGAACGCGCTCACGTCGAACAGCGTGCTCGCGCCGCTCGCGACGCGCGACCCCGGCGACGTGCAGAAGCTCGTGAAGCTCGCGCGCGGCGAGGACGTGCCGCTCACCGAGATCGCGCACGGGTATTCGGGAGCGGAGGTCGAGGAGATCACCTCCGTGCTGAAGCGCATGATGGCGTGCCAGGGGGTGCTGCTCGAGGTGAACAAGCAGTACATCGCCTCGGCATCCCAGGAAGACGCCTACCGCACCGAGCCCGGCTTCAAGCTTCAAGGCAGCTACCGAAACATGAACAAGCTCGCCGAGAAGATCGTCTCGGCGATGAACGAGGAGGAGCTCCAGCTCCTCGTCGACGACCACTACGCGAGTGAGTCGCAGACGCTCACGACGGGCGCGGAGCAGAACCTCCTCAAGCTCGCCGAGCTGCGCGGTCGCATGACCGACGAGCAGCGCGCACGCTGGAAGGAGATCAAGGAGTCCTTCGTCCGCACGCGTCGCGCCGGCGGCAAGGGCGACGACCCGGTCGCGCGCGTCACGGGCGCGCTCGGTGGACTCGACGAGGCGCTGCAGCGCATCCAGGCGGCGATCGGCGCGGCGGTGCAGCAAAACGCGGCGGCCGCGCTGCACACCAAGGCGTCACCGGCGAAGGGCGCCGACGAGTCGCTCGGTCCGTACCTCGCGAAGCTCGAAGAGTCGATCCGCACGCTCGGCAAGCCGTCGAAGGTGGAGCTCCGCGTCGACGACGGAACGTCGGCGGCCGCCGTCTCGGTGGTCAACATCGTGCGAGAGCAGTCGAAGATGATCGAGCGTGTGATCGCGAACCTCGCGGAGCTCGCGAAGAGCGGCGTGCCGGGCGGGCCCGCGCAGGGCTCGGTCGCACCCGCACCCGGGCAGCGCCCTTCGCAGCTTCCCGGGAAGGCCCCGCCGCTGCCCGCCCGCGCGACGATGCCTCCTGGCAGCATGGCGCCCGTTCCCCAGGCGCCGCCGGGCGCGCAGTTCAGCGAGCGGATCGACGAGCTCGTCGCCGTGGTGCGTCGTCTCGAGCATCGCATCGCGACGTCGGGCGGCGGTGGCTCGATCCCGCGCTTCGACGTCGCGCTCGGAGCCTCCAGCCCGAGCAACTTCTATCGCGGGATGGAGGGGGAGGACGTCGTCATGCATGGCGGCGTGTTCGTCGCGACCTACGCGAAGCTCCCCCCGATCGGCGCAGCCGTCGTTCTGGTCATCGAGCTCCCGGGCGGCAATCGCTTCGAGGTCGCGGGCACCGTCGGCTGGACGCAGGACGAGCTAGGCGAGGACAGTCCCGCCGGCTTCGGTGCTCGCATCGCGACCGCACCGGAGGACGCGCGCGCGATGATCGCGCAGTTCGTTCGTCATCGAGAGCCGCTCGTCCGCGACTGAGCGTCGGCCCAGCGAGGAACCTCGCCGAATTCCGGGCGGCCGATGAGCAGCTCGTGCGGCTCGTACTTGGACTTGTATACGAGCGACGCGCAGCCGAGAACGCGATAGCCGAGGTACACGTGCGGCAAGCTCTTCGCCCGCGCGTCCGCGACGAGCGTGACGACATTCGCGACGCCGAGCGAAGCAGGAGCTCGCTCCGGATCCCAGAAGAAGTAGACGGCGCTCATCGCGCGCGGCGACTCGTCGAAAATTCCGAGACCTACGAGCCGGTCGGCGTCATCCGGATCGCGGAAGGCGACCTCTCGCGCCGCCGGATGCGGAAACGCGAAGTCCACCGCGTACCGCTCGGGGTCGAGGTCGCTCGGCTCCCAGCCGCGTGCCTCTTCACGCTGCGAGTGCCAGCGATGGTAGAGCGCGAGTCGCTCGTCGTCGACGACGGGGACGCCCACCACGCGCCGCAGCCGCGCCGCATTCTTTGCGGCGCGCCGCTGGCTCTTGCTCGGACGAAACGCCGCGGTGTCGACGCGCAGGGTGACGCATTCGCCGCAGCCGATGCACTTCGGACGGAAATAGACCGGGCCAAACCGACGCCAGCCGCGCTCGAGGAGCGCGTCGAGCTCCTCGACCGTCACGTCGTCCATCACGCGGATCTCGAGCTGCGCCTCACGGTCGCTGAGGTACGAGCACGCCCGCGGCGGCTCGACGATGTGGTGGAGCACCCTGGCCACACCTCGTGTCGTCGCTCATCCCGCGTCGCGTGGCAAGGCCGGAAGCCTCACCCGCCCAGATGCGCTCGTAAGCGACGCTTCTCGCTCGCGACGCGCAGCTTTCGCAGCGCCTCGCGCTCGAGCTGCCGCGCGCGCTCGCGGGAGAGCGAGAGGCGCACGCCGATCTCCTCGAGCGTGCGTGTGGCCCCCCCACCAAGGCCGAAGCGCAGCCGGATGATCTCCGCCTCGCGCTCGGGGAGCTCTTCGAGGAGCGCCTTCGTCTCGACGCGGAGCTCGCTCTGGGCGACCACCTCGTCCGCCGTCGGTGCCGACGTGTCGATCACGAAGTCGCCGAGATCGGCGCCGTCGCGTTCCGTGCCGACCGGCGTCGCGAGGCTGATCGGCTGAGCCACGACGTCGACCGCGCGGCGCACCTGCTCGATCGGGAGCCCGGTACGGGTGGCGAGCTCCTCGGTCGTCGCTGTGCGGCCCGTCTCGCGATGGAGACGGTCCTGCGCGCGCCGGACGCGCTGGACGGCCCCGGTGAGGTGAACGGGCAGGCGGATCATCTTGCTCTGATCGGCGAGCGCGCGGCCGAGGGCGTGACGGATCCACCACGCCGCGTACGTGCTGAACCGAAGCCCGCGACGGTGGTCGAACTTGTCGACGGCGCGGAGGAGACCGAGGTTGCCCTCCTGGATCAGGTCGACGAGCGCCATGCCGCGGTAGCGACGCGCGAACGTGACGACGATCCGCAGGTTCGACTGGACGAGCTCGGTCGTGACGCGTTCGCCCTCGCGGCGCGCCACGTCGACCTCGCCGACCATGCGGCGGAGTCGCTTGTTCCGCGGCTGCCGTGCCGAGAGCTCGTGCAGCTCGCGCGCGAGCTCCCGCACGGTCCGAGGATGGAGTCGCAGGCCGCGCGCGCTCGGATTGGCTCGCGAGGCGGTTCCGCGAGCTCCGCGGCTGGCGATCGCGGACTCTGCGCGCGTCAGCGTCGCGTCGAGTCGCTCGATGAGACGTTCGCCGGGATTTCGCTCCACGTCCTCGATGCGGACCTCCTTGTCGCGCAGCGCGCGCGCGACGTCGCGGAGAGCGGCGCAGCCTTCGGGGACCGAGAGGAGCGCGCGAGTCAGCGAGAGGTCAGCCTTCTCCAGACGGCGCGCCAGGGAGTGCTCGTCCTCGCGCGTGAGCAGGCGGAAGGACGTCATCGATCGGAAATGAAGCTCGAGCGGATCGTGCGTCGACGAGACCTCGCTTTCCGGTGCGGGGTCGTGCTCGATGGGGGATGTATTTTTCAAGCGACCGTCTACGTGCAAGGGAACAAGCGAGCCGACGCGACTATGCCCGGGTCCGATCGAGCCGTGGCTTTGCGGCAGCTCTCAGAACCTAACCACGGCTACGATGCCCGCTCGGCCTACGTGGGTTCGAGGCCGCACTCGGGCAAGGGGGCGATCTCTCCTGCATCCAAGCTCTTCCGTAGGGGAGTGCTGTTAGAGTGAACGCGCCGGAGGCCGTCGAACCCGTGGCTAGAGCAGCAGCCAAAGAAGAGATGCGGCCGGGTGACCTGCTCGGCGGGAAATACCGGATCGAGCGCGTGATCGGTCAGGGTGGCATGGGCATCGTCGCCGCGGCTCGTCATACGGAGCTCCATCAACGTGTCGCCATCAAGGTGCTGCCGACCCACCTCGCGGGCGACAAAGATCTCGTCGAGCGCTTCATGCGCGAGGCCCGCGCCGTCGCTCGGCTGCGGAGCGAGCATGCCGTCAAGGTCGTCGACGTCGGAACGCGATCGAACGGCTCGCCGTACATCGTGATGGAGCTGCTCGAGGGCGAGGACCTCGGCAAGATGCTCGAGCGCGGTCCGCTGCGCGTCGTGGACGCGGTCGACTACATCCTCCAGGCCTGTGAGGCGATCGCCGAGGCGCACTCGCTCGGCATCGTTCACCGTGACCTCAAGCCGACGAACCTGTTCCTCTCGAAGAAGCTCGACGGCGGTGCGCACGTGAAGGTCCTCGACTTCGGGCTCGCGAAGCGGATCGACATGGAGGACCGCGCGCTCACGGCGACGACCGCTGTGATGGGCTCGCCCCAGTACATGTCCCCCGAGCAGATGAAGGCTTCGCGAGACGTCGACTTCCGCACGGACGTCTGGTCGCTCGGCGTCTGCCTCTACGAGCTCGTCTCGACGCGCCTACCGTTCGACGCTCCGGCCGTCCCCGTCCTCTGCGCGATGGTGCTGAAGGACGATCCGATGCCGCTCCCCAGTGTTCGGCCCGACGCGCCGCTCGCGCTGTGGGGCATCATCCGCAGGTGCCTCATGAAGGAACCTTCGCAGCGCTACGCAACGGTCTCCGAGCTCGCGACGGCGCTGGAGCCCCTCGCTTCGCCGCAGGCGCGCGGCGCGGCCGAGCGCATTCACGCCGTCTTGCACGCCGTACCCGCCACGAGCTCGGCTGCGCTCGGTCGACTGGATGCGGTTGGCGAGGCGCAGACGATCACGCAAGCCGCTCCGTCCTCCTTGCCGACTCAGTCGCGATGGCTGCTGGTGAGCCTCTCCATCGCCGTCGTCGCAGGCCTCGGTCTCGCGG
>JANXVA010000593.1 GCA_025351875.1 Myxococcales bacterium | reverse complement strand
GTCTGCGGAGCGCGGCTCTCGAGCGGCGTCCAGAAGTGGATCTTCGCGACGGCCGGCACCACCAAGGAAAAGGCGACCGCCGAGTGCGCCCAGGACAAGGTCCTCGGCCCCGACGGCAAGCCCGCCAACTAGCCTCCGTTGAGGTCGTGCGCCCGTGCCGCGCCGCCACACGCCCGCAGTGCGCGTCGCCCTCCCCCGCTGAACCCCCTCCAACGAGCGAGATCGCTCCGCAGGCGCCGCGCAGGGGCCTCACAAACCAGGTGCGATCAAGCGGGAGGCTTCGTCCGCTCGTCCTTCTTCACTTCTTCGAGGAGCTGATCGATCCGATCGCGCTTCTCTTGGCCGGCGTCGTATTCGAACTTGAGCTCGGGTGCGACGCGCAGCTGAAGCCGCGCGGTGATGGCTCGCTTCAGCCGTCCGCCTGCGCGCTCGAGGGCGGTCTGTGTGTCTTTCAGGCGGGCGTTCAGCGTCGGCCCGGGTTCTTCGAGCACGGCGAGCCGCCAGAAGACCTTCGCGAGCCGCAAGTCGCCACTCATCGTGACGCTCGCCACGACGAGCCCCTCCAAGCGAGGGTCACCGAGATCGCGCGTGACAAGACGGGCAATCTCCTGACGGAGCTGAGCGCCCACGCGCGCCGGCCGGGTCTTCGCTTCGTTCGCCATGAGCGCGCACGAGCAGCACGTGAAACGCGAGCCGGAGGACGCCGCGCGACCTCCGGCTCAGCGACTCACAGGCGCTGCTTGATCTCCTCGATCTCGAAGGACTCGATGACGTCCAGTTCCTTCAGCTCGCTGAAGCCGTCGAGCGCGATACCGCACTCGAAGCCTTCGGACATCTCCTTGACGTCCTCCTTGAAGTGCTTGAGCGAGGCGATCTTACCTTCCCAGATGGTCTGCTTGTCGCGGACGAGGCGTCCGTGGCTTCCGCGCAGGACCTTGCCGGAGGTGACCATGCAACCCGCGACGGCCACGCCGCGAATCTTGAGGATCTTGCGGACCTCGGCCTTGCCGGAGGGCTTCTCGACCTTGGTCGTAGGCAGGAGGCCTTCCATCGCCGCCTTCACGTCGTCCACGGCGCCGTAGATGATGCTGTAGAGACGAATCTCGACCTTGTTCTCTTCGGCGAGCGACGAGGACTTGCCGGCCGGACGAACGTTGAAGCCGATGAGGATCGCCTACGACGCGATGGCGAGGTTGACGTCGCCTTCCGTGATCGCACCCACACCGCCGTGGATGATGGTGAGCTTCACGCGATCGGTCGTGAGCTTGTTGAAGGCGTTGGCCACGGCTTCGAGCGAGCCCTGCACGTCCGTCTTCACGATGACGCGGAGCTCCTGCTGATCGGCGGACTGCATCCGCTCGACGAGGCCCGCGAGAGAGATCCGCGCGTCGTCGCCGATGAGCGACTTGTCGCGCTTCACCTTGCGGCTGTCGGCGATCTCCTGGGCCTTCTTCGGGTCCTTGACGGCGTGCAGCGGATCGCCGGCGCCGGGGACGTCGGAGAGGCCGAGGATCTCGACCGGCGTGGACGGCGGCGCCTCGTGCACCTGCTTGCCGTGCTCGTTCGTCATCGCGCGGACCTTGCCGAAGCCAGGGCCTGCGAGGACGAAGTCACCGACGCGCAACGTGCCTTCCTGGATGAGGACGCGTGCGACCGGACCGCGACCGCGATCGAGGAGAGCCTCGAGCACGACGCCGTTGGCGGGCTTCTTCGGGTTGGCCTTGAGGTCGAGGACCTCCGCCTGCAGCCCGATCATCTCGAGGAGCTGCGGGATGCCGTCACCGGTGAGCGCGGAGACCTGCACGAAGATCGTGTCGCCGCCCCACTCTTCGGGCTGGAGGCCCTGGTCCACGAGCTCGCGCTTGACGCGCTCGGGCTCGGCGCCCGGCTTGTCGCACTTGTTGATGGCGACGATGATCGGGACCTTGGCGGACTTCGCGTGAGCGATGGCTTCCTTGGTCTGGGGCATCACGCCGTCATCGGCAGCGACGACGAGAACGACGATGTCGGTCGCGCTGGCGCCGCGGGCGCGCATGGCCGTGAAGGCCTCGTGGCCCGGGGTGTCGAGGAAGACGATGACGCCGCGATCGGTCTTCACCTTGTAGGCGCCGATGTGCTGCGTGATGCCGCCGGCCTCGCCCGCGACGACGTTCGCCTTGCGGATCTTGTCGAGGAGGCTCGTCTTGCCGTGGTCGACGTGACCCATGACGGTCACGACGGGGGGACGCGTGATCGAACCGGCATCGACCGGTGCGGCGACGACGGGCGCGCCGTCGACGGGGGCCGCGGGCGCAGCCGCCGACTCTTCGCCGCGGGCCTCCGCGATGATCTCTTCCTCGGTCTGCGCGACGTCCTCGACTTCCCAGCCGAACTCGCCGGCGAGGATCTTCGCCGTGTCGGCGTCGAGGGTGGTGTTGATGTGGATACCGGTCATTCCCATGCCGAGGAGGCGCATGAGGAGCTCGGTCGCCTTGAGGCTCATCTTCGCGGCCATGCCGGAGAGCGTGATGTTCTCGTCGATGCGGATGACCTTCTTGTGCTCCGACATCTCCTTCGTGGAAACGTTGACCGGACCACGACGGATCTGCTGGAAGCCGGGACGGCCACGGCCGCCGCTCATGCCGCCGCGGCCCATCATGCCGCCGGGCCCACGCTGCTGGCCGGGGCGCATGCCCGGGCGAGCGACGTTGGCGCCTGCGCGCGGGTCGTACTGCACGCGGCGCTGCATCGCGCTCGCGGGACCACCACCGATACCGGTGCGCGGTGCGTTCATCGGGGTGGGCATCGGGACGCCGGGACGGCCGGCCCAGTACTCGACACCCGTCTTCGGCGGCGCGGACGGGCGCGCCGGAACCGGCGGCTCGGACTGGACGACGGGACGAGGCTGATCGCTCGGGGGACGAGCGGCAACCGTCTCGGACGGCGGCGGCGGGCTCGGAGGAGCCGCGTGAGGCGGTGCATCCACGCGTGTCTCGACGACGGCCGGCGAGGACGTGCGTGCCTCGACCACCGCGGGACGCGAAGGCTCGGCCGCGGGAGCGACCTTCTTCTCGGAGTGAGGGGCGGCCGGGACCGCAGCAGCGACCTCGGCGACGGGGGCTGCCGCAGACGGCGGTGCCGGCGGAAGCTTGGCGGACGACTTCGGCGCGGGGACCTTGCGCTGCGACTCACGCTCCGGGACGACGGGCGCCGGGGGCGCGGCCTCTTCGACCTCCTTCGTGACGCCGCGAGCGGTGCTCGGACGCTCGCGCGCCGACGGCGGTGCGGGAGGAACGGCGACGTCCCGGCTCGATCCAGGCGCGCTCTGGCGGTCCGCGGGGACCTCGCGCAGCGTCATCTTCCGAGCGCTCTCGCGATCGGCCATCACGTCCGTCTTCGGAAGGGCCCGCGTCGACGCGGGCTCCTTCGCGAGCGCCGCGACATCACGACGCGAGGCGACGTCGTCATGGCGAGCGGAGATGTCGGGAGTCGACGCGTGAGGTGCCGCGACCGAGCTGGGCCCGGCATCGTTCCCACCCGGCTTCACGACCGCGCGACGCTTGAGGACGGTACCCGGCCCGCGCCGGATGCTCTCCTGCACGACGTCGTGCGTCTTCTGCTTCTCGAGGTTTCGCTTCAGGCGCTCGACCGCGTCCACGTCGACAGACGACATGTGGTTACGCACATCGGTCACACCGATCGACTGGAACAGCCCCACCACCGCCTTGGGGTCGAGGTTCAGCTGCTTCGCGACTTCGTAGACACGGACCTTGCTCATCGATCCTCCGCCGACCACCATGCTTCGCTCCTAGCTGCGCTCGCGAACGGTAACGCCATGAGGCGTGCGCTCCCGATCGCTTTGGCCACGCCTTCGTGAAGCACGGCGCACACAGCAACCTCGTCGCGACCAAAGATCGCTCCGAGGCGCTGCTTGTTACTCCAGCCGATCGCCTTGCCTTGGGCGACCGCATCCTGAATCTCCGAGAGCTTCGCCGCAGCAGCCGCGTCGGACGCGACCACGATCATTGCGGCGGTACCCTCGCGATATGCGGCCCGGACAACGTCCGAGCCGGAGATCGCGAGCTTCCCGCGGCGTGCGCCGGCGAGCAGCCCCTCGATTCGGCGATCTGCCGCATCGAGAATCTGCTCGCCCAACGACTCCACAGTGCCTTCGACCTTGCACTTGAAGACCTTCGCGAAGCCTCCGCGGAGCGCCTTCTGCGCGCACTCTTTCGAGGCGTGCACATGGGCTCCGCGGCCGAACCGCGAATCGGCAAGGTCGACAGCGAGACTCCCGTCGGCCGGGTCGAGAACGACACGAACGAGGGCGTCCGCGAAGTCGCGCTTGGCGCAACCCGCGCACTGACGTCGTGAGCCAGGCTTTTCGCCCTGCTCACCACGCTCGTCGTGCTGTTTCGTCTCGGCCATCACGCTTTACTTCTTCTCCTCTACTTACTCTGAGCTTGTGTGCTGAACCTGCTGCCGGCCCGCCTCTTCAGGCCGGCGGAGCTTCTGCTTCTGCCTTTGCGGCGGCGGCGGCAGCCGCTGCGGCGCTCTTGCGAGCCGCGTCGATCGGCCTCCACTCGTTCTGGAGGAACTGCTCGGCGCCCTGCTTGAGCGCGCGTGCCTTCTTGATGCCGAGGCCCGTCTTGATGGCGAGCTTGTCCTCGTCCTCGCGCATGATCTCGTCGACGCTGCGGTAACCCGCATCCGCGAGGAGCTGGACCGTACGCTCGCCGACGCCGCGCACGAAGAGCAGCTTCTCTGCGTCCGTGAGGGGCTCGATCTTGCTCGAGGCGGCGATGATGCGCTCCTGACGGAGCTTCTCCATCGTGGTCTCGGCCGCGCTGCGGATCTTTTCGGCGTTCTCGGGACCGACGCCCTGGATGCCACCGATCTCCTCGGGCGTCGCCTCGGCGACCTCCTCGAGAGCGCGGAAGCCCATGCGGTACATGTTGCGGGCGACCTGCTCGGTGATGCCGTCGATTCGGCCGAGCTGGGCGATCGCTTCCTCTTCCATCTGCTTGAACTTCGACTCGCTGATGATGTCGAGCTTCCAGCCGGTGAGGTGCCACGCGAGGCGAACGTTCTGCCCCTTGCGGCCGATGGCGAGCGAGAGCTTCTCGTCCGGGACGACGAGCTCCATGCGCCCGTCCGCCTCGTTGACGATGACCTTGTTGACCTCGGCGGGCTGGATGGCCGCGCAGACGAAGCGCGCGGGGTCGCGGTCCCACGGGACGATGTCGATCTTCTCGCCGCGGAGCTCCTGGACGACAGCCTGGACGCGCGAGCCCTTCATGCCGACGCATGCGCCGACCGGATCGACGTCCGCATCGCGGCTCATGACGGCGATCTTCGAGCGAGCGCCCGGCTCACGGGCGCAGGCGACGATCTTGACGATGCCCTCGTAGATCTCGGGGACCTCGCTCTCGAAGAGCTTCTCCACGAGCTTGCCGTCGGCGCGCGAGAGGATGATCTGCGGACCGCGTGCCTCGCGGTCGATGTCCTTGAGGAGAGCGACGATGCGATCGCCGGGGCGGTACGTCTCGCGCGGGGTCTGCTCGCGGAACGGGAGGATGCCCTCGGCGCGACCGAGGTCGACGATGAGGTTGTTGCCCTTCTCGAAGCGACGAACGACACCCTTGATGAGCTCGCCCTTCTTGTCCTTGAACTCGTTGAAGATGAGGTCGCGCTCTTCGTCGCGGACGCGCTGGATGAGGACCTGCTTGGCCGTCTGCGCCGCGATGCGGCCGAACGACGAGCGCGCCTGCTTCACCATGAGCAGATCGCCGAACTCCTTGTCCTGGTCGGCCGCCTTCTTGGCGTCGTTCGGGTGCCAGAAGATCTGGAAGCCGAGCTCCTCGCCGATCTCCGCCTCGAGGCCAGCCGCCTTCGCGTCCTCCTCGGCGATCTCGCGCTCGTCATCGGACACGTCGTCGACGACGGTCATGAACTGGAAGAGGTCGACCTGACCGCTGTCCTCGTTGAACGTGGCCTGGAGCTCGCGGTTCGGGCCGAACACGCTCTGCGCGGCTTTGAGGATCGCTTCCTCGACCGTCTTGACGAGACGATCCCGGTCGATCCCCTTTTCCTTGGCGACCATTTCGAGGGCCTGGAGAAGGCTGCCTTCGCTGGAGGGGGCTTGCTGCTGAGTTGCCATGGCTTTCCTCTTCGTCGAGGCGTTGCTCGAGCCTCGCTTCGTATCTGTCGAGACGGGGCCTTGATCGTTGGACAGCATCAGGTCGTCCCCTTCTTCTGCTTCTGCTTCTTCGCGCTGGTGACCGGCTTTGGGGCAGGACCGAACTCGAACACGAGCCGGGCCGACACCACGTCGTCGAGGGGAACGGGATAGACCTTCAC
>JANXVA010000567.1 GCA_025351875.1 Myxococcales bacterium | reverse complement strand
CCTTGCTCAGCCACGCGAAGCGGGGAGGGAGCAACGGCTATGGCGAGGCCAGCTTTGACGAGCATGTCGCTGATTCCAAGGTCATCGGCATCATGTCGGGCCACCTCGTGGCCGAGCACGGTGGCCTCTTCGACCATTCCGGTCTGTCGTATTACACGCGGTCGCCCTCCATCCATCAGCTCATCGAGGCAGCTAGGGCAAGCCGCTTTGTAGCCGCGACACCACACGCCTTCGTGTTCCGTGAGGAGGAAACGAGGGATCGATGACCGTGTCCTGCCCTCGCGGTCGAGGGCTTGGCAGCGCGCCGCGGCAGGACGGTCACGATCGTGGCGGCGTGACCCATCGGCGACGCCGGGATGATCTTCGCGTACGGGCCGTGCAGGCTCGGGCACGACGCGGAAGTGACGAGTGGCGAGCGGACGGAAGATCGCGGACGAGACCGAGGCACGCCGGTGCCTGCGCGCAGCGAGGCTCGCGTGGCGGCGCTCCAGGGGTAACCGCTATCGTTCAGCCCGCCGCCTACCCTGCTGCCGTCGCGGCCTTCGCCGCCCAGCTCGACGTAGCGGTTTCCCGCAACGCAATCGGGCCGGCTCTGCCTACACGGCACGCTTCGACTGCCGCCGGTTGCCGAGCGTCACGATCAGATCGACCCCGAGTCCATCGGCGACCCGGAGCAACGTGTCATACGTCACGTTCTTCGTCCCGCGCTCGATCTTTGCGTAGTTCCCGCCCGACGTGCATCCCGATCGCGTCGCGAGCTTCTGCGAGGCGTCGCCGAGGCCTTTCGGCGCCACTCGCCGAGCGTCTCGCCCGTCCCTTTCGCGCGGGAGCTAGGATGCCCCTCGGCTCGAGGAGCGGCGCTTTTTGGGTCGCCCCGCTCTGACGACACGGCTGCTCGGTCTCGGCGTCTGAAGCAAGGACGAGAGCGGCACCCCGAAGGCGTTCGCGAGCCCAACGACGCTATGCAGGGTGAGGTTTCGGCCTCGCTCGACCATCGAGATCCATTGCGCAGTCACGCCCATCTCGGCGGCGAGCTGCTCCTGGGTGAGGCCTCGCGCCAGCCGCAGCTCGGCGACACGTCGACCGACGTTCGTAACGACGGCAGCTGGGTCCAGGCGCACGGCCCACCGTCGGCGCTCACCCGGTCTGTAAACAGCGAGTCTTTGGTTGAGTTATGGTGCGAAGCGAGTCACGCTCGTCGACGTGGGTGTTAGCGGGAGGAGCGAGCGATGACCAACACCGCAGAGGCCGTCGACCGGCTCAGCGCGACGAACTACGACACAGTCCACGGCGCGACGGAGAGCGGCGTCTTGCGGGATCCCACGATGGACCAGGAAGCGAGGCGCGCTCTAGCCTGTTCGCGTACGCGCTCGCGGCTCTCGCATCGTGACTCCGCAGCGCCAGCCGCACGAGTGAGGGAGAACGAGTGAGCTATCAGCAGGGGCCGCAAGGGCCGCAAAGACCGCAGGGGTACGGGCCGCCCCCCGGCTGGGTGCCGTATGGACCGCCGCCGCAGCCACCGAAGAAGTCGCTCCTGGCGAGGATCGGCTGCGGCGGTGTCATCGTCATCGCGTTCGGCCTCTTCGGTAGCTGCATGTTGTGCCGGTCGGCGGCCACGGCGAAGAAGGACCCGACACCCGCCGAGTTGTCGGCGCGTGCCGTCGAGGCCGACCGCAACCTGGCCGCGATGAAGGCAGCAGCCGAAGCGAAGGAGAAGAACGCCGTCGAGACGTTCCCGCAGAAGTCGATCGAGATCGCGGCCACGATCAAGAAGGCAACGAGTGAGGCGGACACGGGCAAGATCGCGCTCGCGGACAAGGATGTCGAGGGCGCGGTCGCGGCGCTCCAGGACTTCGCCGGGACGAGCATCGCCGCTGACAAGCAGTATCAGCAGCTCTGCGAAAAGGCGGAAGCTCTACGCAAGCGCATCGAGCCGCAAGTGCAGAAGCTCGCCAAGACGGCTGCGGCGGCCTCTGCGGACAAGGATCTCAAGGCGAGTTCCATCTCGGTCACGTCGACCGAGCTGTTCAACGCGTATCAGGGCAACGAAGTCGCCGCGGACGACAAGTACAAGGGCCGGAAGCTGCTCGTCACGGGCACCGTCGCCAGCGTCGACAAGGGCGCCTTCGGTGGGCTTCACCTCCGACTCGCGACGCCCAACGAGTTCATGTCGACCATGTGCAGCATGGAGGATTCCGAGAAGTCGCAGCTCGCGCAGTTGTCGAAGGGTGAAACCGTGCGCGTGCTCTGCAAGGGACAGGGCATCGTCGTCGGAAGCCCGTCGCTCGGCGGTTGCACGTTCCGATGAGCCGCCACGTGATCGCAAGGCCGCTCGCGTTCGTTGGGGTTCCTCCAGTGCAAACAGGAAAGGTGAAGACGACCATGCGCCAGCCGATGCGACTCCACGTGTTGGGTCTGCTGCCTCTCGTCCTGAGTGCCGTCGGTTGCGGCGTGGTATCGGATGCCGTGGCCCGTAGTCGCGGCGAACCGACGCGTTCGGAAGTGGAGGCACGGCGCGTTGAGGCCGAGGCCACCGAAGAGCGCAAAGCTGAGCGGGAGCGTGAGCAACGGCGTGCGGAGAAGGCCGCCCGTGTCGAGCATGAAAAGGCGGTTGCGGCGGAGGCTGCCGAGGCCGCTCAGCGTGAGATCACCGCACGCGCGGCGCGCGAACAAGCCGCACGCGATCTCGAACATTCGTGTGCAGCGTCGCGCCCTGACCGCCTCGCGGATGTGAAGAAGGAGGTCCACGACTGGGCTGTTATCCTTGAGAAGCTCGGCCCTTTCGAGGATTGGGTGCTCAAGCACTGCAAGCTGCACGAGGATACGCGCGGCATTGAGGTGTCGCGTCAGCGCACGGCCAGCGGATCGGTGGTCGTCCGAACGAAGCATGTTGGCGAGGAGGACGTCATGGCGTGCAACGCCCCGCTGCCCGCCACCATGACGATGTGGAAGGTGCGGAAGATCCTCGACGCCCACGGAGAGGATTCCGCCGAAGCCGCGGAGATCTACAGCGGGCGGTTCGCGGCGGAGAACGGCCTTTGTGTCCAGTTCGACGCGGTCACGGGCGTCCGCCTCTTCGTCCGAATGTACGACTTCGACGGCATCAAGAAGATCCTCGCCCTGAAGCTGGCCGCGGCGCCGCCGCCCAGCGACAAGCCCGCGCCGGCCCGCGTTGACGCGATCGTTCCTCCGACGCCCGGCAACTGGTGACGATCGATCACGAGTTGCTCGGCGCCATCACCAAAAGACGTCAACTCGCGTTGACGTGAAGGTCCCCGATGCGTTTCCACACCGTACTGAGCCTGCTCCTCCTCACGAACGTCGCTTGCGGCGACCTCATCAACGCCGCGGGCCGCGCGGTGGCCCCAGCACCCGCGCAGCCTGTACAGGCGCCAGCGCTCGGAGCGGGCGATGCGCGCCGGCAACGCGAGACGCATGAGACCGAAGAGCGCAACCATGCGGCCATGGAGAAGCGGACTGCTGATCAGAAGCACGAAAAGGACGAGAAGGAAGAACGCCGGGCAAGCGCGCTCGCAGCTAAGTGCGAGGCATCCCGGCCCGTGCGCCTCGCGGACCTGAAGGAGAAGATCAAGGACTACCACGCCGAGATCAAGAAGCTCGCTCCACACGTGGAGTGGATCGAGAAGCATTGCAAGCAAGAGGACACGCGCGGCGTCCTCGTCGAGCGTGAGCGAACAAAGAGCGGCGTCATCGTGCGTACGAAGGCCGTCGGTCTCGAAGAGGACGTGACGTGTAACGCCCCGATGCCTGCGGGGCTCACGAAGGGCCGAGCGGCCCGCATCATCTACTGGAACACTCTGGAGCCCACGGACTCGGTCAACCTCAACTACGACAGCGACCGCAATGACTTCGGGCAGGAGAACAGCCTCTGCGCCGCCGTCGATAGGGCGGCGGGTATCGATCTGCACGTGACCATGAGTGACTTCGAGGGACAGAAGGCGATCCTCGCGAAGTAGCCGGGCCGGGCGGCG
>JANXVA010000539.1 GCA_025351875.1 Myxococcales bacterium | reverse complement strand
CTCGAGGATGCGTGCGACGTTCTCGTGATCGATCTGCGCGGCGATCTTCGCCTCGTCGAGGAACATCGCTCCGAACTGCTCGTCGTGCGAGTACGAGGGCAGGATCGTCTTCAGGGCGACGAGACGCTCGAAGCCGTGCTTGCCCGTCATGCGCGCAAGCCAAACCGTCCCCATGCCTCCCTGCGCGAGAACGCAGAGCAGCTCGTAACGGTCGAGTCGATCCCCCGGCGCCAGGTTCGTGCGCGTGTTTACCGAGGGAGATGTGAAGCTCCCCATATCCCCCTAAGGATCCCCCCCGGACCGCACGAACGCAAGCCGATGCGGTTCGCGCCGATCCGCTTACACCGTGCGTTCATGCGCACTGCAGCCCAGGGCTCAGCGTCCGATCTGGGGATGAAGCTGGCTCTTGCGCTTCTTCTCGGGTGCCGGACGAAGGCAACCGGCGAGGTACACGCCGCCGTTGACGGCCGACCAGGTGCGGAAGTGCTTCAGGGTCGTCAGCCACCGCAGGACGCGGGGGCCTTCGATGGCGGGGCGAACGCCGCATGCCGCGGCGTGCTCCTGCGCGTGCTGGAAGGCGTCAGCGACGCGGCGCTGGACGGCGAGCGGCGAGTTGCGCTCCCGGGAGACCTTCGACGCGCCCTTGCCGATGCGCGCGCGCTCCTGCGGGTCCGCGATGAGGTCGAGGATGGCGCGACCGAACGAGGCGTCCGCGTCGCTCTCGGTCACGCCGCCGTTGCCGGGCGAGAGAAGGACACCGTTCACGCGATCGGTGATCTGCGCGCTGACCCCCATGCCGTCCGCGAACGCGACGGTCGGCGTGCCGCACCAGAGGGCCTCGCCGAGGACGTTGCCGTACGTCTCGCTCAGCGAGCCGTGCACGAAGACGTCGGCGTAGGCGTAGTAATCGGGCATCCGTGTGAACGGCACCTCTCCCGGGAAGAAGACGCGGTGAGCGACCCCCTCTTCCTTCGCGATGCGCTTGTAGAGCTCGGTGTCCGGGCCCTCGCCCAGCATCGTGAGCGTCGCCTCGCGGTCGACCGGCGCGACGTGGCGCGCGAAGATCCGGATGACGCGATCCTGAGCCTTCTCGCGCGTGTGACGACCCGCGCAGAGCAGGCGCGAGCCGCGCCATACGGAATCGCTGGTGTTCTCGAGATGGACGTACGGGTCGCTCCCCATCGGCTTGTCGAAGATCTCGGGCTGGACGGCGCGCGGAATGACGTGAATCGGCGCGGTGACCCCACGCTCACGCCAGTACGAGCGGAGGCCCTCGGAGAGGACCACGAGGCCGTCCGAGTTGTTGTAGATGCTCGAGAAGAGCTTCTCGTACGGGCGCTTCAGCGCGAGTTCGACGCCGGTGTTGACCCAACCGAGCTTGGCGATGCGCTCGGGAAGCAGCACGTCATAAGCAGCCGCGAGGTGGGTCGTGTTCACGCAGAGGAGCGGGATCCCGCGCATCTTCCGGAGCCACACGCCAAACTCGAGGAGCAGCGACGTCGTCTGGGCGAAGACGATGTCGAAATCCCAGCGACTCGCGTCGTACACCCAGGATTCCAGCGGCATCGGAATGTGCACGCCGGGGTAAGACTTGAGCGGAATGCTGGGGAGCTCGATCGTCCCGGGAGCAAGCTCATCCGGAGTCGCGTCGGGGTCGTGAGGGCCGATAACTGTGACTTGGTGACCACACCGACGCAATTCTTGATACAGGAACCGTGTCTGAAACGCTGCACCGTTGGCGTAGGGGATTCGCGTGAAGTCGCTGAGGATGGCTACCTTGAGAGGTCGACCGTGGCGCGCCGAAAGCGCCGCGAACGGCGTTTCGCTCTGCGGCTGGGCGGCGAGCGCCTTGCGAGAAAACGCGGACCGCGGGAGGGATCCGCCCATGCGGGCCTGCGTAAAGGATTTCGCGGGCGAGGCGAGATCGTTGCCGACGTCGTTGCCGGAGGTGCCGTGAAGGTTCTCGACGTGACGGAATTCTATTCCGAAAGGGGCGGCGGGGTTCGAAGCCATTTGACGCTCAAGTCTCACGTTCTGTGCCAACTCGGCCACGAGCACGTCGTCGTCGCTCCAGGGGCTCAGGACTCGGAGAGCACCGTCGGCGAAGGGGGGGATTCAGAGAGAGGAGGCGGCCGTCTAGCACGGGAAAAAGGAAGCGCCCGGGTGATCCGGGTGGGGGGCCCAGCGTCCCCGTATGATCCGACGTACCACCTGCTCCTGCGATTCGACAAAATCGCGGAGATCGTCGCCCGTGAACGGCCCGACGTCCTCGAGGTCCACTCCCCCTACCTCGCCGCACTGGGCGCTCTCCGCGCCCGGCGGAGCACCTTCGGCGTCCGGACGTTCCAGTGGCATTCGGACTTCATCGACACGTACGCAGGGGTCCTCGGGGCACGCCTCGCGCGCGACCTACCGATGCTCGGACCGAGGCAGTGGTCGCGCGCCATCGGTCCCGGGTCGCTCGCCACGAGGCCGCTCTGGGGTCTCGTGCGGTCGATCGCGCGCCGCTGCGACGCGACGCTCGTCGCCGCCGAGTGGCAGGTCGACAAGCTCGTGTCGCACGGGGTGCCCCACGTCGTACGCGTGCCGTTCGGGATCGAGCGCGACATCTTCCGTCCCGATGCGCGAAGCTTCGAGGGCCGTCGGGAGCTGCTCGCTCTCGCCTCGCACGACACGAGGCGCGACGACGCGGTGATCCTCGTCGGCGTGGGACGCTTCGCGATCGAGAAGCGATGGGACGTGGTGATCGACGCGTTCCTCCGCATGCGCGAGCGAGCCCCGCGGCGGGACATGATCCTGGTGCTGATCGGTGATGGACCCGAACGCGCGCGCATGACCGAACGCGCCGCGGGCTCCCGGGACATCGTGATGCCCGGCTTCGTGAAGGGCCGCGAGGCGCTCGCGCGCATGCTCGCGAGCGCGGACGCGCTCATGCACGGCTGCCCGTTCGAGACGTTCGGCCTGAGCATCGCGGAGGCGATGAGCTGCGGACTGCCGACGGTCGTTCCCGACGAGGGCGGCGCGGCGGAGATGCATGTCCCGGAGGCGGGGGAGCGTTATCGGGCGCTGGACGCCGAGGCCTGCGCCCAGGCGACCGAACGCCTCCTCGAGCGGCTCGCGAAGGACGCCGACGCGGTCCGCGCCGCCGCGATCCGCGCGACGACCCGTTTGCCGAACGTCATCGAACAGTTCGAGGGGCAAGTTGCACTCTACACGGAGCTTCTGAGGCGCCGGTCCAACCCCGCGTGAGAGTTGGACCTTCCGTCACGTAAGCGGAAGTGCGACCGATCGTCCGGAGCGCGGTACGCCCGAGGTTGAATCCCGGACACCCCCACGAGACCATTCACCTCGATGAAGAAGCCCCTCCTCCTCGGCTGCGCGCTCGCGCTGCTGCTCGTCACCGGCGTCGCGAGCGCCGCGAAGACGAACTACTCAGCGGTCCTCAACGGCACGCAAGAGGTGCCGGCGAACGCGAGCGCCGCGACCGGAACGGCGACGCTCCAGTACAACGACGCCAACAAGCAGCTGACCGGGTCGGTGACGTTCCTCGGGATGACGCCCAACGCAGGCCACGTCCATTCGGGCGCATGCGGCGTCTCCGGCGCGCCGATCCTTCCGGCGTTCGCGACTCCAGGCACGAGCCCGATCCAGGTTCAGAAGACGCTGACGACGGGAGAGGTGACGATGCTCGTGGCCGGCGGGCTCTACGTGAACCTCCACTCGACGGCTTTCCCCAACGGCGAGATCCGCGGCCAGCTCTTCCTCGAGGGTGACGCCGGCACAGGTTGCCCCGCGCCGAAGCCCGACGCGGGCGCGGACTCGGGGACCTCCGGCACCAGCGGCACGTCGGGGACCTCCGGCACCAGCGGCACCTCCGGCACGTCGGGGACCTCCGGCACCTCCGGTAGCAACGGCGCGACGACGACGCCCGCGGACGACGCCGGCGTGCCGGCGGACGGCGCAAGCGGCGATGGCGGCGGCTGCGCGACCGCTCCGAACGAGAGCGCGAGCAGCGGGCTCGCCGTGGCCACCCTCGCAGGCCTCACGCTCGCGATGGTCATTCGCTCGCGCAAGAAGAAGAACCGCTCCTAGCTCACAGAACGCTCCGCCACCCTAGTCGGCGAGCCTCTTCACGACGGCGACGAGGCCCTCGGTCACTCGAGCGAGGCGTCCGTAGTCGAGCGTGTCCGGTCGGTCGCTCAGCTGGTGATAGTGCGGATTCCTGAACGGCGCGGTGTCCGTCACCATCACGCCTGGGTAGCCGACCTGCCAGAACGACCACTGATCGCTCCACCCGACTCCGGTGACGAAGGACGGCAGCGCCGCGCCTTCGGACGGGAATGCCTCGGCTCCGCGAAACGTCCGTATCGCATCGTGAACGAGGCCACGCGATCCGAGGTTGCCCACGAACGCGACGAAGTCGGCGCGGTCCGGATAGAACGCGCTCACGATCGGTGGGTACTTCTGCGAGCCAGGCTCGTCACGGTAGTACCCGAGTGTCTCGAGGCTCAGCATGCCGACGATCGCGTCTCCGCGAGCCTTGCAGGCCTTCGCGTAGACGAGGCTGCCCATGCCGTCGTTCCAGAAATACGGTGGCTCCTCGTTGACGAACGCCACGAAACGGATCGTTCGCGCCGGTTTGGTCGCCGCGAGGGCGCGCGCGATCGCCAGCATCGCGACGACGCCGCTCGCGTTGTCGTCGGCGCCGGGCCCGCCTGCCGCGGTGTCGTAGTGCGCGCCGACGACGATGACCTCGCGGGCCTTCGCTCCTCCTGCGAGAACGGCCTCGAGGTTCGCGACGGTCACGCCGTCGGAGGTGTAGGGCAGACGCGTGACCTCGTATCCGTGCTCGTGCAGCGAGCCCTCGATCATGGCTGAGGCGCGCTCGAGCGTGCCACGCGACCCCTGGCTGCGGTCACCGCGCTCCGAGACCAGCGCCAGGACGTCGGCCCGCAGCCGGTCGGCGACCCTCTCCCGCACGGGCCCGAGCGCCGGCAGAGGTCCACGATGGCTCCGCCCGGGCATGACCATCGTGAACGCCAGGAACCCGACCCCAAGGCCGAGGACCCCTGGATAGAAAATGAGGCGCCCCTTCGTCCGACGCGACCTTCGCTGCCACCATGCGACCACCATCGGCATCCTAGTGTGCTAGAAACGCGACCATCCATGGCCAATAACCTCGTCGAGAACCTGGGCAAGGAGCTCGAGCAGATCGACCGCGAATACGCCTCCGAATTCGCGGGTCACTCGCGCCTCACTCGAGACATCGGACAGATGGAGCGCATGATCAAGCGCTGCGCCGCCGTCCTCGAGCAAGTCGACAAGATCCCGAGCGCCGCGCAGGGCCCCGACCTCGCCCGTGTTCGTGACGCCGCCTCGCAGAGCCTTCAGCTCTACAAGACGGAGCGCGAGGCGATCGTCCGCGCCCAGGCGGTCGGCCCCTCGTTCGAGCACTTCTCGGTGGAGGCCACGAGTGCGAACTTCGTATTCGCCCGCTACATGCGCCATTTCGCGGGCAAGGATCGCGGGTCGCGCGATGTCGCCCTCCTCGGTGAGATGGTGGAAGACCTCCGCCAGATCGAGAAGCGCATGACCCAGCTCCTCACCGAGACCAAGGGCAGCGCCGACTTCGAGAAGGACCGCTCCGTCGTGCGCGAAAATCTCGCGCAGTACCAGAAGGAGATCGAGCTCGTCGAAGGCGCTCAGGCGAGCGGGACGCCCGACGACCAGGCGAGCGTGCTCGCCTCGCTCGCGAACAACCAGTTCGCGGTCTACCAGACGCACTTCGCCGGAGAGCCGCGCGTCTCCCGCCGGCCCGCGCTCCTCATGCGCGTGGTCGCCACGCTGAAGAAGGTCAAGGAGCGCATGACGGCGCTCCGCGACGGCGGCTTGAAGGTCGAGTTCAACGACAAGAACATCACGATCGTCACGGACCGGCTGTCGACGTACGAGACCGAGCTCGCCGAGGTCCGCAAGATCCGCCAGGCGACGCCCATGACCGACATCATGGGAGAGCTCGGCGGCGCCGCGAACAAGCTGTTCGACGAGTACCGCGCGAACTTCGCGGACAAGCCGCGCCCCCAGGCCGACCTCCAGCGTCTCGCGAACATCTGCGACAAGCTCGGCGAGATCCGCCGGCAGATGGTCGACATGTCGCTCGCCGAGGACAGCGAGATGAACCACAAGAACCTCGACGTCGTGACGGAGCAGCTCGTCATGTTCGAGGGCGAGTTCGAGGCCGTTGCGCGCGCGCAGCAGGCCTGGATGAAGTAACGCGCCGAGCGGCGTCTCGTTCTCTCATGCCCGTCCACGTATCCATCCACGACGTTTCCCCCGCATGGGAGCGCGAGGTGGAGCTCGCTCTCGAGGCCGCGCACGCACACGGGGTGCGCCCCGCGCTGCTCGTCGTCCCGGACTTCCACGCACGCGCCGCGCTCCTCGATCACCCGCGCTACTGCGAGCGGCTACGCGAGCTCCAGGCCGAGGGGCACGAGATCTACCTCCACGGCTACTACCACCGCGCGCGCACCGAAGGCGGCGCGGGCGCCCTTGGTCGCGCACGACATGCGTTCGCACAGAAGGTCGTCTCCGGCGGCGAGGCCGAGTTCAGCGACGTATCGCCCGAGGAGGCGCTCCAGCGCCTCGACGACGGCGAGCGGATGTTGCGCGACGCCGGGCTTGCGATCAGCGGGTTCGTCGCTCCCGCGTGGTCGATGCCCGGGTGGGTCCTCGCACTGCTCGCGGAGCGCGGGTACGCGTACACGGAGGACCACCTGCGCGTCTATGACCCCGCAGGCAAGCGCTCACGGACGAGCCTCGTCCTCAACTACGCGAGCCGCACGCCGGGCCGCCTGCTCTCGAGCGTGGCGTGGTGCAGGATCGCACGTCCCGCCCGCCGCGTGCTCCCGGCGCGCATCGCGATCCATCCGGCCGACATGAAGTTCGCGCTGCTACGCGCCGAGATCGAGTCGCTGCTCGGGTGGGCCGACGGCGACTTCGTCGAAACGGGCGCCGCTTTGCTCTCGTGAGCCCGGCGCGTGCCGCGACGAGCCACACTGGCTCGCGCGGTTGCGTGATGGTATGCCGAGCACCGTGACCTCTCTCGATGCAGGAGCTGTTCTCGCGCGACTCGTCGCCGCTTGCGAGCGTGTCCGCTCGGCAACGCGCTTCGACGACGTTCTCGATGTCGTCGCGGAGGAGGCGCGAGCGCTTGGAGGCGCGCGCCACGCCTGGGCCGCACGCGTGGAGCTAGCCGCGATCTCGACTGTGAGGAGCACCACCGACGAGAGCGCGAGCGGCGCCCCGCGTCCCGCGCCCTCCCGCACGGCAGCTCCTGAAGCCGCGTCCCCTCCTCTCGCCGCGCTCCTGGGGGCGGCTCGCCCGCTCGCGCGTGCGAACGGAATCCTCGCCGTCGCAATGCCCGGCTCCAGCGGCACTCCCGTGGGCCTTCTCGCGATCTCGCGCACCGACGACGTTCACGACGACATGCTCGACCTCGCGCTCACCCAGCTCGCAATCGTCGCGGGCCTCGCGCTCGAGGGCGCGCAACTCCGCGCGCGTGTCGAAGGCGTCACCAAGGCGCGCGAGGCGCTGCTCGCGAGCGTCTCCCACGACCTACGTAATCCGCTGAACACGTTCGCGATGAGCGCCGGGCTCCTCCGCGACGACCTGGAGCGCGACGACATCGTGGCGTCGCGCGGAATCAGCCTGATTTCGCGCATGGAACGCGCGACCTCGCGCATGCAGGGGCTCATCGAGGACCTCGTGGAAGCGAGTCGAATCGACGCGCGAGAGATCGAGGTGACGCCTCGCGAGGTGAATGCCATCCAGCTCGTCAAGGATGCGGTTCAGGCGGCCACCCCTGCGCCGCCCGCCAAGAGCGCTGCCGTGACGTTCGAGGCGACGGGCGAGGACGCGCTCGTGCTCGCGGATCGTTCACGCACGCTGCAGGTGCTCGCAAAGGTCATCGCCTTCCAGGCCAAGGCGACCGGAGAGGGCGGCGCGATCCGCCTCGGCGTCGCACATGAGGGCGATGCCGTGGTCTTCACTGCGCGCGCGTTCGGCCCCGGCGGCATGCCCATCCCTCCGCCCCCGGAGGGGCGTGGCGGCCTCGCGCTGCTGATCGCGAAGGGTCTCGTCGAGGCTCAGCGGGGGACACTGAGCGTCGAGGCCGGCGACGCGCTCGTCATCGCGTTCACGCTGCCGGCGAAGCAAGCGCTCGGGTAAATCGAGGGCGCGGGCGGTACGTGAGGACGTGCCGCAGTGTCAGGGGGCCGCGTCACCTTTCGCCACGCTGGCGCAATCTGCCACGAGGTCGACCGCGCAAAAAAAGTGCCACGCGCGAGAATCGTCGGACCAGCGCCCGTGGTTCGGATCCTGCTTTCGGGAGGGCCCCTCCATGACCGCACCGCCGAGCCTCGACGCAGACGTCGGGGTGCACCTCCGAACGCAGTTCCTCCGCCGCGTCGCCCACGACATCGCCTCGCCCACGGGGGTCACCCTGACGGTGATCGACGAGCTCGCGAACGGCGACAAGCCTCGGCCGGAGCTCGTGGCGATGGCGCGGCGCAGCCTGCGCCGCCTCATGCGACTCTCGGAGCACCTGGCGCTCGTCGCGGAGCTCGAGGGCGGCTCGTTCGAGCCGGAGATCGCGGCGATCGACGCGGGTGAATTGGCCAAGCGAGCCGTCGACGAGGCGCTGGCCATCGACGGCCGCAAGGACGTGGTGGCCTCTTGTGCCCTGCCCTCGTCTCCGCTGTTCATCGACGGAGACGCGCGCCTCCTCCTGCTTGTTTTCCGGGAGATCATCGGGAACGCGTTGAAGCTCGCCAGCTCGCGCGTCGAGGTGTCGCTCTCCGTCATCGACGGCGCGGTGACCGTCCGCGTGGAGGACGACGGCCCCGGCTTCTCCGACGAATCGGCCGAGTCGCTCGGCCGACGCTTCGTCACGCGGGCGTCTGCGCGCGGCCTCGGACTCTCGCTGTCAATGGCGATCCAGATCCTCGGCACTCATACAGGCAAGCTCTCGATCGAGAAGAGCCAGCTGCCGCCGGGCCGACGAGGAGCCGCCGGCGCCGCTGTGGTGGTCACGCTGCCGCCGGCGCCGGACGTCGCATCGTAGCGAGGAGCCACCGGTGGCGTTTCGCCTCGCTCAGGAATTGCGCGGGAGGCGCACGCCCTGCACGGCAACACAGGCTTAGTCAGCGGAACTCCTTCTGTCTTCGCGTCGGGCTCGCGAGCGCTCGATCGGCACTGAACCTGCAACGCGGACGCCCGATGAAGATGCACGCAGACACGGGGATGGATGACCGCGAGGAGTGGCGAGAGCGCATCGTCCGCGCCTTGATGGAGCTACGGAGCGACGACGCGTCGATCGTCACGCGTGGAGGCCATGCCGAAACGGGTGACGACTCCGGCGCCGCATCCTCCAACTTCTAACGCCTACGTGTCACGCCGGGTCGAGCGCCGCGGGCTCATCCGCGCCAGCGCCCGTGCCCTCGCCGTAGCGCTCGAGCTTCCGGTAGAGCGTACGGCGATCGAAGCCGAGGACCTGAGCGGCCCTCGATTTGTTGCCCCCGACGAGCGAGAGTACCCGCAGGATGTAACGGCGCTCGAGCTCGTCCATCGTCACGATCTCCGTCGGATCGTTGGCGGCGACGACGAAACGTTCGGCGTGGTAAGCGCGGATTTTCTCCGGCAGATCCTCGATGGTGATCTGGTCGAACCGGGCGAGCGCGACCGCATGTTCCATGCAGTTCTCGAGCTCTCGCACGTTGCCAGGCCAGTTGTACGCCATGAGCTTTTCGGCGGACGTCGTCGACAGCTCGAGCGCGTTCTTGTCGTTACGTGCCGCGAACTGCTTGAGGAAATACTGCGCGAGATGCAGCACGTCACCACCGCGCTCGCGGAGCGGGGGGACGTCGATCTTCACGACGTTGATGCGATAGTAGAGGTCCTCGCGAAAGCGCTTCTCGTAGACCTCGTCCTCGAGGTTTCGATTCGTCGCCGCGACGATGCGCGAGTCGAAAGGGACCTCGTTGTTTGCGCCGACGGGGCGGACCTTGCGTTCCTGAAGGGCGCGAAGGAGCTTCGGCTGCATGTCGATCGGGAGCTCACCGATCTCGTCGAGGAAGAGAGTTCCGCCGCTGGCCTGAACGAACAACCCCGTGCGCTGTGCCTTCGCGTCCGTGAAGGCGCCGCGCGCGTGCCCGAAGAGCTCGCTCTCGATGAGCGAATGCGGGACGGCCGCGCAGTTGATCGCGACGAACGGACCGTCCTTCCGCTTGCTGCGCGCGTGGATGCCGCGAGCGATGAGCTCCTTGCCGGTGCCCGTCTCCCCGTGGATGAGGACCGAGGCATCGCTCTCGCCGACGCGCGCGACGAGCTCGTAGACCCGCCGCATGGCGCCGCTCTGGCCGACGATGGCATTCTCCGCGGTGTCCGTATCGGCGGCGACGGCGGCACGCAAGCGCCTGACCTCGTCCTGCAGGTGCCGGTGCTGGATCGCACGAGAGACGCTGAGGTAGAGGAGCTTCGCGTCGACGGGCTTCGTGATGAAGTCGTAGGCGCCGACGCGGATCGCGCCGATCGCGGTCTCGAGGCTTCCTTGCCCCGTGATGACGACGACCGGCATGTTCGGCCGCGTCCCGAGCACGCGCTCGCACAGATCGAGGCCGCTCATGTCCGGCATGTTGAGGTCGGTGAGGACGACGTCGAAGTCCTGGGTAGCCACGAGCTCGAGCGCGCGGTGCGCCGCCGTGCACGTCGTGACCTTGAACCCATGGCGGACGAGCGCCATCTCGAGCAGATCGCACGTCTCCTGTTCGTCGTCGACGACCAGCGCTTGCCCCTTCATCTCGAGCACCTCAGCATTCTCGTTGGCTCAGCTGTCGCACCCGCAGAGCGTTGGCACACACCGTACCCAGGGTCGCGCCGAAGCGCGTGGACACGAAGGGCACCGTCGCCGGGAGCGAGATTGCCACCCCAGGTCGGTTTTGCAAAGACCGTCCGGTCGTGGTCGGCACGCGTGGCGCACCGGCGCAGCGTGGACGCCCCGCTGCGGCAGAATGCAGATGGGCGAAAGGGTCGCCTTGCCGTGCCGTCACACGCCCAAGTCTGCGGCACACGACGCAAGATCGCGTAATGATTCGAGAGGTTGCGAGCGACCCAGGACGGTCCCTCCCTTGCACCCCCGACGACAAACCATCGACAGAGCGAGGATCCGATGCCCCATCCCGACCCCCCGAAGAAAGTGCAAGTTCCCCCCGAAGCTCAGGCGGCTCATGAGGCCGCCCGCAAGCCCGGACCGTCCGACGTGCACGAGCAACGTCAGCAGAAGCAGGACCATGAGGCCGTGGTCGAGGGGACTCCCAGCCGTCCGCCCACGCAATCGATCGTCGATGAGGAGCGGGGCGACTGGGAGGGCATGGGGCAGGGGTCTCCTCGTCCCGACTGAGGGAGTCCATCGCGGCCGCTCCGGGGTGTGGCAGGGATGCCGGCGGCGCCGTGGCTTTGTGGCGAGGTGTGGCAAGCACGGACGCTCCGAGGCGAATTGCCTCGAAAGCGCGAGCGCAAGCGGCTGAAATGCGGCGATCGTGGCTGGCACGCCCCCTGCTGTGCGGTGGCGCTGTCCATGATGCGCTCCGCACCGCGAGGCCAATGATGAAGAAGACCGAAGTTCTCGTCGTCGACGATGAGCGCGAGACGTGCGAGCTGCTCGAGATGG
The DNA here is from genome assembly GCA_025351875.1 of Myxococcales bacterium. Classification (GTDB taxonomy): domain Bacteria; phylum Myxococcota_A; class Polyangia; order Polyangiales; family Polyangiaceae; genus Labilithrix. Next base: position 17 of record JANXVA010000539.1, on the reverse strand, counting down.
CGCTCACGCGCCAGGGC
>JANXVA010000531.1 GCA_025351875.1 Myxococcales bacterium | reverse complement strand
CGCGGCGATGAGCTCCTCGATCGTCACCTGGAACGCCGTCGCGACCCGGTCGAGCACCGATAGCGTGGGATTGGCTGCGCCGGACTCCAGATTCGCCCACGTCGCGCGAGGCAGGCCTGCCGCCCTGGCTATCTGCGCCTGGGTGAGCGAGCGCCCCTCGCGCAGCGTTCGCATGTTCCGCCCCAGGCGCGTCGCCACGTCGTCCATGACAACGAGGTAGCAGCGCTCCAATGCATTGTCACGAATGCCATTTCGAGAGAGTTGACGAGCCATGCTGGAGACATGGAGGTCACGATGGAGATCCGAAACAAGGGCGTGCTCGTCACGGGGGCGAGCCGCGGCCTGGGCCTCGAGCTCGCGCGTGCGCTCGTCCGCGAGGGCGCGCGGGTGGTGATGGTCGCGCGGAACGCCCGCGACCTCGACGATGCCGTACGCGTCGTGAAGGACGACGCCGCGTCGAGCGGGCGCGGGGGTGAGGCGCACGGTCTTGCGTTCGATGTCGGAGACAAGGAGGCCGTACACCGCATCGCTGGCGCCGCGGCCGCGCTGGTGGGCGAGATCGAGATCGTGGTGCACGCTGCGAGCACGCTCGGACCGCTCCCGATGCCGCTCCTCCTCGATACGGAGTGCGAGGACTTCGAGCGCGTGCTCGCGGTGAACCTCGTCGGGCCATTCCGCCTCACGAAGGCGCTCGCGGGGCCGATGGTGCTCCGCCAGCGCGGGCTCGTCCTCTTCATCAGCTCCGACGCTGCGGTGAGCGCCTACGCCGGCTGGGGCTCGTACGGAATCTCGAAGGCCGCCCAGGACCACCTCGCGCGCTCCCTCGCGGCCGAGCTCGATCCAGTGCGCTTTCTTGCGATCGACCCGGGAGAGATGGACACGACAATGCACGCGGACGCGATGCCGGAGGCCGATCGGTCGACACTCGCGCGTCCCGCTGACGTGGCCGCGAAGATCGTGGCGATCATCCAGACGGTCGAGTCGATCCCCAACGGCTCGCGACTGGGGCTTTCGTGATGAGGCCGGCCGCCCTGCCGCGCGCGGTAGCCGAGCACCGCGTGCTCGTCGTCGACGCGGAGCGCGGTGCTGGCGAGACGCGCTCCGCGCTCGAGCTGCCCGCGCTCCTTCGAGCTGGCGACCTGGTCGTGCTCAACGATGCGGCGACCTTGCCCGCTTCGCTCGAGGGACGAACGGCGAGCGGCGAGGTGATCGAGCTCCGCCTCGTCGGGGCGCTTTCCGCGCCCGACGAGAGCGTACTTTTCAAGGTCGCGCTCCTCGGCCCCGGCGACCACCGCACGCGAACCGAGGAACGACCGCCGCCTCCGAAGGTCGCGATCGGGGAGAGCCTGCGGCTCGGCAACGAGCTCGTCGCGGTCGTGCTCGATGTCGCCACGTTCTCCGCGCGGCTCGTCGACGTGGAGCTCCGAGCCGTGAAGGGCGGCGGTGTGGACGCGACGTGGGCCGCAATCTATCGGCTCGGTCGACCCGTGCAATATGCACATGTACCCCGCTTGCTCGCGCTCTGGGACGTGCAGAATGCGTGGGCCGGCCGACCCTGGGCCGTGGAGATGCCCTCGGCAGGCCGGGCGCTGCGCATCGCTACGCTCCTCGCCCTTCGGAGGCGCGGGGTGGAGCTCGCGTTCGTCACGCATGCGGCCGGGCTCTCCTCGACGGGCGATGCGGAGATCGATGCGCGGCTACCGCTCGCCGAGCGGTTCGAGGTCGGCGAAGCCGCCGTCCGTGCCGTGCTCCGAGCCAGGGCGCGAGGGGGCCGTGTGCTCGCCGTGGGGACGAGCGTCGTCCGCGCGCTCGAGTCGGCCGCGCGTCGGTCGGGAGAGGGGCCGTTGCGCGCGGCGTCCGGCGTCACCGAGCTGATCCTCGGGCCGACGACGAGGCGCATGGTCGTCGACGGACTCCTCACTGGGGTGCACGAGTCGGACACGACGCACTTTGCGCTCCTCGGCGCGTTCGCGGAGCGTGCCGTGCTGGACGCTGCGCTGGCGACGGCCGAGCGGGAAGGCCTGCTCGGTCACGAGCTCGGTGATGCGTGGCTCGTGTGGGGGACCAGAGCGACCGGCGTCGTCGCAGCGAGCGACCCGAGAGCCCGATGCGCGTCTTCGACGTGCGCGGCGTCTGCTACAGTCGCTGCGTGAAGTTCGTTCACGCTGCCGATCTCCATATCGACAGCCCTCTGCGTGGGCTCGACCGGTACGAGGGCGCTCCCGCCGCTCGCATGCGCGCGGCCACGCGCCGTGCGCTCGAGAACCTCGTCGCCCTCTGCATCGACGAGCAAGCGGCGTTTCTCCTCCTCGCCGGAGACGTCTTCGACGGGAGTTGGAAGGACTTCTCGACCGGCCTCTTCTTCGCCACCCAGATGACCAAGCTCCGCGAGGCCGGGGTTCCGGTGGTCATCGTGCGCGGCAACCACGACGCCGCCAGCGCGATCACGAAGAGCCTGCGCCTGCCCGACAACGTCCGCGAGCTCTCCTCGAAGAAGCCCGAGACCCTCGAGCTCGCCGACGCCGGAGCGTGCATCCACGGCCAGAGCTTCGCGCAGAAGGCGACGACGGACGACCTCGCCGCGCGCTACCCGGATGCGATCCGCGGCGCGTTCAACATCGGCCTCCTCCACACGTGTCTCGACGGACGCGAAGGCCACGATCGCTATGCGCCGACCACGCTCGATACGATGCGCGCGAAGGGCTACGACTACTGGGCTCTCGGCCACGTGCATGCGCGCGAGGTCCTCTCGACCGAGCCCTGGGTCGTCTTTCCTGGGAACCTCCAGGGCCGCCACGCCAAGGAGACGGGCAGCAAGGGCGCGAGCCTCGTGACGGTCGAGAGCGGCAACGTGACGAGCGTCGAGCACCGCGCCCTCGACGTCGTTCGCTGGGAGCATCTCGTCATCGACGCGACGGACGCCTCCGACGCATTCGAGATCGTCGACCGCACACGTGAGTCCCTCGTGAAGCGCGCGGAGGCCGCTCCCGATCGTCTGCTCGCCGCGCGCGTCTCGGTCGGAGGCACGACGCGCGCGAACGGCGCCCTGAGGAACGATCCCGACCAGTTCGACGCCCAGCTCCGCGCCGCCGCCAACGACGCGCTCGGAGACTCGGTGTGGCTCGAGAAGATCCAGATCGGCACGCGCTCCACGTTCGATCTCGCGAAGGTCCGCGAGGAGGCCGGCGCGGTGGGGCACCTCGCCCGGCGCCTCGCGGCCATCAAGGACGATCCGAAGGAGCTTGCAGAGCTCATCGCCGTGCTCGCCGATCTCGACAAGAAGCTCCCCGAGACGGTGCGCGAGGGCGACGGCGCCCTCATCCTGAGTGATCCCAGCGTGATCCGCGCCATCGTCGAGGACGTCGAGCAGACCCTCTTGCCGCGACTCCTCGAGTCCCCGACCGAGGGTGGGGCCGCGAGCTGACCGATGCGGATCGCGCAGCTCCAGCTCATCGCGTACGGGCCGTTTCGAGGGCTCGAGCTCGACCTCTCGGCGCCCGGCCTCCACGTCGTGTTCGGCCGCAACGAGGCAGGGAAGAGCACGACGCTCCGCGCGATCACCGGTCTGCTCTACGGCATCGACACGCGTACGCTGGATGCGCACGTCCACAAGCCCGGTGAGCTGCGCATCGGCGGGACCCTCGTCGGAGACGACGGTACGCAGGTGCGTATCGTTCGCAGGAAGGGCGTCTCCAAGGGCGGGCCGAACACGCTGCTCGACGAGCGTGGCGGCGCGCTCGACGAGGCCGTCGTCCAGAAGCTCCTGCGCGGCGTCTCGGAGGAGACCTTTCACCACGCGTTCGGCCTCGACCACGACACGTTGCAGCACGGAGCCAGGGCGTTGCTCGAGGGGCGCGGTGACATCGGCGGCAGCCTCTTCGATGCGAGCGTCGGCGGCGGCGGTGACGCGCGGCGTCTGCTCGCACACCTCACGGACGAGGCCGACCGCCTCTACAAGCCACGCGCGACTGCGCCTGCCCTCAACACGGCACTCAAGGAGCTCGAGGCGGCGCAGAAAGCGATCAAGGACAAGCAGAGCCTGCCCGAGGCGTACACGAAGCAGCGCGACGCGCTCGAAGAGGCGAAGAAGCGTCGCGACGAGCATGTGGCCAAGCGCACAGAGCTCACAGCGAGGCGCACGCACCTCGCGCGCGCAAGCCGTCGCGTCCCGCTCGAGCGGAAGCGCACCCAGCTCGTGGCGCTCGTGGCTTCACTCGGCGGTGTTGCGCGTCACGCAGCGCGCATCACGTCACTCCACTCGCGGCTCGGGGCCTACGATCAGGCCAAGCTGACCGAGCGCGACGAGCACGCAGAGGCGCAGAAGCTCCGGGATCGCGTGGCCGACGCCGCGCGTCGTGCGGGGGCTCCCTCGGGCTCCGCCGACAAGCGGATCGACGGTCGCACGGAGTCCCGGATCCAGCGCCTTCTCCAGGAGCGCGCGACGCTCTCGAAGGCGATCGAGACCTCTCGAGCAGAGCTCGCCCGCAGCGAGCGCGAGCTCGCGCGCTTGCGCGTCGTCGCGGAGGCGCCGCACGTCACCGACTCCACCGTGACCTCCTCGCTCGTGCGGTCGGTCGAACGAGCGCGCGGCCTCGCGGACACGATCGCCCGTCACACGTCCGAGAAGACGAAGGCCGAGCGAAAGCGTCAGGAGCTCGAGGCTCGTGCGACGACGCTCGGCTCGTTCGGCGGAACCCTCGAACAGCTCGTGCTCCTTCGCTTGCCCTCGGAGGGCGCTCTCGACGAGCTCGCGAAGCGCGCGTCCGACCTCGAGCGAGTGATCGCGCGGCACGAGGAGCGCCTCGCCGACCTCGACGGTCAGGCGAGCGCCGCCGCGCTGGAGCTCGCCGTGGCCAGCGGTGACTTCGCGCCTCCCGCGGCCTCGGATCTCCGCGCCGCGCGCAATGCGCGGGACGAGGCCTGGGCTCGACTTCGCGAGGCGCGCGGCTCCGAGGCGTCGGCGAAGGCGGTGGCCGCGCTCGACTCGGAGCTCGAACGCACCGTGCGCGAGGCCGACGTCATCGCCGACCGCATGATCGTCGAGGCGGATCGCGTGACGAGGCTCGCGAGCCTTCGCGCCCGACAGGCGATGCTCGAGCAGCAACGCGTGCAGGTCGAGACAGAGCTCGCGAAGGTCTCCGCGGAGCGTGCGGCGCTCGACGCGCAGCATGCGCTCGTCTGGGCTCCGGCCGGCATCGACGTCGGAGGGCTCGCTTCGATGCGCGCGTGGCTCCAGAAGCACGCGCAGATCGTCGAAGCATTCGCTTCCGTGCGCGATCTCGAGATCGACGCCGCCGACACCTCACTGAAGCTGGCGACCGCACGCGCCGACCTTGCGACGGCGCTTGGCGACGCGACCGACGCCGCAGGTCTCGTCGAGCTCCTCGATCGTGCCTCGGTGCGCCTCGACGCCCTCGAGGCCGCTCGCCGTGGGGCCGAAGAGGCCGCGCGTGCCATCACCAGGCTCGACGCCGAGATCGACGAGCGCAAGGCTGGACTCGTCCGCGACGAGGCCCAGCTCGACGGCGTGCGCGAGCGGCTCGCGGAGCTGGTTGGACCGCTCGGCGTCCCGGAGGATGCGTCCGCCGACGAGGTGACGAGTGCGCTCGGGGCGCTGCGCGACCTCTTCAAGCTGGAGGACCTGCGCGTGAGCGCCGACGCACGCGCAAAGGCGGCTGGCGCAGAGGCGCACGCGTTCGAGGAGGAGGCGACCCGCGCGGCGGCCGAGCTTGCGGCGGACCTCGCGGGCCTCCCGGCTCGCGACGTGGTGAGCGAGCTCTCCGCGCGTGCTGGTCGTGCGCAGGCGGCCGAGGGGCAGCTCGCCGACGTCGATGCGCAGCTCGCGCAGCTCGGTGACGAGGTCGTGCCGGAGGAAATTGCGCGGCTCGTCGCCGACCCCGATGCCGCGGACCGCGCGCTCGAGGAGGTCGATGCGCAGCTCTCCGACGTCGACGCCGACCTCACGCGCGAGACGCACAGCATCGGCGGCATCGAGAACGGCATCACCGAGATGCGTGTCGACTCCGGCGCCGCCGGGGCGTCGGCCGATGCGCAGGAGGCGCTCGCCAGGGTCCGCTCGAACGTCGAGCGCTACGTGCGCGCGAAGCTCGGCGCGTTCATCCTCGGTCGCGAGATCGAGCGCTACCGCCAGGAAAATCAGGGGCCGATGCTGACGAAGGCATCGCAGCTCTTCGCGCGGCTCACGCTGGGCAGCTTCAGCGGAGTGCGTGCAGGATACAACGACAAGGACAAGCCGGCGCTCAAGTGCGTGCGCGACGGAAACGTCGAGGTCGACATCGAAGGCCTCAGCGAAGGCACTCGCGACCAGCTCTACCTGAGCCTGCGCCTCGCCAGCCTCCTCCGCTACGCGGACCTCGCCGAGCCGATGCCGCTCGTTCTCGACGACGTACTGATCCAGTTCGACGACGAGCGCTCACGCGCCGCGCTGGAGGTCATCGCCGAGCTCTCGACGCGCATGCAGGTCCTCTTCTTCACGCATCACGCGCGGCTCGTGGACCTCGCGACTGCGGCGGTCCCGGCGTCTTCGCTCACCATCCATGAGCTCACAGGACCGTCGGTCGTCGCGGCGGTGGCTGCACCTCCGGCCTGACTCAGCGGCAGTGGATGTGAGCCGTCTCGCACGCGTCCTGCGTGGAGTAGAGGCTCTGGCAGTCGGGACCGGTGCAGTTGCAGGCGACCGTGTAGATGCACCCAGTTCCGGTCCAGATGAAGCCGCGCGCGCCGCCTCCGCAGCGCATGTTCACGCCGCGTGCCTCCTGCGGTTTGCACGATGCGTTGAAGCAGCCGAGGGCGGTCACGGCAATCGCGAGCGCGGTGAGGAGTAGGAAGAGGATCCGCAAGGCGACAGATTCTCGCACGGGACCGTCGCGCTTTGCACCCGCGACGCGATGCATGCGTTGACGTGTCGCGATCGTGCGCTACCTTGGTTTCACGGACCTCGGTCCGAACGGCGTGAGGCGAGGTGCCCACGCTGGAAACCCCGCCGGGAGCGAGAGTGCCTCGGCGAGTCGGAGAAACAGCATGCATCCTGCATTTTATTCGTGGTGGAAACACGCCCGCGCTCACGCTCATGAGCATGGCTTCGGGCAGCACGGGCACGCGGAGCCCGGCTTTTGTGGTCCCGGTGGCGGCGGAGGCGGTCCGGACGGCCCAGACGGGCCGCGGGGACGAGGTCACGGTCCATGGGGTCATGGTCCCGGTCATGGTCCCGGTCACGGTGCTGGTCCCGGGCGATTCGCCGGTCCGGACGACGGCGGCGGCTTCGGCGTGCGGAGGCCGCTTCGCTTCCTCGCGCACAAGCTCGAGCTCTCGGAGGCGCAGGTCCCCGAGCTCGCGCGCATCCTCGACGAGCTCAAGACCGAGCGCGCCCAGGCGGAGGTCGACAACCGTCGGACGGTGACGGCGTTCGCCGATGCCGTCGAGGGTCCGACCTTCGGTGAAGCGCGCTCGCGCGAGGGCGGCGAGCTGAGGGTCAAGAGCGCGGAGCGCCTGCGCGACGCGGTCACCCTCGCCCTGTCGCGCATCCATGCGATGCTCGATGACGATCAGCGCAAGCGCTTCTCGTACCTGATCCGGACGGGCGTCGTGGCGCTCTGATGGTGGTGAGGGGCGTGCAGCGAAGCCTCCTCGCGTCGCTCGCGCTCCTCGCGTTCTCCGCGCTCGCTTCGTGTGGAGGCGCCGTCCCGCCTGCCATACGTGACGAGATCGCGCGTTCTCCGCGCGGAACGGTCACGG
>JANXVA010000434.1 GCA_025351875.1 Myxococcales bacterium | reverse complement strand
CAAGCAGGTCGCGAGCGGCCCGAGCGGGTGCACTACAACTATCGACGGCGACCCGGACCGTCAACGGCCCTGCGAGGGTTGCCCTTACAGGAGGGATACCGCAAGGTTTCCGCCGTGCGGTAGGCTCCCCGCGATGCTCCGCTCCTCGGCCCTGGCGTTCGCCTCCGTCGCTCTTCTGGCAGCGCCTCTCGGCTGCCATCGCGAGGAGCCCCCCTCCGCGGTCGGGGTGGACGGCGCCGTCGCGCCCCTGCCTCCTCCCCTTGCCGTAAGTGCGGCGCCCGTGTCGGGCTCCCCCTCCGCGGTCCCGACGGCCTCGAGCGTGGTGCCTGCTGTCGCGAGCGCGGCGGCCGACGCCGGCCCCGACCCCGGCACGCTCCCGCAGACCAAGGACAAGCCCGAGGCGTCGGGCGCCGCGTTCGACGCACGCGTGGCCGCGCTGTGGGACGCGATCGTGAAGGACGAGCCCGATCACGCGCTGCCGTTCTTCTTCCCCGTCACCGCCTACGAGCAGGTGAAGGGGATCCCCAACCCGGCGTCCGACTGGCGACGGCGGCTCGTCGCCGCGTACAAGCGGGACATCCACGCGCTGCACAAGCGGCTGGGCGAGCACGCGACGGACGCGAAGTTCGTCCGCGCCGACGTTCCCCAGGATCGCGCGCGCTGGGTCGAGCCGAACGAGGAGTCGAACACGCTCGGTTACTACCGCGTGTACGGCACGCGGCTCGCGTACGACATCGACGGCAAGGAGCGTACGCTCGAGGTGGCTTCACTCATCTCGTGGCGTGGCGAGTGGTACGTCGTGCACTTGAGCGGGTTCAAGTAGTCAGGCCGCCGCGACGATCTGCGCGACGATCGCGGGCATGCAGTCCTTCGGCAGCTTCAGCTCGCGGGCGATGAGCACGAGCTTGGCGCGCTCGTCGTCGGAGAACACGCCGTCGGAGATCGCGTCGCCCCACGTCTTCGCGACGAAGGCGGTGAACACCGCACGCACCTCCGCCACCGTGAGGCCGGCGACGCGGTAGAGCGAGACCAGCTCGCTCCTCTCCGCCGGGGTGACGACCCCGTCCGCGAAGATCCGATCGATGAGCGTGAGCAGGGCTTCTTGAGCAGGGCGCATGGAGGAGAGTACGGCCCGAATGGCGCGTCGATTAAGCCCCGCGAGCCCGTTCACGCACACGGCGGTAGACACGCTGGCGCAGCCCGGGTAATCGACTGCTCGCGTAGTCGCGGGCCTATAGCTCAGTCGGTAGAGCTGCGGACTTTTAATCCGTAGGTCGCGGGTTCAAGTCCCGCTGGGCCCACCTCAGTTTCTCTCTCGACGTGGAGCCCGTGAGCGCGCTCGAGATTGTAGGATCGGCGTCATGCCAGGCGCTCTACGAAAGCGGATCGAGGCTCCCCTCCTCACCCGCGATGCCTTCCTCCCGTTCGGAGACGTCGTCCTCGCCGAGCGCGCGGACATCGCGCCGGTGATGGTCAACTTCGGCACCGCGGCGCGCCGCAACCATGCCGGACACCTCGAGAACAAGCGGCCGCACGCGCTGCCCAACCTCGCTTCCTTCACCTGCAAGCCGTGGTCGCGGTTCCCCGTCGTCGCCGAGTCGATGGAGAAGCACCCAGCCTCGTCGCAGCTCTTCGTGCCCATGAAGGTCGACCGCTACCTCGTCGTCGTCGCCCCCGGGACGGACGCGCCCGAGCTCCTTGGCCTCCGCGCCTTCGTCGCGATGCCCGGCCAGGGCGTCATCTACGGCCCTGGCGTGTGGCACATGCCGCTCATCGTCTTCGGGACGCCCGCCGAGTTCGTGATGTTCGTCTGGGAGGACGGCACCCCGGAGGACTGCGTGGTCGCAAAGCTCTCGGAGCCCGTCGAGATCACGATGCCGTGACACACGCGATCGATCGCATCGCGCCGACGCGTCGGCCCGAAGGCCGCGTCGCACAGCGCCAGTCGTGGCTCGACCTCACGTTCTTGCACTGGCGCATTCCGGTCGCCGCGCTCCGGCCTCTCCTCCCCGCCGCGCTGGAGATCGACACCTACGAGGGCGACGCCTTCATCGGAGTCGTGCCGTTCACGATGACCGGCGTGCGACCGCTATGGGCGCCGCCGGTGCCCGGGATCTCCAACTTCCACGAGACGAACGTACGCACCTACGTGCACCTCGAGGGACGCGATCCCGGCGTCTGGTTCTTCAGTCTGGACGCAGCGAGCCGCGTCGCCGTCACGATCGCTCGCACGTTCTGGCACCTGCCGTATCACCATGCACGCATGACGCTGGAGAAGGGACCGGACGGCGTTCGCTACACGTCGGAGCGACGCTCGCCGCCGCTGCCCGGCATCTGCAACCTCACCTGCCGGCCGCTCTCGGCGCCCTCGCCCGCCGTGCCGGGTACGATCGAGCACTTCCTCGCGGAGCGTTACGTGCTCTATGTCGACGCAGGTGACGGCGCGCTCCGTCGCGGGCGTGTGCATCACGTGCCGTATCCGCTTCAGACCGCGGAGGTCATCGCCTGGGAAGAGTCGCTGCTCGCGGCGGCGGGCATGAAGCGCCCGCCGGGCGAGCCGCTCGCGCACTTCGCGTCGGGCGTCGACGTCGAGATCTTTGCGCTCGAACGCGTCGCTACAGGATCTGGAAGCAGATGAGCGGCGCCTTCGCGTTGCAGCGCAGGGCCTCCGCGCCGCCGCCCCAGTCGGTGTCGCCCTGCTTCGCGGTACCGAGCGTCGCCGCGGCCGCGGCGGTCGCGTTGGT
>JANXVA010000392.1 GCA_025351875.1 Myxococcales bacterium | reverse complement strand
GTTGGCGGCGCCGAAGGTCGACGCGGCGACGCTCCAGCTCGTCGCGTCGAGCGTCGGCCCGGTGCGCCGGCAGCTGTTTCCGGCGGGGGTGCTACCGACGCCGCCCCAGTCCGCGGACACGCCCTTCGCGGAGGGCGCGGTGCCGTCGGTGCAGGGCGCGCCGCCGCAATCGGCGGGCATCCACAGGGCCTGCGACTGGATGAACGCGAGGGAGTCGATGAACCCTTGCGCGCTCGCCGCGCCGCCCATGCTCGAGAACGCGACGCCCTCGATGTAGGTGCCTGCGGGGTTGCGGATCGCGATCACCTGGTTCGTCGCGGTCAGACCGGTGTTGCCGCCGCGCACGTCCCAGGCGCCGTCGTAGTTCTGCGCGTAGGTCGCGTTCGCGAGCTGATCCTTGGCGAGCGTCTCGGAGCCCGCGGGGTCAATCGCGGGCGTCAGGTGAACGACCACGAGGTCGCCGGTCGCCGCGCAGATCGCCGGCAAGGTCGCGAGGAGCGTTCCGCTGGTCGGCCCGACGGCCAGCTGGGGCGCCGGGTTCGCGCGGAGGGTGAACCCGGTGAGCGCTCCTCCGCGCGTGACGGCGAGCTCGATGAGATCGGCGCTCCCGGTGATGCTCGGATTGACCTCGTTGATCGCGAGCACGGCCTCGAGCGCCGCGTAACCGCAGAACCGTGCGCTGAGGACGGCTGGCGGGACGCCCTGGAGGTTCGTCACCGTGGCTGCCGCCGTCACCGTGTACCCGCCTTCGGCCTGGGCGTCGGTCGTCAGCGTGACGTGGTTGAACGCCGCCGCCGCCGCGCTCACGGTGAGGCCGGGAATGGTGAACGACGCCGCGACGACGCTCGCCGGCGCGATCTCCTGATCGAAGACGAGGTCGACGCCGGTCGCGCTCGTCGCCGACACCGACGCGATCGTGGGCACCGGCACCGCGGAGTTCGCGGCGCCGGGCGTCTGGGCGGCGAGGTAAAAATCCGCCTTCGAGTTCGTGTCGGTCAGACCCTTGCGGTTGAGGCTGAACCCCGCCGCGAGCGTCGACTTGAAGCCTCCGCACGGCGTCTCGGCGGCGGAGGTCGCGACGTTGATCGCGTCGCTCTCCGTCTCGCAGTCGTTCACTCCGTCGGTCGGCGTCACCGCGAACGTCCACGCGACGTCGGTCTTTGCCTTGGCAAACGCGGTCATGGTCGCCGTCGCCACGGCGCTGTCGCGGTTCGCGAACGCGACGGCGTCGAGCGTGGTCGTCCCATCGACGATCGACACGACGTTGTCGGTGCCCGTGAGCCCGCTCGTCGCCGAGTACACGTCGTACGCATCGGCTGCCGCGAAAGCATCCGTCGATGCGGCCTTGTTCTTCATCGCATCTTCTTGTGCGAAGCCCAGAGGGCCGGGCAGCGCCGTCGTGTGGACGACGATACGGTCGCCGAGGGCCACGTCGAGCGGCGCGATCGTGTGGAGCACGGTCGTCAGCTGGCGGACCTCGAGCCCCTCGGCGGAGCCCGCCTTGGTCGCCGTGAGCTCGATGAAGTCGTAGCCATTCGCGGCAGCGTTCGAGACGGCGACCTCGGTGATGAGGAACGTCGCGCGCGCCTTGGTCGTGACGAGCGCGTCATTGGAGACGGCGCTCCAGTTCCCGGCGGCATCGCGCGCGCGCAAGGCGAAGTGGTACGGGGTGTCGGGCTGAAGCTTGGTGACCATCGCCGTCTGCGTCGTGCCCGCCGCCCCGGGAATCGGCGCGGTCGTGACGGACGTGCCCGCGAGGAGCTGGGCCTCCGTCGTCATGGCCGTCGGCGAGACCCGCAGGTCGTAGGCGGTCACCTTGCCGGAGGCGTCCGACGGCGCCGTCCACGTGAGCGCGATCGCGGTCGAGCTGGTCGGGGTCCCAGCGAGATCGGTGACACGGCTCGGCGCCGTCTTGTCGCCGGCGTCGACAGGGGACTCTCCGTCAGCAGCGCCATCGCCATCGCCGTTCTCGCCGCCGTCCGCATTGCCGGGGCGCACATCCAGGGCGCCTGCATCGGGGAAGACGGTCGGCGTTTCGACCGGATCCTCTCCGCACGCGGCGGTGCCGGCGCCGAGGACGATCGCGAGCGAGGAAATCCCCAGAGCCGCGACGAGGAGGCGCATCCCTCGATGGTAGCGGCTCGAACGCGGCAGATCATTGGCCTCGGCGGGAATCGACATCAACCGGCGATTCGCCCATCTCGTGGATCCGAGTGCGCGCAACTTGGCGCCAGCCCGCGATTCGGGCAGAAAGGGCAGACGATGGACGCGCTCCGCATTCGGCCCTCGAGTAAGCCCCTCACCGGCAAGGTTCGGATCAGTGGGGCGAAGAACGCCGCGCTCCCGATCCTCTGCGCGACTCTGCTCTCCGACGGAGCGAGCCACCTTCGTAACGTGCCGCGCCTGCGCGACATCGAGACGACCGCGGCCCTCCTGCGCTTTCTCGGTCGCGACGTGCGAGTCGACGCCCCGGAGGTGCACGTCGCCGCCGGCTCGCAGGTGAAGCCGGAGGCGCCCTACGAGCTCGTGAAGCAGATGCGCGCGAGCGTGCTCGTTCTCGGGCCGCTGGTCGCGCGCTTCGGTCGCGCCAAGGTCTCGCTCCCCGGCGGCTGCGCGATCGGCGCCCGCCCGATCGATCAGCACCTCAAGGGCCTG
>JANXVA010000308.1 GCA_025351875.1 Myxococcales bacterium | reverse complement strand
GGGCCGGGCGTACAGATCGTACTCGCGACCGAGCCCATCGACCTGCGACGCGGTCACGACGGGCTCGTCACGCTCGTAAGCGAGCTCTGGAAGGCCGACGCGTACAGCGGGACGTTGTTCGTCTTCTTCGGCAGACGCATGAAGCTCGTGACATTGTGCATCCCTCGATCAGAGTCTGGGCAGCCGGAGTGTCCTCGCGTCTTGAAGTTCTGCGAAGTTGCGCGGTCGCCGTTCAACAATCTCCCGTACGCCTATCCGGACGGCGTCGGAGTCGAGTGCGCCGAGAGGGATCTGCCAGGGCGCCGAAGGCATGACCTGCTTCGCGGGTAGCACGCCCGTGCGGATGAGCCGGTGGACAGAGGGGACGCAGATCGCGAGACGGCGAGCTGTCTCGTCGACGCTTATCATCTCCGTTCGAGGCGCATTCGGATCGAAGGGCGCCACTCCAAGTCGCTCTCGCAGCTCGCGTACACGCACCGTCGTCCACGACGCGCCGTCTGTTGCCTTGCAGCGCATGCGGTTCATCGTCACGGCGAGCTCGCGGTCGGGCCATTGGCCGCCCATCTTCCGCACGACTTCGACCGCGCCGGGGTGTCGATCCGCGGGATACCGTCCCGTTCGCACGCGCGCGACGCGGAGCTCGGTGTGCCGGCCGCCAGTCCAGTGGACCGTGACGACGGCTTCGTTGGCCTCGTCGTCGAGATCGATCACGACCTCCTGGACCAGAATGCGGACGAGCCTCTGCTTCGTTCGCATGTCTGCGGTCGGCGCATTCCACACGGCCGGAAGGTCGTGTGTGAGCGCAAGCAGCGTCTCGCCTTCGATCCGTGGCTGCGATGCGGTCACAGCTTGCAAGCGGGTAAGCCGTTCCTCGAGTGCGGAGACCCGCTCGAGCGCCACGTTCCACCGCGCCTCAAGTTCTCGTGCGACCAACCGCTTGCTCGGATCGACCACCTCGTAGCGGCGCGCAGCCAGCGACGCGTCGTACTTCGCTTCCTCAAGCTCGCGGCTCAGTGCCTGGTGCACGGTCGTCGTTCGCATGAGCGGCGCGTTCTGCCGCCTCGACAGCCGCGTCGATGGCGTGGGGCGACACGGCCTCGAGCAGCTGGCCTGCGACCGCACGATCGACGCGCACGCCACCGATGCCGAGGCAGAGCCCGGATGCTCCGCGCATCTCGTCGCCGCGACATCGGTAGCGGTGGGCGTGCCCGGACTTCATTCCGTAGAAGACGCGCATCATCCGGGCACAGCGTGCACACCGCACGAGACCCGTCAGCAGCGCACGTCCGCCGCGCGCCGACTTGCGCGCCATACGCTTCTGCATGTGCGCGTTCTCCGCGATCATCGACTGGTTTGCCTCAAACTCATCCCACGTGATGTAGCCGGCGTGATGGTCGCGCAGCAACACGTTCCAGCGATCCATCGGCTTGCGATGCCCGCTCGTCTTCCTCGCCCTTCCATCGACGATCGTCGTCCGGTCGCCCGTGCGACCGAAGACGTACGCGCCCGCGTAGACCGGGTTCTGAAGCGCCTCCAGCACGTTGTGGTACGCGGCAGAGTGCCAGGCAATGCGGTTCCCTCGTGCACTTTGCTTCATGACAGGAAGCTGCAGGTGAGCCGTGGCTCGTACACGCCGTCGGGATCGACGACGAGCGTGCCGACCAACGCGCAGAGATCGATCAGGTGATGCCAGTCGCGACCGTTGCGCGCGAGTCGAGAGGCCTCAATGCAGAAGACTGCGCCGACGGAGCCAGTGCACACGCTGGCGACAAGGCGCTGAAAGCCGGGGCGATCGACGAGCCCGGAGCCGGAGCGTCCGAGGTCATCGTCGATCGTCGTCACGCCTGCAAAGCCCATGCTGCGAGCAGACTCCACAAGAGCGTACTGCCGACGTTGGCTCTCGGTGTGCTCGAGCACTTGTCCCATCGTCGACTGCCGGACGTAGACGATCGCGTCACGCTTCAGGTGCTCAGGAGTGATCTTCGGATTCATCGGCCTCTCCTTCCTTCATCCGCTCTCCGAGCGCCTCGAG
>JANXVA010000297.1 GCA_025351875.1 Myxococcales bacterium | reverse complement strand
ACGGGCGGCGCGGCGCGCGGGCGTCCGGTGCCTGCGCCTGAGCACGCGACGACGCTCGAGGCGAGCATCGCAACGAGAAGCGCGCGCGTCATACGGGGAGGAGCTCGCTCGCGAGCGCGGCGAGCGTGTCGCCGGTGCTCTCTTCGACCTTGAGGTCCGCGCGCTCCTCGCCCCGCACCGGGCCACGGTTCACGATGAGGATCGGGACCTTCAGATCCGAGGCGCGGAGCAGGAAGCGATATCCCGAGAACACCGCGAGCGACGTGCCGGCCACGAGCAGGGCCTCGGCTCGCGCGACGACGTCGTAGGCCTCGTCGACGACGGGCTTTGCCACGTTGTGACCGAAGAACACGACGTTGGGCTTCAGGACGCCGCCGCACTGGACACAGCTCGGCGCGGTGAACTCGTCGACCGCGGAGTCTGGGAGGTCGGCGTCCCCGTCCGGCGCCATGGCCGACGGGGCAAAGGGCCAGCCGAGGTTCTGTTCACGCATCCGTGCCTGCACGGCGTCGCGGTCCTCGAGGGCTCCGCAGTCGAGACAGACGACCTCGGCGAGGGCGCCGTGCAGCTCCGTCACGCGGCGGCTCCCTGCCAGGCGGTGAAGGCGGTCGACGTTCTGCGTGACGAGGCCGCTCACGAGACCGCGGTCCTCGAGCTGCGCGAGCGCGAGGTGGGAAGGTCCGGGACGTGCGAGGCGGAAGCGCTCCCAGCCGGCCATCGCCCGCGCCCAGTAGCGACGGCGCAGCATGGCCGAGCGGACGAACTCGGGCCCATGGAGCGGCTTGCCCTTCGCGCGCGCGGCGGCCTCCGGGCTTCGATAGTCGGGGATGCCGGACTCGGTGCTGACGCCCGCTCCCGTGAGTACCGCGAAGCGGCGACCGCGAAGTCGCTCGATGAGCTCGTGCGCGCTCGCTGAGGCGCGCGCGGTCGCTGTTCCGTGGCGCTCGACGCGAAGCACGGAGAGAGGTTAGCAGCTCTCGCGTGTGCCTCCGAGGTCACTCCGAGGGAGGTGGTGCGACCGCGTCGCCGGTCACCGCGTGGGCGAGAACCTGCGAGCCGCCGAGCGCAGCATTGAGGCTCTTTCGCGCCTCGTCGCCGGTCTGACCGATGAGCATGCCGCACGCTGCGCCCATCGGTCCGAGCTCATCCGCGTGGTTGAGGATGTGCCCCGCCGAGTCGAGGACGTCCGACGCGCCGTCGGCGAGCACCTTCGCGCGCCCGCGTGCGGCGAGGAACACGGCCGGCAGGTGTCGCTCGAGCGCCGCCGCGATCCGCGCGACGTCCGCGTCGCGTCGTGCCGCGCTGTCGATCACGACGGCGAGTGATCCCTCGGGGCAGGTCGCTCTGGCGGCTCCGCTCGCGCCGCAGCTCTTCTGACAGTCGACGTCACCGCCGCACGTCGGCGCAGCGAGGGGCTTCGTGCAGGTCTGGGCGATCATCTTCTCGCTACACGTCCCCGCGCACACGGCGTCGCAGCGGCCTCCCGAGCCCTCCGCGGGCTTGCATGCGGCAGTGCACGTCCCCTTGCAGACCTTGGTACACGCGCATCCCTCGCCGCAGTCGATTCCGTCCTTCCCGTGGTCGTCCTCGCCTCTTCTGCCAGGCGCGCTGCACGTGCCGAAGCACGTTCCCGAGCAGGAACCTTCGCACGCCGCCGCGGCGCTCTCCGAGCCCGTGCACGTCCCGGTGCACACGCCGGGGCAGATGCCCTCGCGCG
The DNA here is from genome assembly GCA_025351875.1 of Myxococcales bacterium. Taxonomy (GTDB): domain Bacteria; phylum Myxococcota_A; class Polyangia; order Polyangiales; family Polyangiaceae; genus Labilithrix. The sequence continues at coordinate 8,303 of JANXVA010000297.1, read as the reverse complement.
CGTCCACCGGGCAGCGCTCCTCCGTCGCGCTCTCGGTGCATGACGCCGCCCCCTGACAGCGCCGCTCGCATGCGAGCTGGAAGCCCGTGTCGGTCGTGCAACGCGGCGTGACGATCTGGACGGCGAAATGGGCCTTCTCCAGGCGTGACCGCACGCTCGTGAAACGCTCGGCGGCGATCTTGCACCACGTGCGGACGCGATCGGTCTCGCGTTTTCCGAGGACCCGCGCGTCTGCCGGATCGGCTCCGAGCTCGACCGCGAGCCCCTCACACGCCGAGCCGACGTCGCGAAGCATCTGGTTCGCGACGGCCGACAGATCACCCGCGGCCTGCGCGAACGCGAAGTACGGTCGCTGCAGCTCGCCGGTCACTCCGAACGTCGATCCCGACAGATCGGCGCCGGCGCGGAAGTCCGTGCAGACGACCGACCTGGGCTCCGGGGTCGTGCCGCATCCGCTCACGAGGGCTGCGATGCTGACGCCGAGCAACCCGACGACGACGAGGCTCTTGGTCGACTTCATAGCGCGTATCCGATCTCGAGGAGGTGGATGACCGGCACGGGCATTGCGCTGAAGCGACGCGTGGCGTCTGCGACCTTGCCCGTGGCTTCGATCGGAATGACGAGCCCGTACTTCGAGGCGTCGAACGAGGGGCCCGTGGTCGCGACCGGTATCTCGACGCCGAGGTCGAAGCCGACGGTGAGGTGGAGCGGAAGCATCCACTGGAACCCGAGGTGCGGAGCGACGTAGACCGCGCTGGCGTAGGCGTTCGTCTCGATGCGCTGATTCTGCCGGAAGGCCAGCTGCGTCTCCGACATCGTTCCCTTGGTCTGGGCATAGCCGCCAGCCACTCCGAGGAAGAACGCGCCGTGGAACGGGTGAACGCGGGCGAAGGCCTCACCGGACACGCGCACGACGGTCGCACCCGTACCGGGGATCTCCATGCTGGGCAGATACGAGAACGCACCGCCGCCCGCGAGGAGGCCTTGCCACTTCGCGAATGCGCCTACGCGCACGCCGTCCGGCGCGCCGAAACCTACCGTCGGGCCGGTCCGGACCGCGCCGAGCACGCCGTACTCGCGGTAGACCGATGCCCGCGGAGGCGCGTCGGCGTCGGCCGGATCTGCGCTCGCGGCGGAAGAGAAGAGCGCGACGGCGAAGAGGGGGCCGAGCGCGGCCGAGCGGCATCTTGCAGATCGAGACTTGGGCATCGTGCGAAGGAACGGCACGGTGAACGCTTTCCTGAAGAACAAAGTCGAGGGCGCGCGACGTGCATGAGGTGTGGGTGATGCTCTGACGCGCCGAGCGCGCTAACGTCCCGGCCGTGAAGGGCATCGACGGCTGGTTCTCCGAGGACGAAGGGCGCTGGTACGCGCGGTTCGCGCGCGGCCTTCGGGGCGGGATCTTCGTCGAGGTCGGCTCCTGGAAGGGCCGCAGCACCTCGTTCATCGGAGCGATCTGCAACGCCAACGGCACGCGCCTCCTGTGCGTCGATCACTGGCGCGGCTCCCATGACGTGCTCGCGGGGCGGTACGCGGCGGCGCTCGCCGTCGAGGACGTCGAGCGGACCTTCCGCGAGAACATGCGCGCGCTCGGCGTCAGCGTCGAGGTGGTGGTCGCGTCGTCGACCGAGGCTGCGGCGCGCCTCGCGCCCGCGAGCGTCGATCGCGTGTTCCTCGACGCGAGTCACGACGGCGCGAGCGTCGCGGAGGATCTCCGCGTCTGGAGCGAACGCCTTCGGCCGGACGGCACCCTCGCGGGGCACGACTACGCGGAGAAGCACCCGGAGGTCAGGGCCGCCGTCGACGAGCACGCGCGCGCGAACGGCCTCGTCGTGCGCCGCGGGCCGCGATCGATCTACTGGCTCGAGCGCCCTGCGAGCGCGCGCTCAGGCGGCGTCGACGGCGAAGCCTAGGCTGCGCCAGCCGATCATCCCGCCGCTGAGGTTCGCGACGCGTGCGAAGCCGGCACCCTCGAGGATGACGCAGGCCTGTGCCGAGCGGCCGCCGGAGCGGCAGACGGCCACGATCGGCACGTCTTTCGGGAGCTCGCCGAGCTTCGCGCGGAGCTCGCCGAGGGGAATCAGCTTCGCACCGTGGATGTGCCCGAGCTCCCCGACGAACTCCGCCGGCTCGCGAACGTCGAGGATGAACGACTCGCCGAGGTGCTCCTCGACCCACGGCGGCTCGAGCTGCGGGATGCCGGCGAAGGTGCGGACGACCGGCGCCCACGTCGGCGCTGCGGGCAGGGCGCTTGCTGCCGCGTCGGCGTCCGGCCTGCCGGCGCGGAGGTTCGCGGGCACGGCGACGTCGATCTGCTTCGGGTGAGGGAGGCCGAGATTCTCCATGTACCCGACGAAGTCACCCTCGCTCCGCTCGCCGCCGAGGCGCGGGTTGTGGCGCTTCTCCTCGTCGACGGTGGTGACGCCTCGGCCCTGGTAGTCGTGGCCGGGATAGAGGAGGCACTCCTCGGGGAGCGTGAAGAGCTTGTCGTGCACGGATCGATAGAGGAGATGGGCGTCGCCCTGCTGGAAGTCGGTGCGGCCGGCGGCACGGATGAGCAGAGCATCTCCGGTGAACGCGAGCTCGCGATCCCCCGTGACGTAGGTGACGCAGCCGCTCGTGTGCCCGGGGGTAGAGAGGACCGAGAGCGCCTCGCTGCCGAAGCGGAGGACGTCACCCTCCTTCACCGCGACGTCGACGCCGTCGACACCGCCCGCCGCCCCCACCACGATCTTGCTGCCCAGGAGCTCCTTGAAGAGCCAGGCCGCCGTCACGTGATCGGCGTGGACGTGCGTCTCGAGCGTGAAGAGGAGCTTCAGCCCGAGCTCCTGGATGAGCGCGGAGTCGCGCGTGAACTGCTCGAAGACGCTGTCGATGAGGACCGCCTCGCGTGTCTGCTTGTCGGCGACGAGATAGGTGAACGTCGAAGAGCGGGCATCGAAGAGCTGGCGGAAGATGCGGCGACTCTTTCCGTTCATGGTGCAAGCATTCTGTGCCGTTCGCGTTCTGGCATCAACCCGAACCGGGAGCGCTCGGGTCGCAAGATAGCGAGCTACTTCATCGGGTGGGCGTCGAAGAACGCGGCGATCGTCTCGCTCGAGTCGAGGTTCTGCGAGGTGCTCCCGCCGTACGGCAGCACGTCGCCGCCGGGCCACGCGTGGCCGCCGCCCGTCACCGTGCACAGCTCGACGTCGGCGTTGTCAGTGCAGCCGCTCCACTTCGTACACGACACGTCGTCCTTCGTATAAACGACGGTGCCGGCGCCCGCCGTACAGCCGTTCTTCGTCTTGAACGCGTCGATGGAGTAGCTGACGGGGTTGACCGCGCCGACCCCGCCGCCGTTGTAAGGGACGAGCAGATCGTTCGTGCCGTGGATGTGGAGGAGCGGCACCGGGCGCTTCGGCTTGCAGGCGGCGGCGTCGATGCGGAGACCGCCCGCGACGGGCGCGATCGCCGCGATCTTGTCGGAGAGCTCGCAGGCGAAGCGGTACGAGAGGAAGCCGCCGTTCGAGAAGCCGGCGGAGAAGACGCGCTTCGCGTCGACGCAGTACTGGGCGTCGATGGAGGCGATCATCGCGTTCGCGAAGGCGATCTCGTCCACGCCGTCGCTCTGCGCGATGCCGCAGCAGTCGCCCGCGTTGAAGCTGTTCTGGATGCCCTGCGGGAAGAGGGTGATCATCCCGTGCTTGTCGGCGGCCGCGGCGAAGTGCGACGCTGTCGCGATCTGCGTGCTCGTCATCGTGTAGCCGTGGAAGACGAACACCATCGGCGTGCGCTTCGTCGCGTCGTACGCCGCGGGGACGTGGAGGTCGAACGTGCGCTCGGTGCCTCCGACCATCAGCTTGACGGTGCGGTCGCCCGAGAGACCCTGCTTGCCGGTGCACGAGGGCGCCTGCGGAGCGCCGTCGGGCACCGAGGCATCCGGGACCGCCATGGCTGCACCGTCGGGATCGGTGGCGCCACCCTCGGTCACGATCGTGCCGGCCTCGTCACCCTTCGATGAGGCCACGCCGTCGCTGCCGCCGCAGGCCGTCGGGACCAGCAGGGCAAGGAGAGAGGACCCGAGAACTGCCGTGAGGGAGCCGAATCTCATCGCTGGTTGAGCTAGCACGGCTCCGGAGCGAGAGCGAAACGAGGCCTCGCGTGCGGTCGTTTCATCGAGGTCCGAAAACGGCCAGCAGACGGCGCCCGGATCGCTCATGCTCTCTCTCGTCATGGCCACCCCGGACACGTTCGTGAAGTCGCGGCTCCCAACCCCCATCGGCACCATGCTCCTGCTCACCGACGAGCGCGAGCGCCTGCGCGCGCTCGACTGGGAGGACCACGAAGCTCGGATGCTGCGCCTCCTCCGGGCCCACTCCGGGCTGCGGGGAGTGGTGCTCGTCGACGGTGAGACGCCGCTCTCGGTCCGCCGGCCGCTCGAGGCGTACTTCGCGGGCGAGCTCGGCGCGATCGAGTCGCTCTCCGTCGAGACCGGAGGCACCGAGTTCCAGCGCGCCGTGTGGGCGGCGCTCCGCGCCATCCCCGCCGGCGAGACGCTCAGCTACGGCCAGCTCGCCGCGAGGATCGCGCGCCCCTCCGCCGGTCGGGCGGTCGGCGCGGCGAACGGCGCGAACCCTGTCGGTGTGGTCGTGCCGTGTCACCGTGTGATCGGCGCGGACGCCTCGCTCACCGGGTACGCCGGAGGCATCGAGCGCAAGCGCTGGCTTCTGTCGCACGAAGGCGCGATCTGAGAAATCGTCCCATGGCGCACCTCTCGCTCGATCGCGAAGTCTGCTACCGCGCGCTGCGCACGCGCGACGCGCGCTTCGACGGTCGTTTCTACACCGCGGTCGTGAGCACGGGGATCTACTGCCGACCGATCTGCCCCGCGCGTACGCCCAAGATCCACAACTGCCTCTTTCTCCCGAGCGCGGCCGCAGCCTACCAGATGGGGTTTCGCCCGTGCCTGCGCTGCCGTCCGGAGATCGCGCCGGGCCTCGCGGGCTGGCGCGGCACCGCGAGCACGGTCTCGCGCGCGCTCGGCCTCATCGCGGAGGGCGGGTTCGACGAGGGCGGCGTCGACGAGCTCGCGGGTCGCCTTGGCGTCGGCGCGCGTCACCTGCGACGGCTGTTCGATCGTCACGTCGGTGCGTCTCCGGTCTCCGTCGCGCAGGCGCATCGCATCCTCTTCGCCAAGAAGCTCCTCGGCGAGACGTCGCTCAGCATGACGGCCATCGCGGAGGCGTCGGGCTTCGGCAGCGTGCGTCGCTTCAACGCGGTGTTCCAGGAGACGTACGGCCGCGCGCCGAGCGACCTGCGTCGGCGCAAGAGGGCGGGGGAGGCCGCGGGGCCCGCGGTCGTGCTCAAGCTGCCGTTCAGCGAGCCGTACGCGTTCTGCGCGATCCTCGAGTTTCTGGCGGCGCGCGCGATTCCCGGAGTCGAAGTCGTCGACGGCGAGAAGTATCGGCGCACGTTCGCGCTCGACGGCGCGACGGGAGCTCTCGAGGTCGGCGCGGCGCGCGGGCAGAGCCACCTCCTCGCGACGATCCACGCGAGCGACGTGAAGGCGCTCGGTCCGATCGTGGCGCGGTTGCGTCGTCTCTTCGACCTCGATGCCGACAGCGCTGCGGTCGACGAGCATCTCGCGCGCGACCGCGCGCTGGCGCGTGGGGTCCGCGACCGGCCCGGGATCCGCGTGCCCGGCGCGTGGGACCCGTTCGAGCTCGCAGTGCGCGCCGTGCTGGGTCAGCAGGTGAGCGTGCGCGCGGCCACCACGTTCGCCGGTCGCATCGTGGCCGCCCATGGTCGCGCGCTCTCTCTCGCGCGCGGCGACGGTGACGACGGAATGCCGACGATGCTCTTCCCGACCGCTGCGCAGCTCGCCGACGCGGACCTCACGAGCGTCGGTCTCACGCGAGCGCGCGCTGCGACACTGAAGTCGCTCGCCTCGGCGTGCGCGGCGCGTCCGGCGTTCTTGCAGCCCGCGGCGACGCTCGAGGAGACGCTCGAAGAGCTGTGCGCGCTCCCCGGGATCGGTCCGTGGACAGCGCAGTACATCGCGATGCGCGCGCTGCGCGAGCCGGACGCATTCCCAGCGTCCGACCTCGGCCTCCTCCGCGCGATGGAGACGAAGGCCGGCCGCCCCACACCCGCCGCGCTCGCGGAGCGCGCGGAGGCCTGGAGACCGTGGCGCGCGTACGCCGCGCTGCGCCTCTGGACGACGTGACGTACTACTTCTTGGCTGGCAGGAGGTCGTACTGCACGAGCAGCTCGCGGCCGTTCGCGTAGGACGTCATCCGCGCGATCTTCCCGTCCTTCAGCTCGATGACGTCGACGCCGTGGGTGGTCGCCGTCTTGCCGTTCGGCTTCAGCGCGCCGAGCGGTCCCTTGAAGGTCCCGGTCGTCGCGACCTCCGTGACGACGATGTCGCCGAAGGCCCAGCCCTGCGTCGCGCTGATCTCGAGGTCGGGGAAGGCCTTCCGCCATCCGCCGAGCTCCTTCTTCACGCCGTCCTTGCCCTTCACGTCGTCGGGCTGGGTGAGGTCGGAGTGCACGACGTCGTCGGTGAGCATCGCGAGGAGCGCCTTGTCGTCCTTCTTCGCGACGAGCGGATACACCGCCTTCGCGGCCTCGAGGTTCTTCTGCTCCTCGGGGGAGCCCTTGGCGACGACGAAGGTGGTGGCAGCCGCGCTGGGGAGCACGGGCACGCGCACCTTGCGCGTGGCGGCGTCGCGGCCGAGCTGTCCCAGGATGGTGAGCGGGTCGAGCACGCCATGCTCGCGCCTGACGAGACCGTCATCGTCGAACCAGAGGATGCTGATCCCGCGCCAGCCGACCTTCCTTCCGGTGGGCTTGTCCTCGAGGAAGCCGCCGGTATCGGTCCCCGTGCCGATCCACTCGACGACCATCACGTCGCCGTTCTGTAGGGCGCGCGTGTGCACCCACTTCACGTCGGGGAACGCCTTGCCCATCACGGCGAAGCCGCGCGCGCGCGCCGCCTCGATCTCGGGACGGCCCATCGACTCGTGGACGCCGTCCTTGCCTGCGGACGTGAGGACCGCGCCCGTCGAGTAGAGCGCGGCGACCTTCTTCGCGTCGCGCGCCGCGAGCCCTCCCTCGAGCTCGACGAGATACCTTCGCTGCGCATCGGCCATGACGGGCTTCGGTGGCGGCGCGTCATCGAGGGGAGCTGGCGGCGGCGGAAGGGGCGGCGCGGGCGGCACCGAGGGCATGGGCGACGGCACGAGCGGCGGCGGCGCTTCCGGTGCGCACGCAGGGGCCATCAGGACGAACGCGAGCAGACCCAACCACCGCATTCGCACAGGCATTCGCATGACGTTCACCCCTGGCCGACCAGCCGCACGCTGGTCACGCCAACGTACCATGCGATCGGCTACCCTGAGCCCGCCATGCCGACGCCTGCGCCCGCTTCGCTCGCCCATCTGCGCGCCCTCAGCTACCGCTTGCCGGACGTGCCTTCGGCGCTCGCGGAGACGGCGCACCTCTCGGCGATCCTCACGTTGCCCCGCGGCACGATCCACGTCGTCAGCGACGTGCACGGGGAGTTCCAGAAGCTCGAGCACGTCCTGCGAAACGGCTCGGGCAGCCTGCGTCCGCTGGTCGAGCGCCTCTTCGGCGAGCGCCTCGACGAGGCCGCGCGGACGACGTTGCTCAACCTCGTCTACTACCCGCGCGAGACCTGGCAGCGCGTGACTTCCGGGCTCGCCGACGAGGCGGCACGCGCGGTCTTCGTACGCGACACGATCGTTCGCGAGCTCGAGCTGCTCCGCGTCCTCATGGCCCGCTACGGGCTGCGGCACGCGCGCCGGATCTTCCCGCCCGCGCTCAGCGGCGTCTTCGACGAGCTGCTCTTCTCACCGCTCCTCGCGCGCGATCCGGCCTACGTCGACGCGCTCCTCGCGCCTTTCATCAAGGACGACGGCGGCATCGAGATCCTGCGCTCCACTGCCCACGTGCTGCGCTCGTTCTCTTCGTACGAGGTCATCGTCGCCGGGGACCTCGGCGATCGCGGGCCGCGCATCGACCGCGTGATCGACGCTCTCCGCCGCCAGCGTAACCTCGCCATCACCTGGGGCAACCACGACGCCGAGTGGATGGGCGCATGTCTCGGCCAGGAGGCGCTCATCGCGACGGTCGTGCGGATCTCCCTGCGCTACGGGCGGATCTCGCAGCTCGAGGAGGGCTACGGTATTCCCGTCGAGCCGCTCGAGCAGCTGGTGCACGCGTCGTATGCCGACGACCCTGCTGCGCGCTTCCACTCGAAGGGTGAGGACCTCCGCGACCCGCTCCTCCTCGCGCAC